>JAJDOL010000204.1 GCA_022340195.1 Chromatiaceae bacterium
CTCGAGGATGCGGTCGAGATTTCGCTCGAGAAAGGGGACTACCTGTTCGTAGAGGACGAACCGGGCGATGCCATGTACGTCCTGGAGCAAGGCAAGGTAGCAATACTCAAGCTCTGCGACGAGATCCAATATCGGCTCAACTACTTGAGCGCCGGCGATTGCATCGGAGAGATGTGCCTGATCGACCTGGGTCGACGCAGCGCCTCCGTGTTGGCGCTGACGGACGGCAAAGCGCTCGAGCTGACAAACGCCTCGCTGCTCAAGGTTTACGAAAAGGATCTCGAGCAGTTTGCGCTGATTCAGATGAACATGAGCCGGGAGCTCAGTCGGCGCTTACGTATCGCCAACGACTCACTTCATCGGGAGCTGATAAAAAGCAATCGGATCCCGCAACACTGACCGATCGCTTCCACGCTGGTCGAGTCGTCAGCATCAGGCGCTGTACAGCCTCAGGAAACCAGGAGCCCGTCGATTTGTGCCCTGCGTGTACTCTTCTGGCCCGAATCGCGCTCATCTTCGCATGGCGATATTCGATTGTGGCGCCGACCATGAAGTGCTTCTCGTTCAAAAGAATCGCACGTTGTAGACAACGACCTACAGAGTGCTTAATACCCCTCGGTAACTCCGACGTTAAACAGCATAGAACGATAAGTCTCCCGCAAAATGGATATATTTTTCGTAAACTTGCTGATGTTCATCGTCATTTTTTCTTCGGATTTATAGGCGGAATTTTGCCCCGTGTAGTCGGGAGTACAAAACACGGAGACACTATTCTCCCACTGGGGAGCGCGTTTGCCGGCGGCGTCTTTCTTGGTGCGGGAACGATCCATCTGCATATCATCAACCACGCATTTGTGGAAAGGGAAACGCGCTGGAGTAAATATATCGCGATTACCATGGGCTACGGATTGATGGCGCTATTGGCTATTTGGGCATAGTGCCAATGCGAAAGGTCACCGCGGACGAAATGTGGGGACATGCAGACCCATGTCGCCGGTATTCAGTTAAATGCGATCTTCAACGACACCTTGCCGATCGCCTTGACTCGGCGCCGAAGTCGGCGATAGAAAGCTTCAGTCCACGCCGATGGGAGCCACCTTGAAGACCTCCTCCATGCTGGTCAGTCCCGTGACGACCTTCTGAGCGCCACCGAGGCGCAGGGGCCGCATCCCCTCCCGATACGCCTTGGCCCGTAGGATCGACTCGTCGAACTGCCCTGTGATCAATTGCTTCAGGTCGTCCGTCAGCGTCAGAATCTCGTACAGGCCGGCGCGACCGAAAAAACCCGTCTGGCGGCACTCCAAACAGCCCCTTGGCGCCTGCATGCCGCTCGGCGGCTCGAGCTTCCAGGGCGCAACCAGGGAGCGCCATAGGTTGGGATCCATATCCTCCTCGCACTTGCAGTGCGGACACAGGGTGCGTACCAGGCGTTGGGCGACAACGCCGATGAGCGTAGCCTGTATCAGATAGTGCGGGATACCGATGTCGAGCAGTCGCGTGATGGCCGACGGCGAATCGTTCGTGTGCAAGGTCGAAAGCACCAAATGCCCCGTCAGCGCCGCCTGTACCGCCATTTCGGCCGTCTCCAGGTCCCGGATCTCCCCGACCATGATGATGTCCGGATCCTGTCGCATCAGGGTTCGAATACCGGCGGCGAAATCCAAACCGATGTTGTGCTGCACCTGCATCTGATTGAAGGAGGGCACGACCATCTCGATCGGCTCCTCGACCGTGCAGACATTGACCTCCGGGCGGGCGAGCTGCTTCAATGTCGAGTAGAGCGTGGTCGTCTTTCCGGATCCGGTCGGGCCGGTCAGGAGAATGATCCCGTTGGGCCGCTCGACCATGGATCGCCATCGCCGCTCATCGGCTTCACTGAATCCGAGGTCGCTGAAGCCCTTGAGCAGCACCTCCGGGTTGAAGATCCGGATGACCAGCTTCTCGCCAAAGGCGGTCGGCATAGTGGATAGTCGCATCTCCACCTCGCGCCCGTTCTCCTTGCGGGTCTTGATGCGCCCATCCTGAGGACGGCGCTTCTCGGCGACATCCATTCGTCCAAGGATCTTGATGCGGCTGGTCACCGGCGTCATGACGATTCGCGGCATCTCGTAGACGTTGTGCATGACACCGTCGATGCGGAAGCGCACGTTGCCCGCCTCCCGCTTGGGCTCGATGTGGATATCGCTCGCACGCTGGTCGAAGCCGTACTGGAGCAACCAATCGACGATGTTGATGATGTGCCGATCGTTGGCATCCAGATGACCGACCTTCCCCAGATCCACCAGGGCCTCGAGGTCGTTGAGGCTCGGGGCTTGGCTGCCGGCGCCCTTCGCGGTTGCACCCTTTACGGAGTTGGACACGCCAAAAAAATCGGAGCGATAGCGTTCGATATCCCGCGGATTCGCGACGACGCGCTCGATCTCACGGTCCAGAATCCGTCCAAGCTCTTCGATCCATCCGGTCAAGTACGGCTCGGATGTAGCGATCACGATGCGCTCATCCGTCACCGCCACGGGCAGGATCCGGTTCCAGGCCGCATAGCTGAAGGTAACCAGGCTACCGACGCTGGGGACGTCGATCTTGAGGGGATCGATACGCAAATAGTCGAGACCGCTTCGCCGCGCCAGCCAAAGGGTCAGTTCCTCCAGGCCCAACACGCGATGAGGAGACTCGGCGCTGACCAGCTTGTGCTCGCTGATGATCTCCAGTGGGTGGAGGCGGGATGCGTCTCGCGGCGGTACCTCGTGAGATAGGCGTCGGGCGTCCTCGTCGCGCGCCATTCCTTCGGATACGAGGTCGCGGAGCACCTGCTCGAGGCTCAGCTTGTGGTCGGGCCTCACATCGGATCTCGCGTCGTCGAGTGCAAATCGGCGGGCTCGGAAAGCTCGAGCTCCCGTCCCTTGCCCGCCGGGGTTGCACGGTCCCAAGCCCAATCCCTGATAAATTTGATTTGCTCGCTCATTGTCCGCGACAGAGGGACCATGATTCGACAGTGGCGCAGCACGTCATCGGTGGCGAATGCTCGCCGGTCTTGGGCCGCGTCGATGCGGCCGGCTATGACCGCCTGCTCGATCTCCGCCGCATTCCAATCCTTGGTTTCCATCACCAAATGGGCCAGATCGAAGTCGGCGGGATCCCCCTGGTTGCGACGCACGTGAATGCGGAAGATCTCCTCTCGGTCCTGCTCATCGGGCAGGTCACAGAAGAAGACCTGGTCGAAACGACCCTTGCGTATCAATTCGGCCGGAAGCGCCTCGATGCGATTGGCGGTCGCTGCGACGAAGATCAGGGGGGGCTTCTCCTGCATCCAGGTTAGAAAGGCGGACAAAATGTGGTCGGAGCTTTCCCGTCGCTCCCCACCAATCCCCAGCCCGTTCTCGATCTCATCGATCCAGAGCACCGCCGGGGCCAGGGACTCGATCAGCCGCAGGGCGCGGTCGAAAGTCGCCTCCGGGGTTCCGTAAAGGCTCGAGTAGACCAAGTTCATATCCAACCGAAACAGGGGCACTCGCCAGGTGTGGGCCACGAGCTTCGAACAGAGGCTTTTCCCGCAGCCGCTGATACCCATGATAAGGATACCTTTGGGTACGGGAAGGCCGACCTCGAGCGTCTTACGGCTGAATACCTGCGCGCGCTTGACTATCCAATTCTTGATTCTGGGCAGGCCGCCAACGCCTTCCAACTCGACGAGTCGAGGTACGTATTGCAGGAAAGCAGAGCCGCTGGCAACGCCCATCTTCTCCCGCTTGACCCCGTCCAGCATCAGGTCGCGGGTCAACCTCCCGGTGCTGAGCACCCCGTGCAATACGTGGCGGGCCTCGTCGAGCGTCAAGCCCGTGAGCGAGAGAGCGAGCTCCGAAAACCAGTTGGCGGGCAGCTCCTTGTCCGTGTACTCGGACATGACCGATCGCGCCACCCGTTCGAGCTCGACGACTTCCGGCGACGCCATCTGTATCAGCCGGACACTCCGCTCGAGCGTCGGCGGGATCGCCAGCTCAGGCGAAAGAACGAGGATAACCCAACCGGGCGTGTCCGAGAGCGCAAAGTAAGCATCGCGCAGCCCACGAGCGACCTCGGGCCGCTTCAGAAAAGGGGCGAGATCCTTCAGGACATAGAATCCTTGGGGTGGGCCCTCCAGGATCGTCTGGATCGCTACCAAAGGATCGCGGCAATCCCTGTCTTCCGCGAAATCATGATCGAATCCCCGCGTGCAGGTCCAGGTCCGCACGGGCACATGTGCGTAGTGCTCCCTTGCCAGGTCCCGCAACCGACCGACAACGCGCTCCTCCTCGGCGGACTGGATGTAGATGACAGGATATCTGCTGTCAATCGCTTTACGGATAGGATCGATTTCTTCCTTCATCGACGCCGAAGAGATTCTGTTTGCTCGCGGGGTGGTGCCGAAACCTGGATGCTAAGGCATGCACCGGCTTCTGACCAGTTTTCGGGTTGCCACCGAGTCGATCGCCTCAGATTCCATCGGTGAGGGACTCGATGCGCGCCGGCACGTTTTTGCTAGACGCGGTTCAGGGGGCGGAAAAGCCGGGCTCAAAATCCGCTGCGCAAAGAGTCCCACGCCAGCCGGGATTCGAATGATGGGGCTGGCGGGGGCAGCCGTGAAGCGAACAAATGCCTTCATGTCAGTTCTCGTGCAAAATGGTTGTGAAGTAGCCGTGTTATCACGGTGGGAAACCAGGTCATCGAGGTCGCCGGCGTGGTCGGCTACCGCGTCGGCAGCTTCGAAATCAGTGCCCTAGAGGTGTTCGACATTTTCCCTGTATCGCTGCTTCGCGAGCTCACCTCGCATGATGAGGATCTTAGACATGTCGCGACGAGTCGTCCTATTCCTCTTGTTGAGCCTGGAGTGCCTGAGCGCGGCCGCTGCCGAGTCCGTTACGACGATTGCCTTCGGGTCCTGCCTGAAACAGTGGAAGGAACAGCCCGTGTGGGAAGCGGTCGCATCAATAAAGCCCGATGTGTTTCTGTTCATCGGAGACAATGTTTACGCTGATACAACCGACGTCAAAGCGATGCGCAGCGCTTACCGACAGCTCGGCGCACAGCCGGGCTACCAGCGTCTGAAGGAGCTTTGTCCAGTGCACGCAACCTGGGATGACCACGATTATGGTGCAAGTGATGCGGGCGCGGACTATCCAATGCGCACCGCCTCCGAGCAGATCTTCCTCGACTTCTTTCGCGTACCCAAGGAAGCGCCGGAGCGCGCGCGCCCGGGCGTCTACAGCGAGCATACATTCGGGCCGCCGGATAAACGCGTGCAGATCATCATGCTGGATACCCGTTTCTTCCGCAGTCCGCTCAAGAGAGCGGTGCCGAGCGCGGATTGTCCACGCGTCAACTTCGCGCCTAATACCGACTTGGACGCCACCATCCTGGGGGTCGATCAGTGGCAGTGGCTGGAACAGCGATTACGCCGACCGGCTCGCTTGCGGATAATCGCTTCAAGCATCCAGGTGATTCCCGATGAGCATTGTTACGAGAAGTGGGCAAACTTCCCAAACGAGCGTGATCGTCTATTTCAACTGTTGGCGGGAAGCGGCGCATCCGGCGTCATACTCATCAGTGGCGACCGGCACCTCGCCGAAATTTCGCGCTTCGACATTGTCGGTGTTGGGTATCCTCTCTACGAGGTCACCTCGAGCGGAATGAATTCGGCGGGCGCCGGTAAAGGTGAGCGCAATCGCTTCCGCGTACATCGGGACAACTTCCGTGGCGACAATTTCGGCTTGATTCAGGTCGAGTGGACTTCCCCGGAGCCACGGGTTCGGCTGCAGGTGCGTGATGTGCACGGCCGAGTCGCCCAATCGCACGAAGTGCCCCTGAGCGATCTCGCTGCCCGAGGTCCCGTGCGAGATTAGTCCGTTTTCAAATCCTCGCGATCTATACCAGGGACCTTCAGACTGTAATGGAAAATCGCCGCGTTCGACGCAGAATGGGCGGAGATTCCGCCCATTCTGCGACAGACGGTCAGACGCAGCCGGTGGGTTTTGGCAGGCCACCATACTTGGTGATCGGCTTCATGGGACCGCTCATCCACAGCTTGAACATGGCCTTCTGATCCTCGCCGCAATACTTGGAAAACTTACGGATGGGCGGCACAACGGCGTGATCTTCGAAGTACTCGCGGGCCTTCAAAATGTGCTGCCACTTGGTGTCGTCGAGCTCGACGCTGTCTGCTTCCGCCATGGCTCGCCCGATTTCCGGAGTCCACTGGCTCATGTCGATTAGATAGCCGTCACCATCGCGGTCAGGTAGGTTCATACGAGGTACCTCTTAAGTAATCTTTATCGAGAATTCGATTGATTAAAACCGAGTAATTAGGTTGGTAATTAGACAAAAACCCACGGCGATAGTCAAGTTTTCCGGAACATGCTTTTTTCGTCGGTTGGGTTGACCAACAAAAACCGGGGTTCCGGCGACGGGGCGTGGTTGGAGTCGCGGTCATGACAGGGGGACTCTAACGCCGGTCGGCGCAGACCTTCTGGCCGGCCAAGCCCGCGCCGAACGCGGACTTTCGGACCGACGCTACAAGGTGTACCGGTTTGCGATGAGAACGATGCGGCGAATGCGCTCGCGCAGCGTTCGGGGGCGTTCCCGGACGCGCGTCAGCGCAGCCCGCTGAGCATCCGCACCAGATCCATGGACGCGGTAAAGAAATCTTCGCTGCGATGACCCCCGCAGTACGCGTCGATACGGCGCAACGCGGTCTCGATATCAGCTCCCCTGAGCACATCCTTTCCGGTAGCCAGGTTGAGCCCGGAAATGAAGCCGGACAACCAATCCTCGTAGCGACCGTACTCGAGCACGAATTGCTCTACTCCCTTCTCGTCGCCTTCTGCGGCCCCAAGGAAATCCTTGCAGCTCTTAATTCCGTAACCCCAAAGCGGCGGAAGCCTTTCGGCCTGCACACCCCCGGCTGCACCCATGACCAGGCTTACAAGGATGGACAACGGAACTAGCTTATTGATACATCGAACGCTTGTGCTCATCTGGTAACGGACCCCTTGCCCGAATCGCTCCGACGTGCGGCTATTGTACTGTGCCATCGAGCCGGGAAGGGGCGGATATTGACACACGGCAAGGCTCGCCGCCGTAGGCAAGCTCTCCGATAGAGAATAAAAAAACCCGCTCGCGGCGAGCCGACAAGCGGGTTCGAAATCACCACCAGAGGAGGATAGGTGGGTGATTGCGCCGATGGACAGAACCGCTGCGCGCTACTGCTTACTGCTCACATCTGCCCACCGACAATGCCATTAAAGCGCTCGATTCGTTTGCCGGCACTGACAAACGTCAATACGCCTGCGACTTTCGCATCTTCTGCGTCGGCTACGGTTGATGCTCGTTTTCAAGACCGGACACTGCACCCTGCCGCGCGGCGCATAAGTGCAGGTCTTTTGGTGCGGGATACGGAAAAGACAACTGGTCGTTGAGCTGCCGTAGGCCCCACCAAGCCACTTGCTCGACGGCCGAGCCGATTGTGGCTCCCGTCAGCGCCCTTCGGGTCCCAGCCAAACCTCGTAAGCTCCGGGCTTGACAAACGGCGCATTCTCGTAGCGTTGCGAGAGATCGTTGTAAACCATGTCCGGGATCACGGTTCTGAGTGCCTCGAAGATCCGAGTGCCGGAGGGATCTCCTGCCAACGGTGCGGTTAGGGTTCTGAAATCGCTTCGTCCGGGGCCGAAAGGAACGATCTGATATTCCGGGATCTCCACCTGCAGGCCCTGGGCGTTAAGCCCGCGCAGGACATCGGACGCCCGATCGGCCAGCGGCCTCTGTCCCTCGG
>JAJDOL010000243.1 GCA_022340195.1 Chromatiaceae bacterium
CTCCGATAGGGGTGTGTCCGTCGGCCCATCGTTTTCCGACGAGGACACCGGCGAGCCCTCGACTTCCGCCGACGATTGCGACGGCCTTTCGAGCGCGTAAGGCGGCTCGGACGATGCCATGTCCTCGTCCAGGTGCTGCGGATTGGAAGCTGTGGGCACAGGGGCAAAATCCAATGCGGTCTGCCCCTCCGTTGCCGAAGGCTTCCGTTCCTGGGATGTCACGGCCTCACGCACGTTGCTCTCCGAGGTTGGGTCGTAGGAGATCCCTTCGCTCCCGGCGGCTGTCGGGACATCCCGCTCGTCCGTGCGTGGTGGCGCGTGCTTCGGTGGCATCTCTGGCTCTAACCGCTGCAGGAAGCCGGCGACGACCGTCGCGGCAAGGACCATCGCGAGCGCGCTCTTTGCTTTCCAAGGCATGCGATGCAAGAGGGACAAGGCCTTGGCGGCCCAGCGCGTCGATTTGTGCGCTAATCCGTTTCGGCTCGAAGGTTCCTCGACGAGCTGCCCAACTGCGGACCCGGAATCTTCCCGGTCCTCGGGTTGTCGATGCCGCGTCCCGGAGGGGACCGGCATTGCGGCGACGAGCGCCTGCTCCGCCACACGCAGCCCACCGACGTAGCTCGCCAATTCGCCGGCGGTGGCGAAACGTCCTTCCGGCTCTTTGGCGATCATGTGCTGCAAAAGGTCTTGGAAATAGGAGTCCTGCGGCGGCAACAGTGGAATTGGCTGTCGGAGATGGGCGACGATCGTCTCGGCGTGCGTACTCTCCCTGTACGGCTTCTTGCCGGTCAGCATCTCGTACAAGACGATTCCCAACGAGTAGATATCCGAGCGCCCATCGAGAGGCCTTCCATAGGCCTGCTCCGGGCTGAGGTAGCTCGGGGTGCCGATGATCCCACCGACGACGGTCTCGTTTTGGTCGCTGTCGAGCTCTTTGGCGATCCCGAAATCGGTCAACTTCGGTGTATGGTCGGCATGGAACAGGATGTTGCCCGGCTTGATGTCGCGATGGACAATTCCTTTGCTGTGTACGACGTCCAGACAGCGTCCAATCGTCTCCAATAGATCGAGGATTGCAGGAACCCTCATGCCTTGGGCGATCTTGTCGGCCAACGAGCCGCCTTCGAGGTACTCCATGGCGATGTAATGGATATTGTCCACACGGCCGATGTCGTAAATGGTGATGATATTGCGATGGTCGAGGGAAGCGATGATGTGTCCCTCGTGGAGAAAGCGCCGGGATTGCTCGGCGTTGTCGAATTCCGTCAGTACCTTGAGCGCGACTCTGCGCCGCAACGATTTCTGCACCGCCGAGTAGACGGAGGAGCTACCTCCTTCAGCGATGAGCCGATCGATTTCGAAACCAGGGATATTCATATATTATCAGCGAGATTCACTATCTCCTGAACGTTCCGGTCGACGCCATTAAGCGCCGAAACACATCCCGGGGTCTCCACCTTCCTTGTGCTAGGATGGTTACAGTGCTTCGATGTAGGCGCCGGCAGTCGGATATGATCGAGTCCCTGAGCATCACCTTCGAGGATGGTATCACCAATACGTGGGGGTTCGATTTCTCCGCGATGGGGACTTGGAACGTACCCATCCACATCCCACCCGTCGAGTTTCTCATACACCAGTCGTGGATCAAGCTGGATTGCCATAAGTGCCCTCAATGCACCCTTCCCAGTTCACCGACGGCGCTCTGTCCGGTGGCAGTCCTCCTGGCTCAGTACGCGCTGGACCTGAAACACAGGTCGTCATTCGAGGAAGTCGATGTCGTCGTGGTGCACTCGGGGAAGCGGCGCACCGAGTTGAAGCGTCAACGTCTTCCACGGGTGGTGAGCGAGCTCGTGCGGTTGGCCGTCTTTCAATCCCGATGCCCTGTGGGTCGTAAGCTCAAGCCGGCCATGCGGCGTCTAGCGCCCTTCCCATCGTCGGAAGAGATTCTCCACGCCCTGGCGATCTTCTTCCTGATCGAAGATGCGGGTGGGGACGTCGGCAAGACTGGCGATGTGGAAATGGACTACTTAAGAGCCCTGCACCTTGTCTTCAAGCATCTCAGCAAACGCTTGCGCGAGATCGGAGAGGGTGACGCTGCAGTGAACGGTGTGATCGTCATGGATGCCATTTCTCAGCTTTTTGCGGTGTCAGCACCGAACGTCATCCGCAAGACCATCGCGGAATTCCAGGGCGCTAAGAGCTCGTAGTATCCGCGCATTCCGGGGACTAGGGCGACCATTCTCTCGGAGCATTAAAACAAGAAGTACCGCTGCGCCATCGGCAAAACCTTTGCCGGCTCGCAGGTCAGCAATTGACCGTCGGCGCGCACCTCGTATGTCTGGGGGTCGACCTCGATTTCGGGCTGATAGTCGTTGAGGACCATGTCCTTTTTCCTCACCGAGCGCACCTCCCGGGCGACGCCGATCCGGCGCTTCAGATCCAGCTTGTGCAACTCGCCGGCCTGCTCCGCTGATTGGGAGACGAAGGTCATACAGGTGGCACCAAGCGCCCCGCCGAACGCGCCGAACATGGGTCGGTAGTGCACCGGTTGGGGAGTCGGTATCGAGGCGTTGGGATCGCCCATGGGCGCCGCAGCGATCATGCCGCCTTTGAGGATCAGGCTCGGCTTGGTGCCGAAGAAGGCGGGTCTCCAAAGCACCAGATCCGCAAGCTTGCCCACCTCGACCGAGCCCACCTCGTGGGCGATACCGTTGGCGATGGCGGGATTGATGCTGTACTTGGCCACATAGCGCCTGGCGCGCAGGTTGTCGTGCGCGGCCGGGTCGCCCTCGAGACTTCCCCGCTGGACCTTCATCTTGTGGGCTGTTTGCCAGGTGCGGGTGATGACCTCCCCGACCCGCCCCATGGCCTGGGAGTCCGAGGCGATCATGGAAAAGGCACCCAGATCGTGCAGTATGTCCTCTGCGGCGATGGTCTCGCGGCGGATGCGCGACTCGGCAAAGGCCACGTCCTCCGGAATCGAGGGGGATAGATGGTGGCAGACCATGAGCATGTCCAGGTGCTCGTCGACGGTGTTGACCGTGTAGGGCCGGGTCGGATTGGTGGAGGAGGGTAGCACGTTGGGAAGACCGCAGGCCTTGATGATGTCCGGCGCGTGACCGCCCCCGGCACCCTCGGTGTGGTAGGTATGGATGCACCGGTCCTTGAAGGCCGCGATTGTGTGCTCGACGAATCCGGATTCGTTCAGGGTATCCGTGTGTATGGCTACCTGCACGTCCATGCGCTCGGCCACTCCCAGACAACAGTCGATGGCCGCAGGGGTGGTGCCCCAGTCCTCGTGCAGCTTGAGGCCCATGGCGCCCGCTCGGACCTGCTCCTCCAAGGCCCGAGGCAGGCTGGCGTTGCCTTTCCCGAGGAAACCCAGGTTCATCGGCAGGGCCTCGGCGGCTTGAAGCATGCGGTGGATATTCCAAGGGCCGGGTGTGCAGGTGGTTGCATTGGTACCGGTCGCCGGTCCCGTACCGCCGCCGAGCATGGTGGTGACACCGGACATCAGGGCCTCCTCCACCTGCTGAGGGCAGATGAAATGGATGTGGGCATCGATTGCACCGGCGGTGAGAATCTGGCCCTCTCCGGCGACGGCCTCGGTTCCGGGGCCCACCAGGATGTCCACACCATCCTGGGTGTCCGGGTTCCCGGCCTTGCCGATGCCGACAATGCGTCCGTCCTTGATGCCCACGTCGGCCTTGACGATTCCCCAGTGGTCCAGGATAAGGGCGTTGGTGATGACTAGATCCACCACCTCGTCGGCTTGGCGCTGGCATTGGCCCATGCCGTCGCGGATCACCTTCCCGCCGCCGAACTTGACCTCGTCGCCATAGCGTGTGCGGTCCTCTTCCACCTGGATGAAGATCTCCGAATCGCCAAGGCGTACTCGATCCCCTGCGGTGGGGCCGTACATTTCCGCGTAGGCCTGCCGGCCGATCTTGCTCATGCCTCATCCTCCGCTTCCAGGGGGCCCATGACTTCGGCGTTGAAACCATAGACCTCACGGGTCCCGGCGTAGGCCACGAGATCCACAGTTCGCGACTGACCCGGCTCGAAACGAACCGCAGTGCCGGCCGGTATGTCGAGACGGAAACCTCGCGTTCGCTTCCTATCGAATACGAGAGCGGGATTGGTTTCGTAGAAGTGGTAGTGAGAGCCGACCTGGATGGGGCGGTCGCCCGTGTTGGCGACGTTGAGCGAGATGCGCTCACGGCCCGCGTTGAGCTCGATGTCGCCGGATGCAGTGATGATTTCGCCTGGGATCATTTTCTCGTTCTCCGTCGGAGTATCGCCACGCCGTCAGGGGTGTCGCTACGTTTTGCGCATCCCACGTGCCTGGCGGCTCCGGAATCTAAGGCGATTGCCGGAAAAGAACATACCAGATTGCGCTGGATTTTCGTTCGTCTTCAAGGAGTGACAACAGGCGCATAGTCGAGCTACGTAACTGTTGTCGCGACACTGAAGACGGACGAAAAGACGAGCAAGATGATATGTTCTTTGACAGAAATCGCCTAAACGATGGGATCGTGTACGGTCACCAGCTTGGTGCCATCCGGGAAGGTTGCCTCGACCTGGACCTCCTGGATCATCTCAGGCACGCCCTCCATGACGTCGTTGCGGGTCAACAGGGTGCGTCCATAGTCCATCAGCTCGGCGACGGTTCTTCCCTCGCGGGCCCCTTCGAGCACTGCACAGCTGATGAAGGCCATGGCCTCCGGGTAGTTGAGCTTTAACCCTTTGTCTTTTCGCCGTTCCGCCAGCAGTCCAGCGGTGAACAGTAGAAGCTTGTCTTTCTCCCTCGGCGTTAGCTCCATGGTCGGCTCCTCGTGGTTTTCGGTTTCAGTTGAAGCTAGGTCGACCAGATGCGCGGCGGACAGGCATCGCGTCCCATCAGTCGGGGTCGGAGTATGCCCCAAAGCAAGCGAAAAGTCTGGTGTGCCGACTCGACGGCCGGGGCGAGGCAGCGCGCGACGAGAAGGTCGTCCATCAGGGTCAGCCCAATGAGGAGTTCATTCTCATCGGGCAGGGATTGGCGCGCCGCATCCAGGTCTCGGGAAGACGCACCCGTGGCGATGAAAGTAGCGACGATGGGGAGTCCGCGCAGTCCGGTCGGACCGTCGAGACCCTCCCCCTCCCGCACCCGCAGGCGCTCCCTCAGCAAGGGTTCCCCTTCCCGGTGCAGGTTGAACAGAAAATCCGCCGTGCCGGTGTCGAAACGCTCACGGATCACGGGCCGCCCCAAGCTGTGGATCTCCCAACCGATGAACCGCGCATCACCGGCAAGCTCGATCGCCGTTTCGCTGCGCAGCCTTGCCCCGGGAAACAGGATATTCTCCTGGGGGAACCACTCGAGCTGACCGCCGCCGGCGACCTTCAGGCGTTGTTGTGAGATAGCCAATGCGCCCGGGCTACGGTAGAACTTGGACGCCCCCGGTGTGGTAGCCAGCACCCGGGCGCCCGACGCAACGTCCAGCGCGATCTCGAGGCGGTCTCCTCCGACCACACCACCAGGCGGGTGCAGCAGATAGAGATGGCAGGCACTCCCCTCCGGGTAAAAGGCGCGCTGAACCCTGAGCGGGCCGATATGGCGTTGTCGGACCAGGACGGTTCGTCCGGCCCTGACATCGAGATCCAGGTCGAGTTTGCCGAGCCATGCCCCCGAAATCTGATGCACGGCATTTGAGACACCACGCGGGTCGGCGTGCATTGCTAACTTCCCGAGCGCTTCGGACAGGTCACAGAGGTTCCGAGTCAGAGATCCAGTCGGTTCGATGAAACGAGAGGATAGCTCTTCTCTCCGTCGCTGGCATGCGGAGCTGGAGCTTTGAATGGCGTATCTGGGTCAGGCTTCGCCTCCGAGATCTTGTCGCAATTCCTACCCTCCACCAACGCCCGTCTTGTCGGGCATACGACAGCCAGCTTCCTTCTTCAAACAAGAACTTGGCACAAACAAAGCGTTAGAGGCGCACTTTGCCTCTGGCACATGGTTTGCTGTCACCTGAATTCAAAGATCGCGAAAGGCCGTGGAGGAAAGTCATGTGGGATTATTCAGAGAAGGTCAAAGACCACTTCTTCGCACCGCGCAATGCCGGCGCGGTCGAAGGTGCGAACGGCATCGGTGATGTGGGCTCCTTGTCCTGTGGCGATGCCCTTCGCCTGAGCCTCAAGGTGGATCCCGACACCGAGACCATCCTGGAGGCCGGCTTTCAAACCTTCGGTTGCGGATCCGCGATCGCCTCCAGCTCGGCCCTGACCGAGATTATCAAAGGTATGACGCTGGACGAGGCACTCGCTGTCAGCAACCAGGACATCGCCGATTACTTGGATGGCCTGCCGCCGGAAAAGATGCACTGCTCCGTGATGGGGCGCGAGGCGCTGCAGGCTGCGGTCGCGAACTACCGGGGTGAGGAGTGGAACGACGACCACGTCGAGGGCGCCCTGATCTGCAAGTGCTTTGCCGTGGACGAGGTGTTGATCGAGGAAACCATTCAGGCCAACGGTCTGCGTACGCTCGAAGACGTCACCAACTACACGAAGGCCGGCGGTGGCTGCTCGACCTGTCACGAGGGCATCGAGGCGATCCTGACTCGGGTTCTGGCCCAACGCGGCGAGGTGTTCGACCCAACGGGGCCAGCGGCTCCGGTACCGCAACCCTCCGGCGG
>JAJDOL010000251.1 GCA_022340195.1 Chromatiaceae bacterium
GCGGAGCCGAGCGCCCCGGACGAGCGGGCGCCACGCCTGATGCGCCCAACCGAAGATTGACGCCGTAGGGAATACACATCGCGGAGCGCACGAGATCATCGTACGTCGATGATCACCGCCTTGCTGCCTTGCCTTTCGAGAAAACGCGTTTGTCGCTACAACGACGAAATTCGCTTGACTCCAAGAATAGGTACCTTACTGTAATCAACGGCGATTAAATTGGTCGGGCGGATAGCGCTTTCCATAACGAACACAGTTTTTTGAATAGTTAAGAATCTTAAATCGAGATGGCGCGCATTCAATGAAAACGCTCCCTGGATCCGATGAGGCAAAATGACGCACAGGTATGTCAGGGCAATCCCATAGCGGTGCGAACGGCCAATTGAATGTTGCGATCCTCTACGAGGGTGTTGTCGTAGGCCAGGGGCAAGTACGCTCAATAGACGCGGATCGGGCGTTCGTGGAGATACGAGATTTTCCCTTAGGCGCGAACACCTTCCTCGAGCTGACCATAGACGCTCTTGACAATACGCCGGTAAGCACCCCGGTACGGGTGCTGACAAACACGGGCGAGGGACTGGAGGTCGAGCTGGAGAACATCGACCAGGGAATTCTTGCGGCATTTGTCCGAGACGAGAACTCAGGCGAGTTCTGTCAAAGAAAATACCCGCTTGCTTGTCTTTTCGCCCGTCTTCCGCGTTGCGCCGGCAGTTACATAGCCGTGCTATGCGCCTGCCGGCGCGCCTTGAAGACGAACGAAAATCCTGCGCAATCTGGTATTTTCTTTTCTGGCAACCGCCTAAGCGATTTCCTGCGGCAGGGGGAATGGGGGAGTCTTTTTTCTCGACCGTTCGCTCACTCAGGCGCCCACTTGGTCGCCGAGAAGACGCAAGGTCACATTCCCGTCATGTCGTGGCGCACGATGACGGCGTACTCGGCGCGCCCGTTGTCCGGATCTGCGATTTCGCAAAAGCGCTCTGCACCGAAGGCTCGTCTTTTGGTCGGATCGGCCGCAGCAACAGCGTGCGCCCGTCGCCGAGCGATATGGATTCTTCGAGCTCTTTCGGATACGGCCGAATGGCCAGACGGTCGGCCCCGGACCTGTCGGCCGACTCCACTCGTACTCGGGCATCGAGCGCCATGACGCCGAATTGATCAGCCAACAACGGATTGATATCCAACTCGCACACCTCCGCCAAGTCGACAACCAACTGGGAGAGCCGGACCAAGGTCAACGCAATGGCATCCAGGTTTGCCGCGGGTTGGGCGCGGAAGCCCTTCAACAGGCGATAAATGCGCGTGCGTGACAGGAGCTCGCCCGCAAGACGCATGTTGAGTGGTGGCAAGCCCAACGCCTTGTCATCCACCGCCTCCACCGCGACGCCGCCTTGTCCCACGAGGATCACCGGGCCGAATTGGGGATCGTCCGACATGCCTATAATCAGCTCGTAGGCCCCGGGGCGACGAACAACGGGCTGGACGGTGAATCCGTCGAGGCGGGCTTGCGGAAACGCGCGTTCCAGCCTTTCGCGCATGGCGTTGGCCGCCTCGAGGACGGCTGCCGGCCCGGCTAGATCCACCATTACGCCGCCAACGTCGGTCTTGTGCGTGATATCCGGCGACAGGATCTTCAGGGCAACCGGACCGCCGATCAGAGCCGCCTGCTCGGCAGCCTGCTCAGGCGAATCGGCACGGTGCGTTGTCACGATGCCGTGGGACAGTGCAGAGTCAGGATTGCGTCTACGCGAAATCCACGCCGATCATGTCCCCGAGGGAGACGAGATGGGAAAAAACCGATGCCGCGCGCATCAGCCCAATCCAGTACGGAGGTTACGATGGCACCCGATTGAGCCACGAAGGCCAACATGCCGTCCTTGGCAGTGCGGTGAGCAAAGCTCGCATTCAACCCGATCCCGGGGACGAGGATTCCGAGACAGTTCGGCCCGACGATGCGCAACTGGCCGGACTTGACTTCCTCGGCAAGCGCATGCTGTAGCTTGAGCCCATGTGCTTCTTGGCCCTCCCCGAAACCCGCCGTTATGACCACGGCGGCCGCCCGGGCGCCCAACTCTCCCAACGCCGCGACGATCCCGGGCACGGAATCCGAGGGGGTGTAAATCACGCCAAGATCGACCGGTTGCGGCAAGCTTGCGATGTCCGGATAGGATCTGAGATCTCCAATCTTCTCGTATTTCGGATTGACAAGAAAAACATCTCCTCTGAACCCTGCGGCCGACAGGTTTCCCACCAATAGAGCGCCGAGGGAACCGGCCGTAGTGCTCGCGCCGATCAAAGCGATCGATTTTGGCTTGAATAGGGCGTCGAGATTTCGGATGGTCATTTCTCGCCTCGGTTACCTTAAGAGCAAGCTTGCGTTCGACTACAAGGACACGGAGCTGCGCTGCAGCCGCTGGGGCTACAATCTAGTGTACAAGAGCTTATACGGGCGCAGAGCGTGGAGTGGAGGTCAAAAGCAGATGGATTGGGAGGTAATCAGGAAAGAAACCGCATCTTCGAATGTTTTGCCGAACTTACGCGGTTACGACGTTACAGCGCAGACCTTTTCCTGGGACGCTGCCTCTCACGGGTTGGCTGGACTGCCGACCGGGGGACTGAATATCGCCTACGAGGCGGTGGATCGGCATGTCAACGGGGCACTACGCGACAGGGTCGCCTTGCGTTTCCTGGCAAAAGACGGTGCCGTTCAAGACATCACCTTTGGGCGGCTATCTGAGCTGACAAACCGGTTTGCGAACCTGCTGCGCGCGCTGGGCATCCGCGCCGGAGACTGCGTCGCTACCTTGCTTGGACGGATTCCCGATCTATATATTGCCGCGCTTGGAACGCTCAAGAATCGTTCTGTATTCTGCCCGCTTTACGCCGCATTCGGTCCCGAACCGATCCGAATCCGCCTGCACCTCGGCGGAGTCAAGATCCTGGTCACGACAGAAACCTTGTTTCGGAACAAGGTCGAGCCGCAACTCGATGCCCTGCCATCGCTCGAGTACGTGCTCGTCAGTCATTCGGCGGCGGATACTCTACACCACCCGATTTGCCGGGATCTTTCCAAGCTCATTGACGCGGCCGATCCCCAATTCGAGATTCCGCACACCAACCCGCAGGACCGGGCGCTGCTGCACTTCACCAGCGGTACCACCGGCTCGCCCAAAGGGGCGGTTCATGTACACGACGCGGTGCGCATGCATCAGATCTCCGGCAAGCTCGCCCTGGACATTCACCCCGGCGATGTTTTCTGGTGCACAGCCGATCCCGGGTGGGTCACCGGAACCTCCTACGGAATCATTGCACCGCTCACTCTAGGCGCAACGCTGATCGTCGACGAGGCGGCTTTCGATACGCAAGGGCTGGCCGTCCATGTTCCGTGCCTATCTGGGCGAGCCGGCGCGCTATGCACGCTGCTTCGCCGGCGACTGGTATCTGACGGGCGACCTGGCGCAGCGTGACCGAGACGGCTACTTGAAGGCGGAGGAAACGGGAGCGCCGGTTGGCGATCTTTCGACTCTGGAATCAGAATCCTCCGAACGATCGAACAAACAGGTAAAGGCCAACAAGTGATGGATGAAAACAGCTTGCGCGGACAGATCATCGAATCCCTGACCAAAGTGGCGCCGGACGTCGATCAAGGCGTGCTGGATCCGGACATCAACTTTCGCGATCAATTCGAAATCGATTCGGTAGACTTTCTCGGGTTCGTCCTCGACCTGGAGAAGAAACTGGGGATCAAGATTCCCGAGGTCGACTATCCCAAACTATCCGGTATGAGCGGCTGCCTCACCTACTTGCTGCCTTTACTGCGAGCAACCTGAACAGATCAGGCGCGCAAGTCCCAAGGATCCGCTCAGGACGGTACAGACGTGGCTGAAAAGCCAACTTGAAGGACTCGGTCGATCAAACCGTTTCGATTCGCATCGGCACCGAAAAACGCGTAAGCGGAACGCTTCATGACAGGGGCGCCGGAAACGCGATGCAGCCTCCCGGCTGCCAGATCATTGTCAACCACCGGCTGCGGCAAATATAGGCTCCCGCCGCGTTCGAGCACAAAGGCATGGGCCAGACGACCAAGTCCAAAGCGTAACCGGGGCGGATCGATCTCCGGAAATGCTTGGGCGTGCGCAATGGCAAAACCGGTTCCCCAATCGACGAGTACGTAGTCGCCATGACTCTGCGCCTGCTGACAGTCCAATCCAGGATGGCTGGTAACCATAATCAGCGAAATGTCTGCAATCTCCTCGACCTTGACTTCCGAGAGCTGTGGCGCTTCGAAGGAAAAGGCCAAGTCCAGTGTGCGATCGCGAATGCGACGGACAAGCAGGTCGTTGCTCAATACCTCGGCTGTAAGCGAGAGTCCGGGAAAGGTGGCATTGAGCGCGACCAGCCAATCCTGCAGCAGGATGTCCCACAGACTCGCGATACCGCCGACCGAAAGAGACATATTGCTTTCGTTGGAAACAGCAACCTCCTGCTTGGCGCGTGTCCAGGCATTCAGGATGGTTTCCGCATGGCGCACGAGTCGTTTTCCCTGCGGAGTGAGCTGAACATTATTGCGGGCACGCGTAAACAAAGGGGTGCCGAGCAGATCTTCCAGAAGTCTGATCCGGGCGCTAACCGCCGACTGGGTCAGAAACAAATT
>JAJDOL010000260.1 GCA_022340195.1 Chromatiaceae bacterium
AGATGCTCAGCCGGGCGGGAAGCTCTTTGAACTCGAACGCAGTTTGAGCCTTACCTTGACGGTCCAGCTCGACGATATGCCCAGCTGAAGAGCCGTTTGCATCTCGCGACAGGACCTTGACTGCTATGCTGGCCGTTTCCTTATCTTCAACCTGCGGGGCATCGATCGGAACTTCTAGCCTGTATTCCCCACCTCTCGCTTCTTTCCGTTCAGTCTCTTTAACCATTGTCTTTCCCTCTCTCAGTTATCGGGTCCTAATGAGCCCTTCGAGACCTTGACGACTTGGTGAATGGAATGGAAATCGCAACCGTCAAGGGATCTGGTCAATCCCCTATGCTGGCTAAGGTAATCTTAAGAATAGACGCGATATGCGGAATAGGCAAGAGATGCTTGGAGTGGGTTGTGTCGGCCAAAAAGGCCGTATTGAAAGCTTTCCTTCCGTGCAAGGCGAGATGCGCTCATACGCCCTGTCGTTCTGGGACCGGGCAAAGCCCCTTCAGAGCGGCTGCATGCAATTGCCGGAGACTCATCTAATCTGAAAGTAGAGGGCTAGCCGAGAGGGAGGCGGAGGGCTTGCCTGTGTGAAGGGCAGTATCCGCCCTTCGCCAATTTACCGTCGACCCGGAGCTGTACTCGGGAGGAAGAGCGTATGCAAGACTTTTTCGCCTTCGCTGATGACTTGGGGCCATCGAAGATCATCCATGTTAACGAACCGTTCTGAAATCGAAAACGGGGGTTTGGCGCACCTTGCACCCGGTGCTCGATGATGATCAATGCAAAGGATGTTGGTGGATCCGCAGCAGCTTGTGTCCTGACGGTGCGATCGGCGTGGCCGAAGGCCGCCCGGTAGTCGACTATGACCACTGCAAGGGGTGCATGGCCTGCATATCCGCTTGTCCTGCGCACGCCAACCTTGCCCGCGCCGAGCACGCGGCCGCTCCGAAGGAGACGCCGGCATGATCCGGTTGCTTCTGACTGGAAACGGCGCATCAGCCTGGGGTGCACGCTTGGCCCGCGTCGACTATTTGTCGGCCTTTCCCGTAACACCTTAGACCGAGATCATCGAGTCGTTGGCGGACTGGATCGACAGCGGCCAGCGTCCTGGACGCTTGGTGACGCTCCAATCTGAGCATTCAATGATCACGGCGGGGGGTGCCGCAGCCGCTACCGGCGTACGCGTGTTCAACGCCACTTCCAGCCCACACGAAGCGCCCGGGCGCGCGAAAGCCGGTGGAGGATTATCTGCGTCTGCACGGCCGCTTCACGCACCTGTTCGCGCGGGAGCGGAACGTGGCGGCGCTTGCAGATCCGCAGAATAGGGTGGATTCGTATTGGGCCGGTGTCGAAGCGTGATGCTTCGGTGCTTTGTCTTCAGTCCTCGCCAAGTCGCTCATCCAACGGGAGGCAGCTTGTTGGCGAGGCCCCGAGCGCCGACCTGTGCGTAGAGACACGGCCTGCCGTTGCGATTCCAGCGGGTGGTCTTTTTCCACGGGGCAACTAAGCAGTCCCCAAGCCACTATGCCGCGTGGTCAGCGTGCGCTCAAAGGCCGCGACTTTCCGGCTAAGCTCGACAAACATAGGGGCAAGTTGGAGGATGTCCAGTAAACCCGCAGCGTGCATCAAGTTTGTCGCCTGAGAACGCGCTGCGACCGAACCGCAGTTTGATAAGCTATTCACGAAAATGACGAACACGATAGAAGACTTTGATCGAAGTGCGAAGACCTGGGACTCCGACCCGGTCAAGGTGGCACGCGCTCGAGCTGTCGCCGATGCGATCTGCCAGGCTGTACCGGTCACACCGGCCATGCGCGCCCTCGAATATGGTTGTGGAACAGGACTGCTGAGCTTCGCCCTATATCCCCGTATCGGCCATGTCATTCTGGCCGACAGCTCGACGGGCATGCTGGCGGTGCTGGCCGACAAGCTGGCTGAACGTCAGGTGACGGGCATGCAGCCATTGAAGCTCGACCTGGTTACGGACCCGCTTCCGAGCGACCGGTTCGACCTGATCTATACCTTGATGACCTTCCACCACATTGCCGATACCGACAAGATTCTGCGCGACCTGTTCTTGCTGCTCAGGTCCCCCGGCTATTTGTGCGTGGCGGACCTGGATGCCGAAGACGGCACCTTCCATGGCCGCGGATTTCTTGGCCACAAGGGATTTGATCGCGAGGACATCGGGAAGAAGGCAAGGCGCGCCGGCTTCGGAAGCGTGGACTTTCGTACCGTTTTTCAAATGACCAAGAGCGGCAGCCCGGGGCAGAAGGAGTTTCCCGTCTTTCTGATGGTAGCCCGGAAATGAAGAATGCCGGTACGGAAAGGTAGAAGATAATCGCCTTTCCGATTGTTCGTGTTGGTCATGCTTTTTCTACCAGCCTAGCCACGGAGCTTGCACTGTTTCCGAGATCCCCCGCGCTCCCCTTATAGCGAGGGGAGTTGTATGCCATGACGCTTCAGCAAGCGACGAAACTGGTGGTAGTCGAGCCCGAGATGGCGTGCCGCGGCGGCCTGATTGTGGCGACTGAAGGCCAGGGCCCTCTCGAGCAGACGTCGTTCGTGGTTCGCGACGCTTTCGCGAAATCCGTCAGCGGGTAAGTTATCGGTGTCTGAGGCCACTCGTTCAGGTGTCGTGTCAGCGGGCCTGCCGGGCCGGAATGGGCTGTCGAACGGATCGATGATCACTTTGCTCACGGGTGATTTCTCGACACCTGCAGCAAAAACCGAACGCTCGACGACATTGCGCAGCTCGCGTACGTTACCGGGCCAGCTGTGCGCCAGGAGTGCCTGTCGTGCGACGTCGGCAAAGCCGGAAAACTCGTCGAGACCAAGGGCGGCGGTCGCCTGCATTGCGAAGACCTCGGCCAGTAGCGTGATATCGCGTTGGCGAACGCGTAGCGGCGGGATGGTTATTACATCGAACGCGAGTCGATCCAGCAAATCGGCGCGGAAGTCTCCAGAGGCGACACGGCCGGGTAGGTCAACGTTGGTCGAGCCGATCACGCGCACATCCACCTTGATGGTTGCGGAACCGCCTACCCGTTCGAATTCGCCGTACTCGATCACCCGCAATACCTTGCTCTGCACGGCGAGTGACGCGTCGGCGATCTCGTCGAGTATCAGCGTCCCGCGGTCTGCGCGCTCGAAGATACCGGCACGGCGACGCTGCGCCCCGGTGAATGCGCCAGCTTCGTGACCAAACAGCTCCGACTCCAGCAGACTCTCCGTCAGTGCGGCGCAGTTTACCCGCATCAAGGTCGCATTCCACCGCGGAGAAAGATAGTGCAGGCGCGCGGCAAATAGCTCCTTGCCGGTGCCGCGCTCGCCGACCACCAGGCAGGGTCGATCGATCGGCGCCAGCCGGGAGCAACGCTCGACCGCATCGAGAAATACCGGATCTTCACCGACCAGGGTAGGTAGTGCTTCGCGCATCTTTGGGTCCGACCATTGGTGCCGATCGCGTCAGCCGAGTCTCTCTACTAGCTCCCACGGGGTGAAGGGGAACGGCCAGCCCTCACCCCCTCTTCCAGAGGAAGACGGAGAATGAACAACCAGGATAACTGTACAACATGAATATTTATTTTCGCCATATATTAGCGATTATCGCTATATTCGATGATGAACAAAATCAAAATCCCCTCAGATTTCAATACGTTTCGCGTTGGCACGAGGATTGAAATACTCAAAGCGTAGGTGCAAACAACAAGAGGCGACCGATATGAGCATTTTTTCGCGCATGACCGATATCATTCACTCGAACATAAACGCCTTGCTGGACAAGGCCGAGGATCCCGCCAAGATGGTGCGCCTGATGATCCAGGAAATGGAAGATACGGTGGTGGAAGTCAGAGCGACCGCGGTCAAATCCATCGCCGACAAGAAGAACATTGCGCGCCGACTGGAAAGGCTTGAAGCCGCTTCCGACGAGTGGCAGGAAAAGGCGGAATTCGCATTGTCGAAAGACCGCGAAGATCTGGCCCGTGCGGCCCTCGTCGCCAAACGCAAGCTGGCCGACCAGGCGCAACACCTACGCGTCGAGTTGGCGGTGGTGGAGGAATGCCTGTCCAAGTACGACGACGATCTGGCACAGTTGCAGAGCAAGCTGAACGAGGCGAGGGCGAAGAAGAAGGCGCTGGAGATTCGAATGTCTGCGGCCAGCAAGCGGGTCGCGATACGGCGCAGGTTGAACGATGGCCGTATCGACGAAGCCATGGCGCGTTACGCTACCCTCGAGCAGCGCATCGACGAGCTCGAGGCCGATGCTGAGGCGTACGACCTCGGCAAAAAACGCAGCTTGGAGGACGAATTCTCGGACCTGGTAGCTGAAAACGGTGTTGAGGACGAGTTGGACGCGATCAAGGTCAAGCTGGCCGAGAAGCACTCGGCATAGGCCCCGGCCCGAATCGCACACTAACCGACTTACATCCACGGATTGACCGAGGCAGGTACATGCAGACTTTCGGATTTCTATCCGTCCCGCTGATCATTTTCCTAGCAGTCGTTGCTCCGTTGTGGATCTTTTTCCACTACGTAACCAAGTGGAAGAAGATGAAGCTCGCCGGCGCCACGGAAGGCCAGACCGTCGTCGACAGCAGGGAGCTACGACGCCTGCTGGATCTGGCCGAACGGCTTGAACAACGCATCGAGTCCCTGGAGACGATCCTGGATGCCGACGCCCCCGATTGGAGAAAACAGTGAGCCACAAGCACCACCACCGATGTCATGTTCACGCCCGCGGATGCGGAGACGGATTTTTCAGCCGTACCGTGAGCGGTCTGGCGCGCAGACTCGGAGCTCCCCGGGGTGTCATCATTGTCGGCTTTATCATGCTGTTCATCATGAATGCACCCTTGGCGCTGGTCACCTTTATCGGTGGCTGGTACTGGGTAAAGAATCCCGGAAAGCTGGAGGCCGCCATGGATTATGCAATGGAGTCGACACGGCGGGCGTTTCGTGGCGGCAGTGGGCACGGGGACCATGCAGAACCGGTTGCCGCGGTAGCAGGGGCGCACGATGAGGATCTGGATTTCAGCGAGCTGCGTGCCAGATTTGAGGCTCTCGAGGCGCGTGCCAGACGCATAGAGGAGCACGTTTCCGCCGACGACTATCGATTGCGCCGACGGTTCAAGGACATCGAGGGTAACAGCCGCGGCAGTTAACCGACTGCGGGCAAGCTTCCGGCATGAAATTTTTCGGAGATCGCCTTAGAGCGGCGGCTGGCAGAATTCGGTACCGAGCGCCTGCAACCGATGCCGCAGATTGGTGAGGCGCTTAACGGACATTCCCCGGTTCACCGCTATCCCCAGTGCCTTGGTCTGGGCGATCAGGACCACCAGGCGTTTGCCGCGGGTCACCGCTGTATAAAGCAGGTTGCGCTCCAGGAGCGTGTAATGCTGGGTGGCTAGAGGGAGCACGACGGCCGGGTACTCGGAGCCCTGGCTTTTGTGCACGGTCGTGGCGTAGGCGAGGGAGACCTCGTCCAGCTCACCCAACTCGTACTCCACCCGGCGACCCTCGTAGTCGACATAGACCAGCCCCTCCTCTTCGTCGATCCGCACGACGCGACCGATGTCGCCATTAAAGACCTCCTTGTCGTAGTTATTGACCGTCTGGATCACCTTGTCCCCCGGGGCGTAGGTCCAGCCGAAGCGAGTGACTCGGGGGTAGGCATCGGTGTTTAGGCTCTGCTGTAGATCGACATTCAGCGATCTGGCGCCTAGCCCGCCCCGGTTCATGGGGGTCAGCACCTGGATATCATCGACCGGGTGAAAGCCGAAGCGCCTGGGGATGCGGTCGGTGACCACCTGCAGCAGGCGGTCGTGAATCAGCTCCGGTGTGTCGCACTCGATGAGGTAGAAGTCGCTGTCCGGTCCCTGCCGGTCCGGGCGCTCCGGCATCTGGCCCCGGTTGATGCGATGGGCGTTGACGACAATGCGCGAGGCGGCTGCTTGGCGAAAGATCTCCGTCAATCTGGCGGTGGGCACCGCGCCGGACCCGATCAGGTCCGCCAGCACCGCCCCCGGGCCTACGGACGGAAGCTGGTCCACATCGCCCACCAGGAGCGCGGCCGCTTGGTTGGGGACCGCCCGCAGGAGCTGGTTCATCAGGGCGACGTCCACCATGGAGGCCTCGTCGACGACCACCAGATCAGTCTCCAGCGGCCTGTACTGGTCCCGCTTGAACCCCATGGTCTGGGGGTCGAACTCCAGTAGCCGGTGGATGGTCTTGGCGACCACTCCCGTGGACTCGGACAGCCGCTTTGCCGCTCGCCCGGTGGGGGCGCACAGGAGCACCGCGACCCCCTTCGCCCGCAGGATGCGCAGGATGCTGTTGACCACCGTCGTCTTTCCAACGCCGGGACCGCCGGTGATGATGGCGACCTTGCCGTTGATGGCGGCGGCCACCGCGTCGCGCTGGGAGCCGGATAGCTCGAGCCCCGTATGCTGCTGCACCCACGGAATGGCGGTCCCTGCGTCGATCCGCCCCCAAACCGCAGGGTGGCGCTGCAGGCGGGCGATACTCATGGCGACTCCCCGCTCGGCCCGTTGCAGGGGCGTAAGGAACAGGGCGGGTTGCCCTTCGATCTCCTCCTCGACGAGGTTCTCCTCGTTTAGCTCGGCGGCGATCGCCTGCTCGATCACGGGTGCAGGGATCTCCAGCAGCTTGCACGAGGACTCCGCCAATTGTTCCCGGTAGGCGGCGCAGTGGCCGTTGGCGGCGATCTCCTGCAGCACGTGACGCACGCCGGCCTGGGCCCGGATGAGTGAGTCGTGGGGGATACCGAGCTTTTTCGCGATGGCGTCGGCCGTCTTGAAACCGATGCCGTGGATATCGAGCGCCAGCCGGTAGGGGTTCTCCCGTACCTTCTCGACGGCCTCGTCCCCGTAGGTCTTGTAGATGCGCACGGCCCGCGCCGTGCCGACGCCGTGTGACTGGAGGAAGACCATGATCTCCCGGATCACCTTCTGCTCGGCCCAGGCCCGGGTTACGCGCTCCTTGCGCTTGGGGCCTATGCCATCGAGCTCCAGCAGTCGGTCGGGACTGTCTTCGATGACGTCGAACACCCGCTCGCCGAAGGCCCCGACCAGCTTGCGCGCGAAGTGCGGACCGATGCCCTTGACCATGCCCGATCCCAGGTACTTTTCGATACCATCCAGGGTGCTGGGCGGAATCACCCGCAGGTTGAGCGCCTTGAACTGGAGTCCGTGCTGACGGTCGTTCACCCAGGTGCCGTCGCACTCGATGTACTCACCGGCGGTCACGGTTGCCGCCGAGCCTACCACGGTCACCAGGTCCCGCTGCCCGCGAACCTTCACCCGCAGCACACAGAAGCCGCTCTCGGCGCTGTGGAAGGTGACCCGTTCGATGGAGCCTGTGAGTCGCTCGCTTGCAGCTCCTGTTTGGGCTCTGTAGTGATCTTGATGGATCATTCTTGACGAGATCTACCCCTGTCAGGCGAGGCGTGCAAGACAATTCCAAAGCTAGGGAAGCAAAGCTGACTGTTCCGAACAGAACATGTCCCGCGTACTTGGCAGATTTGTGGCGAATCGCAGCCGGAAAGTGCTCCCCTCCCCCGGCACGCTTTCAACTGTGATCCCACCGCCCAGTACCTCGGACGCGAGCTTGTTCGTGACGTAGAGTCCGAGGCCGGCCCCTCCTGCCTTGACGCGCAGGCGCGTATCGAGCCGCTCGAAGGGTTGGAATAGACGCGGGATGTCCTCCTCGGCAATGCCGATGCCCGTATCCGTAATGGTTATTTCAGCCGTTCCGTCGCCAGCGCTCGCCGATATCCGGATCACCCCTTTCTCGGTGTACTTGACAGCATTGCTGAGCAGGTTCAGCGCACATTGGAGAATCCGGCGTCGGTCGGTATGGACCTGGAGATCGGAGGGTGTCTCTACCATCAACGCGAGACCATTGGCGTTGGCATTCCCTTGTGTTTTTTCCACGGCTTCAGCGACGATCGAATCGATGTCGAATGTTTCACATATGGGATTCGCAAGGCCGGCCTCCACCTGCGAGACGTCGATCAGGTCGTCGATGAGCGCCAACAGGTGGTTCGCGGACGAACCGACGCGGTCCAGAAAGTCCCGCTGTCGTTCGCTGCCGGCGCCCGCGGCATCGTTGCGCAGAATGCTTGTGAATCCGATGATCGCGTGGAGTGGCGTGCGCAGCTCGTGCGACACGGAAGCGATAAACAGAGACTTTAGTCGGTCGAGGTCTTTTAGCCGCTCATTGGCTTCGGCGAGCCGCTCGCTGTGTCTGCGGTCGCTTTCCCTGGCAACGTCGATCTCTTCACATAGGATTTCGAACTGCTCGCGAAGCTGAAACAGTGCGTCCCGGCATTCCGCCTTTCGAGGCGAAGCGCCCAGCCTGCGTTGGGCGTAGTGGATCATATCCCCGCTGAAGCGCCGCATCTTGTGCGAGATCCAAAGCAAGATCAATGTGAAGGCACCAAGCAGGACCAACGCAATGAAAATTTGGTGGATCCTTTGGGAGGCCAAGACCTGGCCCGCGAGTTGGTCGATCTCAGCCCAAGCCATCAGGGACGCAAACGCGAGATCGATTTCGGACGTGAAGCTGTAATCGAACAACGGCGTCGCAGTGACGAGGTAGGTGTCGTTCAGTTCGTCGATCGACATACCCGCGGGGACGATGTCCGGGCGATTGCTGGCGATGACCCGGCCATGGGTTTCATCGAGAAAGGCAACTGTGCCGCGAGAGAACGAGTGGCCTGCAAAGGTTAGGAGGAAGTTCTCATCGAGAACCTGGACGAGAGCCAGAAACGCCCGAGGGTTGCCTTGGTCGTCGGCAAGTGCGCTGGAGCTGACCAGATACGGGCGTTCTCCCTGTTCCAACAGTACGCTTTCTCCCTCACCGGAAGTGATCTGGTCGATTATTTCATCCTCGAGAAACGTTTCCGGCAGATTTGCTTCCGGACCGGCGTATATTTCCCGCGCGCGCAATCGGCCGTCCAGGAGAATCGCGTAAAGCGCGCGTCCAAACACGCGCCGCAACGAGGGCCGCAACAACCATGGAGGATCTTGCCGATAGAGCTTGGGTGCTGTCCCATGGACGTCTAGCCAATTGGCCGTTTCCTGCTGACGAATGTACTGGTGAAACACTTCTGTCTGCACGAAAACAGCAGGCACCTTGTCCAGTTTCGCAAGATAGGTGTCGAGCTTGCTCCGGTTCTCCCTCGCGTTCCCCAGATGCATGTGCATCAAGTTTTCGCGGAGACTTGCGTTTACCCGGTCGGTCTGAATGTAGTCCAAGAGCAACCACGCGGGGGCTCCAATCAGCAGGGTGGGTATCAGGAGCTTCACCAACAATGGCGATTGGCGGCGCCATCCATGCGCCGGGTCACGCCCGGTACCCGCCCATTGCGTCAATTGGGCGCTCCGGTCACTTCGTCGTCCTGGAATTTCCAACCGGCTTGCCGCAGGTACTTCGGTGACACGACATGGTAGCGATTGCCTCGGAATCCGGCCGCATCCATCTGCGCCATGATGTGGCGCACCAAGTCGCCGGCTTTGGGATTGGCGGTATTCTCCGTGTCCCAGGTGGTCAAGTTATGAACGCGGTAAAAGGGATACTTCCCGGCCGCGAGCGCCTCGATATCATCGGGGCTGATCCCGGCGATTTTGACCGCCTTGAGCTTTTTGGAAGAATCGAATCGCCCGAGGTTGTTGAGGGTCTCGTAACCAATGGCGCCCGAGTACTGGGCGACGCTCGCTATGACCATGTCCGGTGTTGTTCCCGCATCGCTCGAATCGCGGCTGAAGAGGTCCTCGTTGTCCAAGATCAGCCGCCAGTGACCGGGTCTTGCCTTGCAGTGCAATCGCACGACTGGACGAATCGGAAGATCCATCGCAGGTCCTTCCCCACCCGCGGAAAACTCGGACCATCTCCTTGCCTTTCCCTGAAATATGGCTTGAACCTGCTCGATGGTCAGGTCTTCGACCGGATTGTCTTCGTGCACGAGGATTGCCAATGGCTCGACGCCGATGGTGTGGAAACGTACGCCCGGCAACCGGTCGGAGGTTGCCGGAGGGCAGCAGAATCCGCCGATATCGATGGTTTTCTGGCCCAGCATTCGGCGCGAGTTGCCGCACCTTCCTTCTTTGACGGCGACATCCACACCCTCGGACCGGGCATAATCCTGAATGATTGGCAGCAGTAGCTCGAATCCCTGGCCTACGACCAAGGCGATATCCGCATCTTCGGCCCATTTGCCATGGTGAATGGGGCTTGCCAGCCAATCTTCGCGTTGCTCCAACCGCTCGTTTGGGTCCGAGAACGCCGGACCCCTCAAGTCGTTGGTGGCCCCGTCCCCCGCGGCCGTGCCCGAGATAACTGCAACCCAAAGCACGATCGGGGTCCAGAGGCAGTTCCTGTAGCTAGTCATGGCTTTCTCCTGGATGCGGAGGTTATTGGCTCATCGACTGTGATACGCGAAGAGCACGCCTTTGCGGCGCTCCTGTTCAGACTGGCTCATCCGAGCCTTTGAGCCGCCGAAAGAGCTCCCGGCGTGAGATTTCCTTCTGCAGCGGGCAATCGCGCTTCGCCTTCTCCATATTTTCGTCGCGGATACGAATGACCTGATTCCATGCCTCGAAAACCGCATCCGCGTTTCCGTAAGGCTTCATGTCCAGGCAGATGGGCTGGAGCAGGAAGTGGCCGAGTCTGGGATGGTAATTGAGGTGCGCTTGTTGGGGTTGGCCCAGTAGATCGAATCGCATTTTCGGCCCCAACACCAGGTAATCCGCGGAGCTGCGTTCCCGAGCGGACCAACCCGGCGGCATCTCGAATTCGGACGCTTCGTCGGGGAAGAGTAACCGGGCGAGCATCCAGGGTGTGAGCAACAAGAGCACGCGCCACTTGTCGATCCGGCGCAATGCCCGCAGCTCCACGGGAAGGGCCATATTCAGCATTGGATCACCGGCCAACTGCTCGTGCAGTATGTCTGCGTGGGCATCGAGCACGGCCCGTCCCAAGGCGTCGTCCGCCGTCATCTCCGCCGAGAAGCCCCTCCATATGCTGTCACTCATGGTTCGAGGACTCCGGGAACAGGGCCAGGATCTGCTCGCCCAGCGAGCGGTAGAGATCGAGCCTGGCATGTGTCTGAAGGTCATTCGCGAAACGGGGAATCCATAACCGGAGGTGCTCCTCGGCAAGCTCTCTGAGCAGATCGACCATCCCCCGCTCGGTCATGTAGGCCGCGCATTCGAGCATGGTTCCCAGGTAGTCTGCCCGAACGTCCTTTGCCTGGAGTCCGGCACGACCATAGAGCTCGGCCAGTTCACCCGTGGCCGTGCCGCCCATGGTCCCTTGGCGATAAACGGACTCGTACGGTGGGCACGGCGTGCTGGGGTAGGCGCTGATGAACAGCCGGGTGTGCTCGGCCTGCCAGTGCTCCAAGGGAAGCTGTTCAAGCTCGAGTAGCGCGGACTCCAGCCACGGGTACCGTGGTCGCATGTCCCGCAGCGCATCCAGGGCATCGTCCTCCGGCATGGCCAGAAGGGCCGAGAGGACGCGTAGCTGATTTGGATCTGCGGTCAGAAAGGTCAAGGATTCAACTCCTGCTGAAAGAAGAGGCGCTAAAGGGGCTTCTGTTCTGTCGCCGGCTTTGGCTCTTGGACAAAAACCCAAGGCTTTACCACTATTGTCCACAACAGGGCGCCGGTGGCGAGCCAGCGCCGGGCCTGTTCGTCCGTTACCTTGGCGACACGGCGTTCGGCCATGAGATCCCCGAGCTCTTCTGCACTGTCTTCAGCGGCGAAGGCCGCGATCTCAACCAGGTCGAGCTCCGGAGCGATGCAGACGACGCGTCCCTGGGCGAAGAAGCGCAAAAGCTCGATCCAGGGGATTTTCGCCGTTTCCCGGTTGAGCTTGGTGCGCAGCGGGTCGGGGGGCTCTTTGGTGTCCGCCACGGGGCCTTCCTCCAGCTCTGTCATTTTTGTAATCGGCGTGCCTGCGCCGTTGCTCCCCCAGGGAGCTGTAGAGGTCCGAGGGTGCTCCATGCCAACCTCATGCAGGATAGCCTGCTCGATCTTCTGCAGCCAGATTGATTAGTAATTTAGAATTTGTTAATATACATGCCATTCATCGTTTGGCATTCAGAAGGAGAACAATATGGAATCCTCAATCGGCTTCCTGGGCGTCGCGCTCGCTTTACTGGCGATCTTCATGCTTTACATCGGGGGAGTGGCTCTGGTGCTCCGATTCGTCGATCGGCTGCGGCCGACAAAGAGCGGGTCGGTGCAGGATTCGAGCGTCCCGGCTTCGACATCCTGAGACGAAAGCCCCCCTGAAACTTCTGTTCAGGGGGGGCTTTCCGTTTCTGAAAGCGAAATCGGTTAGACGCTTTGTTGCACATGTCTGGCTTATAGACCCCCAACTGCGCACCCTGGAAGCCTTCGAAAACAGTGCGGGAAAGTGGCTCCTGCTTGCCACGCTGAAGAACCGTGATCAGGTTTCCCTCCCACCGTTCGACGCTATCGTGTTCGACCACCTCGGTGCTCTGGGCGGATTGAGCAGCCATCCAATCCCACTAGCTCTCTAGATTAAAGAGAAGAGGCGCTTCCGCGCCTCTTCTCCAAGCTCATCCGTCTCGCGACGGACTGGACCTACCAAGGATAGGCGTATACCCCCGCGTACATGAAGTAGTGGCGCAGCAGGTAGCCGCCGGCCAGCACGAAGACGGACGCGGCGATGATGGGCGCATGGCTGGTCCAACCCTTGACGACACCCTTGAGCTCCAGGAAGAAGGGGACGATCAGGCCGAATCCGATGAAGCCGATCAGCCAGCCCATATCGTTGAACAGGATCTCCCAGGAGCGAACGGCGGACTCCGACCCACGCTGCAGGTAGAAGAAAAACGAGAAGATGATCACCAGCTCGGCCGAGATCAGAACCAGATCGATACGCTCGTAGAGCACGCGAATGTGGTCGTCCTCCGCCTCGTGGAGGATGGTGTACATGATCAGCAGTAGGAAGGCCATGGCCGTGGAGAACGCCGACACGGTGAACAGCAGGGGTACGCCCGGGTTCGCCCACAGGGCCACGGCGGGAAAGGACTGCAGCACCAGCCCGGTATAGACGGCGACGCCGACGCCGTTGACGACCGCGAGCCAGCCGATGACCTTGCGGAAGCGCTCCACGAGCCCCGAGAGCTTGACCACGAAATCCCACTCCAGCGCCTGACCTACGAAAGGCAGATTCTGGATCAAGGGTGTGGTGCGGGCATACGGGAGCGCGTAGATCACGCCCCACACCATCATCCAGAGGATGAACTGGGTGCCCCAGGCGATCCAGGCCGTAGGCTGGTTGATCATCGCCAGCGGATTCAGCACGTGGATCGCCGCCAGATGATCGAGCAGGTGCCAGAACAGCAACATGGAGCCCAGCGACAGCAGCACCACGCCGGCTCCGGCCCCCCACAGGACCAGATTGCGGTGGGGTTTGAGATACATGTCGGTGAGGAAGGTCACCGCCAGGGTCGCGGCACCGAGGCCGCCGGTGTACAAGTAGACGGCGAACCACCAAGTCCAGATGTCCTGGGTTGCATAGCTGATGTTGACGCCCATCTCAGCCCCTCCACTTCAGGTCGTTGATGTAATAGACATTTGGCCGGGTGCCGATGTGAGGCATCAGCGGTTGAGCCACGCCGCTCGCAACCATTTGGGCCACCGGGTCGTTGGGATCGTCCAGGTCGCCGAACATCCTGGAGGAGCCCACGCAGGTCTCCACGCAGGCAGGCTTGAGACCTTGCGCGACCCGGTGCTCGCAGAAGGAGCACTTGTCCACGCTGGGTCGGGTGCGGCGGTAGTCCGAGCCGTAGAACTCCTTGCCTTCTCTGACGTCCGCGTAGGTGACCTCCACCCGCGCGTGATAGGGACAGGCCATGGCGCAGGCCTGGCAGCCCATGCACAGGTCCTGGTCGACCAGGACGATGCCGTTGTCCTTCTTGTAGGTCGCCCCGGTGGGGCAGACGGTCATGCAGGGCGGGTTGTCGCAGTGGTTGCACAGGCGCGGAAAGAAGCGGCGGTGCACGTCGTCACCCACGCCGATCTCCTCGTCGTGGACATAGGTGCGCCAGGCCTTGGTTTCCCACACGGGTGTCTGGTTCTCCATGGCGCAGGCCGCCATGCAGGCATTGCAGCCGACGCAGGTGTTGAGGTCGATGACCATTGCATATTTAGCCATTTGCGAATTTCCTCCTTAGCCTTAGGCGGGCGCCACTGTGATGGTGAATTCTTGGGACTCGAACCCGGCCACGAGAGGCTCAACCTGATAGGGGATGAGCTTGTTGGTGGCGATGCCTTCTCCATAACTTCTGCTCAGCGCCTTGTTCTCCACCCCGAAGGAAGAGGCGATAAAGACGGTGTCCTTTTCTACCAGACGGGTGATGTGGGCGCGCCCCACGACC
>JAJDOL010000293.1 GCA_022340195.1 Chromatiaceae bacterium
CGCGAGCGCTCGAGCTTGACCTCGCGCCACAACACCGGTCGGGACAGCCCCTGCCAACCCCAACGCAACCAGCCCAGGAGCCGGTAGGCGAGCCACAACGCCCAGGCGAGCATCAAGCCCCGATAGACGAGGATGGGCACCGAGATCACCCAGACCTGCGGCAGCTCCTGCCCGCTTCGATCCTGATACCAGCTCAGGTTGGAGCTCGTCGAACCGTTGCCGGCAATCTGCATCTCCGGAAAACCCAGCAGCCCCTGCTCGAGCGCGGCGACCAGCGCGGATAGCGCCACCAGACTGAGCAGAAAAAGACCGATCTGCATGAGATTGAACCGCCAGGGAGGCAGATCTTGGTCCAATCGCGCCCGAAAACCCAACGCAAAGAGCCAACCAGCCACCAGAAGTCCGACCCAGATTCCGGCCTGGCTCAACCCGAGGCCCAGCAACAGCCAATCCAACGTCTTCAGTGGCGTGATCTTGCTGCGCCCAAGCCCAATAGCAAGCAAGACAAGAACGATTACAAGTCCCCAAAAAAGCACGGCGGGCCCAAGATCCGGACCACCAGTGAAGAGAATCCAGCGGTCCCGCCCCAGCTCGATCCGAGTCGCGGCGTTTACGCCATCGGTATTGAGCTCGGGTACCGCGGGCGAATAGAAGGTATCCAGCGGATCCGGCTGCTGCCATTCGATACGGAAGCGCTGCGCCGCCGGCACCAGCGGCAAACTCAAGGCCTGCCCCTCCAAGCGCAGGGGACGCAGCGAACCGTCCACGACGACCTGCCGCAGCTCCGCACCTTGCGGCAGCGCGATCTCATGCCGTCCGCCCTGACTGCTGCGTAGGGTCAGCTCGAGAACGGCGTCGGCCACACGCCTCCCCGGACGTACCAGGTAACTGCTCGCATCCAGGGTCAAGGTGGGACCCGGGACACCCTGCGGACGGGATAGAGAGAGCAGCAGCTCTTCGCCCGGCCAGGGTCGCCAGGTGGGCAGCCAGCGCGCAAGGCGACCCTGATGATGGATTACCGGAATACCCTCGGCTTCCAGGTGCCAAAGGGGACTCAGGTCCACCCGCCACTCCTCGCTCAGACGCCTGTCCTCGGATGCGCGCAACCGGATACTGTCAACCGGCTCCAGGCTCGAGGACCAAGCACTCTCACTCTGCCCTGGTGCCAGACTCACCAACAAGCTTCCATCCCGAACGCGCGCCCCTTCGCGGAGAACCCGCTCACCGGGAATCAGGGGCACATCGAGAACGACAGAGGTATCTGACGCGGACAGACGCTCGACCAGTGTCTCCATCCGCCAGTCGACGCCGAGCTGGAGTGTGCGGCGAACGAGCAGAAGCGGAGACAACTCGGCGGGCTGCAAAGCGCTCTCCCCGCCCTCCTGTTGGAAACGCACGAGCCGGACCTGGTCGGCCGGACGCCCATTGTCGTCGACCCCCTCCAGCTGCCAGCCGTCGGTGACCGCCACCAGCCGCCGTGGCCGAAGAGGCAGGGCGATCTCGATCTGGGCGCGTGGGGGCAGCGGCCCCGAAAGCCCGACCCGCCAACGGCCGGGTTTCACTAGCACCAGGAAGGTGCCGTCTTTCCCCCGGCGCAGCCCGTCCAGAGACTCGCCGTCCAGCGTCACAGCGGCTGGGACCCAACCACCTGTGTTGCCTGGAACAGGTAGTGCTACCGCCTCGAGCGCGTCGACCGTCAGCACCAGATCCAAATCGTCGCCTGCCGCCGTGAGCGCCATGTGCGGGATCTCGACACAGGAAGGAAGACAATCGGGAGGTTCCATTAGCCGTGTCTTCAGCTCCTCCAAAAGCTCCGTGGATGGCAGCTCATTGGCGGGCACCGGCATTGGCATAATCGAGATGCCGACGACCAGGAGAAGACCAGCCACGACCGGGGTACGTTCGAGCGCCGCTTCCAGGAGCCCCGCCATCTTCAACCCCAACAGCAGAACGAGCACCAGACGAGCGAACGCGAGCGCCAGGTTCGCTCCGGGCGACATCAGCCACAGCTCGAATTGCTGATCCCGCGGGACCGGCCCGTTCCAGGTCAAATCCAGGGAATTCCAGCGCCAGGTTGGGACGCCCGGACCCGTCTGGACCCGTGCGTCCGGATCCACGACCGGAAGGGGCTGGGAAGGCGGTGCGGCCGCCAGCGGCACCCTGGCCTTGCGCCGGACCTCGTCCTTGATCTCGGATCCATCCATCATCAAGCCTTCCTCGGAGCGACGATCTGGCTCGGGCGCTGTCAGGGCGGGCGATTCGGACAGCAGGGACCCCGGCCGTTCGAGCTGCGGATAGATACCGGTACGCACCTCATCCACCAGAAAAGGCACCGCGATCACGGCCAGCAGGAGCAGGCTCCCGCGATAGTAGAGCAGAAGAAAACGTCGCAGGCGCACCATGGCGGCACGGGAAGGAGCCTCGGGAAGCAATCGCAGAAGTGCGACGGCTGCGATCAGGTTGAGCCAGATCAGCCGCGGTGCGCCCGGCTCCTGCCAGATCAACACCATGGTAATCAGGGCGGCGAAGGCCCAGCCCCAGCTCCACAGCCGCGCGACCGCCAGGGCGACAATGAGAACCAGGAACAGGTCCAGCAGCGTCCAACGATTCAGCCAGCTGTCCGGAAGATTGTCCACGCCCGACACCGCCAGCAGATCCCAGCCGGGGGGCAGATTCAGGTGGGTTCGCAATGACTGAAAATCCAGTAACCAACCGGAGGCCGGCAGGCTTCTCGATCCATCATCGATGCGGCTGTCGGCAACCAGGTCGATCCTTCCCTGTCTCACCTCGACACCCTCCTGGGGGGAGCCCGCCAAGCGCGTGATAAAACGCGGCTCACCGGCTACGCGTACCTGCCCCAGATCGAGAGCCTCACCCACCTCAAGGCGCCAGCTGCGCGTCAGCTCGCCTGAGATACGGTCGCGCAGCGTGTAACCCGCACCACCGAAATCGAGCCAGAGATCGCGCTCCAGCGTCAGTCGGTCGGGCGCCGGATCCGGGTCCCCACGCCGAAGCTGAACCAGGCGTAAGGTTTCGCCGGGATGCATCAGGTAGGCAGGCAAGCTTGCCCATTGGGCGGGCAGGCGGGTTTGACGCGGGTCGACCGACTCCGCTCCCTCCAGCTCCACTTGCCGCAGCTGCGGATGCGCCGCAAAAACCCAGACCTCCTGTTGCGGCCAGGGTGGGTCCGATTTTCCGAGAGCAAGCTCGGTGACGGGCCCGGAGTGATAGGCCGTGACCTCCAGCACCCAATGCCCCGGACGCACCTGCAGGCGCAAGCGCCCATCCGGCTCCAAGCGAGCGGGCAAAGGGCTCTCCAGCTGGATGGGAACGCCGCCCTCGAGCGGGACCGGACCCAACAAGAGCTCCCGCGCGCGGCCAGCCACGTCCAGGTCGAGCCGGGTCAGAACACGCAAGGGATTATCGTCCTCGATGCGGCGGGAGACGTCCAAACCGAGAGAATCGCGCTCGGCACCTACCGCCGTCTCGGCACCGGCCCCCAGCCACAAGCGGCCATCGCGCTCGAAGCGGGGGAACCGAACCTGCTCGCCTTCGAGCCGCAAGGCGACAAGCCCAACGGCTGGCGGTATCGCCAACCCGTCCGGCGCTCGGGACCAGCGGAAGCGACCACTGATCGCATGGTCACCCGGATCGAGCCGCACCGCCGGTGTCCCCTGGTGCTCGACGACCGCGACCGGGGCCGCACCCGCATGCACATTCTGCGGCCACTGGCCGTTAGTGCCGGGAAGCGGGACCCAGCTGCGGGCATAGACACGCCAGCGTTGCGTGAAAAGACCGCCGGTCTGATCCAAGTCCAGGGTCAAGCGACCGGGCCAGACGCACGAGCGCTCGCCTGCGCCTCCGACGAGCGGACAGCCGCGCAGATCGTCCCCTTGCAGCACCCAGGGTATCCAGGGCACGAGCGCATCCGGGACATAGATCTCGGGCTCGACACCTGAAACCCGAGGCGAAAGCGCGAACACCGTCAGAAGCACAAAGAGGCGAAGCATGGCGGTCCCGTCCGAGGTTTGGTATCTCTGCGCCGATTCTACACCGCTTCGCCGATCGCCTAAGGCGATTGCCGGAAGATGATGTACCAGGATGCACCGTATTTTCTTTCGTATTCAAGGCGTGCCAGCCGGCGCATAGCGGGCTATGTAACGGCTGGCACAACGCGGAAGGCGGACGAAAAGACGAGCAAGCTGGTATGTCATTTGACAGAAATCGCCTTCAAGCGTTGTTCGCTGGTTATAATCGGATATCCGAATCTTGGCGGACCAAAGGTGAGAAGCAATCGGGGGCGACAACCACTGAGGATCAGGCCGAGGTTCTCCCGTCTTCTTACGGTGTTTCTGTCGGCAATCCACGGCGCTGCGCTGATCCTAGTTTTCGCCATCCCCTTGGACTGGTACTGGCAGGCCGGAATCGCCACCTTAGTGATCTCGGGCTTCGTTTACGCAATGGGCGACCAAGTCCTTTTTATGGTGCCCTGGGCGGTGCGGGAGGCGACCTGGAGGTCCGACGGCACCTGGACCCTGACCCTGGTTTCCGGAGAGCAGATCGAGGCCCGACTTCTTGCGTCCACCTTTGTGTCCCTTAGACTCCTGGTGCTGAACTTTCGCTGCGGGCTTTGGTATTCCCGCACTGTGGTTCTTGCGCCCGACGCCCTGGACGCTCAGCTGCTGCGACGACTGCGGGTACAACTCAAACTTCGCGGAATAGCGAACAATTCGGGCTCGGATGCCCTGAGTTGATGTGGGTAAACTGA
>JAJDOL010000329.1 GCA_022340195.1 Chromatiaceae bacterium
CGCCGAAGGCCGTGGGGATGTCATCGTATTCCCTCGGTTGGGCCTAGCCAGGCCACCTTGCGTAGCCGGATATGGTGCTGAAAAGGGGCGACAACCCCATCGTCGCGCCGCCCGTACAGGAGCGTTTGCACGAGGGGGGCGCGCGATAATCGAGGAGCTGAAGAAGATTCCCCGGACCGACGGGATCTTTCGGGAAGTCCGGCGAAACCTCGGATTGTTGTCACCAACGGTGAGTTTTGGTCTGTGAGTGCGTCACATGTGCGTCACGCAAACGAAAGCCAGCTCGAAGCTGGCTTCTATTCTTTAATACTTTCAAGTTTTTATATGGTGCCCAGGGACAGAATTGAACTGCCGACACGAGGATTTTCAGTCCTCTGCTCTACCGACTGAGCTACCTGGGCTCTTCGTGGCCGCGCCTACCCGCCCTCGTTCTGAACAAACCGGCAAACGCGAAGCGCGTATTAAAGCTGGATGACGACAACCCGTCAAGCACAGAGGCAAATGGCTCAAGCCGTCGGCTTGAAATCCGGCGGCAGGTCGGAGCCTTCCCCGAAGAAAAATTTCTCCATCTGCTCTTCAAGAAATTTACGGGCTTTTGGGTCCATGGGGCTCAGTCGGTACTCGTTGATCAGCATGGTCTGCTGACGCAGCCAGTCTTGCCAGGCCGGTTTTGAGACGTTTTCGAAGATGCGCTTGCCCAGATCGCCCGGATAGGGTTGTCGGTCCAGGCCTTCCGCCTCGCGGTGTAACTTGCTGCAATGGACCATTCTGCTCATGTCATGTCCCCCTGATGGTGTCTAACGATTTTCGGCCACATCGCGCATGATTCGAGCGATGGGAGCGGCCAACCCGACCGAGCTCGACTGTCCCGGATCGCACCACATCACTTGATGGCTATCTGCGATCCCCTCGGACTCGGATTGAAGCTCGACCCACAGCGTTCGGATTTCCAGATGAAAGTGGGAAAAGGTATGACGTCGGACTGGACGCATTTCAACCCGGCTCGGAAGAACGCCGAAGCGCTTCAGGCACCATTCGGCGGCATCCTGTCCGGCATCGCACTCGGGGAGGCTCCAAAGCCCACCCCATATCCCAAACGGCGGACGGCGCTCCAGCAGGATCTCTCCCGCCGCATTTTTCACCACAAGCATACGCGCCTCACGGATAGGAAGCGCCTTGCGCCGCTTAGACTCGGGAAAGGCATCAGCGATACCCCGCGCCAGGGCAATGCACCCACGGGCCAAAGGACAGACATCGCAGCTCGGTCTATGACGGGTACAAAGCGTGGAACCAAGATCCATTATGGCCTGGTTATAAGGGCCGACCCGATCGACCGGCGTGCATGCCTCCGCAAGCGCCCACAACCGGCGCAACACGGCGGCGCGGCCGGGCCAACCCGGAACCGCAAAGCAACGAGCCAGGACCCGCTTGACGTTGCCATCCAGGATCGGGTGATGCTGACCGAATGCCAGGGACAGAATGGCTCCCGCCGTCGAACGACCGATCCCCGGTAGCTCCCGAACCTGTCGGATATCGGTCGGGAATCGGCCATCGTAGTCGTTCGCGATGATCCCGGCGGCTTTGTGCAGATTCCGCGCTCTGGCATAGTAGCCGAGCCCCGACCACAGACGCAGTACTTCATCCTGGTGTGCTGCGGCGAGATCCGTCAAGGTCGGGAAACGCGCCATAAAGCGCTCGAAGTAAGGGGTAACAACCGAAACCTGCGTCTGCTGGAGCATTATCTCCGAAACCCAGACTCGGTATGGGCTGGCATCCAGCTGCCAGGGCAAGTCCTTGCGGCCGTGGTGATTGAACCAGGCCAACAAGGCGGGCGCCAGCTGTTCAGTCTCCACGCATCTGACCCTCGCGCAATCGGACGGTCCGCTCGATGCCTGCGATGAGGGCGCCGGCGTCCGCCCGGAGCGCCGAGCGGGCAACGAAACGACTCAGGAACGCGGGGACCCACGCGTAGGAGTCCATGGCGAAGCTGAAATCGATTTCCAACTCCGTAGCCCCTTGCCGGTCGCGGAGTCTCCAGCGGGCGTATCCGCGGGAGAGGTCGCTTTCCTCGGCAACGCTGTGGGACTCGAAGACGCCGTAGCTCAGCTCGCGGATGAGCTGCAGGTGACGCAGATCGCGACAGAAGCCGAGGAAACAGAGGCGGTTCAAGGTGCGCACGCGTGCCGTGCCATCTGGCGAGACCGCTACCAAATCACTCTCGATGATGCGGGGAGAGACGCGGTACAGCGTCGCATAGTCGGTCAGAACCTGCCGTACGGCGTCCCGAGGCGCCTCGATCAAGCCCCGGGCTTCAAGGTAATAACCATCGCCATGCGACTCGAGCACGAACGCGGTGATTCCTCCCGCCTGAACAGACGCGGAAAGCAGAAAACAGACAATGCCGGTAACGGGCCATGAGCACTGCGTCGAGACGCGCCGCCGCATGGCCGGTATGATTAGCGTCCTCCACAAAGTGTCAGTCTGCTGGATAGAGACCCCGACCTCGAGTCATCGTCCAAAAAGGTTTTTAAGCCCCTTTTCCAGTCCCTTGATGCCGGTGCGCTCATCCAAACCCTTGAACAAATCACCGCCCTGATCGTCAAGCCGACGCTTGGCCGCGGCGCGGAGGGCATCGCTGATGTCCACCTCCCAAAGAGGCTGGTTGAAGGGGCCCGTCAGATGCACTGGAATAGGAATTCCCTCCAGTTCCTTGATACCGCGACCCTGGGGTGGCTTCACGAACATGGGATCAAAGCGATAATCGATACGCTCCTTGGTCAGATCGAGGATTCCCGCACCTGTGATGCGAAGATGGTCCGCGGATGCAATCAGGTCATGGTTGCTCAAAACGCCGTTCTTTACCTCGCCGCTGGCGCGCAGATCCCGGAAGTCGGTTTGCATCGGCAGGTTCGTTGGCGCGCTTCGACCACGCAACCTGGCCTCCGCTTCACGGACCAACCGCTCCAGGTTGACACCCATGATGGCGCCCTGCGGGATAGAAATGGCCACATTGCCGTCGAGGCTTCGCCTGAGCGCGTCCTCGCTCAGACCGGTGGCCGTTAGGTTGGCAGAGATCTCGCCACGGCCGCTTAATCTGTCGCTCCAGTTCAGGTCTGCAAACAAGGAACCGAACTGGACTCCCTCCGCACGCTGATCCAGCGCAATCTTGGGCTCCATACCTCCCAGGTTTAGCGCAAGCTTGCCTTTCAACATGCCTTCGTAGAAACGCGCTACCAGATTGTCGATGTCGAGGCTCCCGTCCTTGGCGCGAATGCGCAAGTCGGCATCGCCGAAACGAAGCGCAGCCAGATGAAGCTCACCGACACGCAAACGGCCAGCTAAGTCCGAGTTGCCGAGAGTACCCAGCGCGAGCTCAGGCATCGCGGGGCCGACTACAGTAGCGGACATCGCCGAGCTGGGGACGTTTGCACCGGAAGCCGTCGGAGTCTCGTCGACGGCCTCTCGCTGCAGGACAGCAGACTTGGCCGTCGACGCATGCTGCCCCGGTTCCTGCGGCGGCTTCTTTTGCGGCTTCTCTTTCGCATTTCCGACAGCGGGCAAGTAACGATCGAGGTCCAGCCGGTCGGCCACCAGCTCGAACCCGAACCGGGGATGGCCGGTTCGCACGCGCTGGATATTCCCCGAAATCCCCGTCTCGTCGACTTCCATGTCCAAATCGTGCAAAACCAGCTGCCCGACCTCCGCGCGCCAATGCGCATCAAAGGAAAATTTCCGGAAAGTCTCTGGATCCGCGGTTCGCGGCAACGGCAGGCCCTGCTGCAACAACCACGCACGCAGATCGAGCTCGTCAACCACGAGGCTACCTGTTAGCACGGGAGCGGACAGCAGCGTCTGTCCCAGCGCAGATCCGCTTGCGGACAGGGCTCCGGAACGGATCGAGACGTCGGAGACCTCCAGGCGCTCGGCCATCAGGTCCAGGTCCAACCGCGCACTGGCCGTTGCCTCGATTCGCCCGCCGGACAGGGCGGTACCCGTGACTTGGGCGTCGAAGGTTAGAGCCTCGGCCCGATACTGCCGGGCGTCCAGGTCCGCTTCGAGGCGGGTACGCACCGACAGATTCGCGTCGACGCCCTTCCCCAGGCTCAAGCCATGGAGCTCCAGGTTCAGTGGGTCCAGCCGCAGTCGCTGCGCGTCGTTGTCGACACGGAGGTTACTGTCGGCTCGCAAAGCGACGGACGCGACCCCGTTACCATCGAGCGTCGCGCCCGTCACGTTCAAGGCTACCGGCTGGCCCGGTGCGATAGGGCTCGCCTGGACCTCCAGGCCATCGAGTACCAGTCGCTGGCCGCTCCGACTGTCATCCCAGATTATTCGGGCATTCGAGATCTCAATCCGATCGATAACGGGCCCGACGACGTCCGAAGAGGACTCGGCCGCCATGACATCGAAGGGACCCGGCCGCTCAATCGGCATGGTCGAGAACGCTGGTCCGACCCGCCGGACCGCTCCCGTCGAATCCGGCCTCGCCTTGCTTCTGCTCCAGCTCGTGCGGCCCAGCTCGTCGCGAATCAACCGCAGCCGCAGGCCTTGCACGCGTGCCAGCTTCAGCTCGAGACGGCCGTCGAGCAGCGGCAATAAACGCGGATAAAGGTGCACTTGATCGAGCTCGGCCAGGGCCGGACCCTGGTTACCGAGGCCCCCGGGAATCGATAACTGGGTGATCTCCAGGGACGGAGTTGGTAGCAAGGAGAGGCGCAGCTGTCCCGCAATGATCAGTTCATGTCCGGTTGCTTCGGCGAATCTCGTCTGAATCTCCCCCTTGTAGGCATTGGGGTCGACCAAAAACGCGATGAGACCCACCGCAACGACCAGCAGAAAAAAGAGGGCCGCGAAGATCTTCATCAACGCGCTCATCCGGACGCATCCATGACCCGTTCCCCCCACTGAGCGAGCTCATCTAAAAGGGCAACGCGCTCCGGATCGCTTCTCAGCTCGGCACCCAAAGCGATCAGGCGCTCCTGGAAGGCATCGATCGTAATGCCTGCGCCAGCACCGGGCTCCGTCAGGCGCTGCAGCCGATACGCGTCCCACCGATCGCGCTCGTCTTCGGCGAGTGCCGAGGGCCAGTTCCGCGCGCGGTAACGGAAAAGCATCTCGGGCAGTCGTGGGTCCTGGAATACGAACCGTCGCGACGCCAAATCCTCCGGTGACAAAGCGCGCAAACGCGCCATCTCCCGCCGGTCCGAGTCGGAGAAAAATCCGCCTGTGTAAAGCATCAGATCCGGGTCGGTCTCCGGCGGAAATTCCCTCATGGCGTGGACCAGCTGCACCTTATCGGCTAATCCGGGTGACGCCTTCAAACTTCTAGCATGCTGGGAAATGATCTCATCGCGGATTTGCCAGCGCGCAGCGGCCTCCGCCGTCAGGGTGCTCATCGGTGCGAGGATGGGACAGCGATTGATATGAACCGTCTTGAGGGGAATCCGATCCACCCCGTCGCCGAGATCTTGGGCGCGGCGGAACAGGCGTTCGTGGATTTCCTCGGGGTCGAGCTGCAACAGGGGCTCGGGGTCTTGGCGCAGGTCAAAGCAGACGATGCCGTTGTTGTTGACAGGATGGCGCGCAACGGGCAGCACGGGTGCGATACAACCGAGCTCAGCGGGGTACCGCGCGGAGACATGGAGCAAGGGGTCTCCCTGGTCCAATAAGTCCGCCACCGTTCGCTTCGAACGCATCGATAGGGCATAGTCAAAAAGGCGCGGCTGACACGCCTTGAGAAGTCGCGCCAGGTCGATTGTCGCATGCACGTCCGCCAAGGCATCATGCGCACCCAGGTGCTCAATGCCGTTCGCGGCGGTCAGATGCTCGAGACGGAAGGAGGTGACCCCATCATCACGCCGGGGCCACTCGATGCCCTCGGGGCGCAGCGCATGCGCGAGTCGAACCGCATCAATCAGGTCCCAGCGGGAGTTGCCATGCTGCCACTCGCGGGCATAGGGGTCGAAGAAATTGCGGTACAGAAGATTACGCGTGATCTCGTCATCGAAGCGGATGCTGTTATAGCCCACTCCGCACGTGCCCGAGCGAACAAGCTCACGATGCACCGCGTCCGCAAACTCTGCCTCGTTAACGCCCTCACGCTCAACGCGTTGTGGCGTAAGGCCGGTGACCAAGCAGGCATCGGGCTGAGGGAGCAGGTCGTTTGCCGGTCGGCAGAAAAGGACCAGGGGGTCGCCGACGGGATTCAAGTCCCGGTCAGTACGCAGCCCCGCGAACTGGGCGGGACGATCCCTCCTGGGATCGGAACCCCAGGTCTCATAGTCGTGCCAATAGAAAGTTTGGCTCAAAACGAACCCTGGCTCGCCGACCGGAAAGGAGAAGCAGCCACGGGAACGTCTCCTCTGAACCGCACTCCCGAAAAACTCGAGCGTCTCGGAAAAATCATCCCCACCGTTTGCGGATGGTTTCTCCGAGCTAGACCTTCTCCTTGATTCGCGCGGCTTTACCCGTACGGCCGCGCAGATAGTAGAGCTTGGCCCGGCGCACGTCGCCCCGGCGCTTGACCTGAATACCGGCGACCGAGGGACTGTACGTTTGAAAGATGCGTTCCACCCCCTCCCCGTGCGACATCTTGCGCACCGTAAAGGCGGAGTTGAGTCCACGGTTGCGCTTGGCAATGCACACACCCTCGAACGCCTGCAGACGCTCGCGATTACCTTCCTTGACCTTGACCTGCACCACCAAGGTATCGCCTGGCGAAAAGTTCGGAACCTCACGATTCATCTGCTCTCGCTCGAGCTCGTCAATAATGTTCATGATCCTTTAGCTCCTGTACTTGGGCGATTTCTGTCAATCACCTTTGCCGGCGTCTCGTTGCGCCTGGATAAATTCGTTCAAAAGCGCTTTTTCTTCGGCATCCAGCCCGCGGCGTTCCAGCATTTCAGGGCGCCGCAGCCAGGTACGCCCCAGGGCTTGCCGCAACCGCCAGCGCGCGATAGCCTGGTGGTCTCCACTCAGAAGCACCCGGGGTACGCGCATCCCCGCGATCACCTCCGGCCGGGTATAGTGAGGACAATCCAGCAAACCGTCCGCGAACGAATCCTGCCGGGCCGAGTCCCCATGTCCCAGCGTCCCCGGAAGGAGTCGGATCACCGCATCCATGACAACCATCGCCGGCAGCTCACCGCCGCTCAGCACATAGTCGCCTATGGACCATTCCTCATCCACGTAGTGCTCCACCAGCCGCTCATCGACGCCCTCGTAACGGCCAGCGATGAGGATCCAACCCGGCTCAGCGGCGATCCTCTCGATCGCGCTTTGCTCCAGGGTACGGCCCTGGGGCGTGAGATAGGCGACCCGACTACCGGGGGCCGCTCCCTTGGCGTCCTCGATGGCGGCGCGCAGCGGCTCTAGCCTCATTACCATTCCCGGCCCGCCGCCATAGGGCCGGTCGTCCACCGTGCGATGCAGATCCCGGGTGTAGTCCCTCGGATTCCATAGGTGCAGCTCCGCGATGCCCCGCTCCAGCGCGCGACCGGTGATGCCCTGCCCGCCGGTGAGGATCCGGAATAGATCCGGAAACAAGCTGATGACGTCGAAGCGCACGGCCGGAATCCTAGGCGATTTCCCTCGACAATCCCATCCGCCGAGTTGTCTTTCCGCCCGTTTTCCGCGTTGCGACGGCAGGCTCGAAATCCCACCGGACGCCCGTCAACACACCTTGATTACAAGGGAAACTTCGGCGCTCGCCGGTAGCCTTGATTCCGCCAAAGGCCTTAGAAGTCAAGATCCCAGTCGACCCTTATCCGACCAAGCTCCAAATCCACATCCCTGACAACCTGATCCCAGACGAAGGGCAACAGCCGCTCCCGATCCCCCTTGACCACCAGCACATCGTTGCCCGCAGTCGCGAATACATGGTCAACCCGCCCGAGGGAAACGCCACCCAGTGTCTCGACCGTCAAGCCTTCCAAGTCGAACCAATAGATTTCATCTATTTCGGGTGGAGGAAGCTGGTCGCGTCGTACCGCTATCTCCTGACCCACCAGCGCGGCGGCCTGATCCCGGTTCTCACAGCCCTCCAGTCGGACTACCAGACCCTTGCCATGGAGCCTGCCTTCGGCAAGCCTGCGCGGGCTATGCGCCGCACCAAGGTACCAAGGCTCGTAGGACAGAATGTTGTCGCGTGGCTCTGTCTCGGAGAAGACCTTTACCCAACCGCGCACGCCATAAAGACCCGATACGCGGCCCAGTACCAGCATCCGCGGCCGGGCTCGCGTCTCCATCAGTACAAGTCAGCCGTGACCCGCCAGCGCGAATCAGGTAGCGACAGCCTCCTCGGCTGGAGCGGACGCCTCTGCAACCGGACCCTGGGCTTCGACGTCCATCGGCTCGGCGTCCGGTTCCTTGAGCAACCTGGCAACGCGGTCGGAAGGCTTGGCACCCTGGCCAATCCAATGCTCGGCACGCGCTCGGTCGAGACGCAAACGCACTTCCCTACCGGTAGCGACCGGATTGTAAAAGCCGATGCGCTCTATGTAGCGACCGTCGCGCTTCAAACGCTCGTCTGCGACGACGATTTTATAGAAGGGGCGCTTCTTGGCACCACCCCGGGATAAGCGAATCGAAACCATGTTCAGCTCTGATCGAAAACCAATGCATCCGCGGCGCGGGTAAACGCGTAAATATACACGAAAAGCAGAAAATTGGAAGCTGCGTCAGAAGGGAAATCCGCCGGGTGGAATTCCCCCCGGGGGCATGCCACCAGGCATCCGTCCCTTCAGACCGCGCATCATCTTCGCCATACCCCCGCCCTTCATCTTTTTCATCATTTTCTGCATCTGGTTGAACTGCTTGAGCAATCGGTTGACGTCCTGGATCTGGGTACCGGAGCCAGCCGCGATGCGGCGCTTGCGCGAACCCTTGATGACCGCGGGGAACACTCGCTCATGGGGAGTCATGGAATTGATGATAGCAACAAGCTTGACGAGCTCCCGGTCGTTCACCTGATTCTTGACCTGTTCGGGAATCTCGGCCATTCCCGGGAGCTTGTCCATGAGTCCGGCCATGCCGCCGAGATTGGACATCTGCAGAAGCTGCTCGCGAAAGTCCGCCAAGTCGAAGCCCTTTCCCTTTTGGAGCTTCTTGACCAGTCGCTGGGCCTGCTCCTGATCGACCTTGCTCTGCACCTCTTCGACGAGCGATATCACGTCGCCCATGCCCAGGATGCGCGACGCCACCCGATCCGGGTGGAAGGGCTCCAGGGCAGCGGTCTTCTCGCCGACGCCGAGGAACTTGATCGGTTTACCGGTAATGTGGCGGATCGATAGGGCTGCACCGCCGCGGGCGTCGCCATCGGTCTTGGTCAGTACAACGCCCGTCAGCGGCAGGGCCTCGTCGAAGGCCTTCGCCGTGTTCGCCGCATCCTGACCCGTCATGCTATCCACCACGAACAGGGTCTCGGCCGGATCGACGGTGCTGTGGAGGGTCCGAATCTCGTCCATCATGGACTCGTCCACGTGGAGCCTGCCAGCCGTATCGACAATCAAAACGTCGTGGAACTGTTTGCGCGCGGCGTCCATTGCCCGACGCGCGATGTCCACGGGACTTTGGTCGCCGCTGCTGGGAAAGAACTCGGCCTGCACCTCCGCAGCCAGGGTTTCGAGTTGCTCGATGGCCGCGGGCCGGTAGACGTCACAGCTCACCACCATGACCTTCTTTTTCTGCTTCTCGATGAGCCAACGGGCGAGCTTGGCGACGCTGGTGGTCTTACCCGAGCCTTGCAACCCAGCCATCAGGATCACCGCGGGAGGCTGAACACTCAGGTTCAGGCCCTCGTTCGCCTCCCCCATCAGGCTGACGAGCTCATCGTTGACGACCTTCACCAGCGTCTGTCCCGGTGTGAGGCTCTTGAGCACGTTCTCTCCCATGGCCTTCTCGCGCACCTGCTCCACGAACTCGCGCACCACAGGCAAGGCCACGTCCGCTTCGAGCAGGGCCATGCGCACCTCGCGCATGGTGTCCTTGACGTTCGACTCGGTGAGTCGACCCATACCCCGAACGTTCTTTAGAGCTCTGCTGAACCGATCCTGGAGATTCTCGAACATCTTCTACCTCGTGAGGGACAAGCACCGGAGCTTTGCCGGCGCGTAGATCCTATAAGCTTGCGTTTCGCTGCGAAGTATAGGGAAATAGCGACCGGAGCAGTACGTGTGGTCTAACCAACGGCTACGGCTTTTCCCCCCTTGTTCCTTTGTGCCATCATCCGGCGTCATGAGTCACACCCTGATTTCGTATATCGCCATCCTGCTCTATCTTACCGGCGGTTTCATCATTTCCCTCCGGCTATTCCGTCGGGACAAGTCCTTTGTTCCGGGACGCACCCCCGCCCTTGCAATCGGTTTCGCAGGGCTTCTGCTGCACACCTGGCTGATCTACGACGCGGTCTTCGGTGAACCAGGACTCAATCTGGCCTTCTTCAACGCCCTCGCCCTCACCTCCTGGACCGTCGTCGCTCTCTTTCTGGTCTCGAGCCTGACGAAGCCGGTGGAAAATCTCGGGATTGTGATCCTGCCCCTGGCGGCGCTAACCCTGTTTCTCGAAGCCCGCTATCCGAGCCTGGGCTTCATGCGCGAATCCGTGGGCTGGCCGATCAAGATCCACGTGCTTCTTTCCATGCTCGCGTATAGCCTGCTGACCTTGGCCAGCGTGCAGGCGATTCTGCTTGCGATTCAGGATCATCATCTGCATAAGCGGCAGCCGGTCGGCTTCGTGCGCGCCCTGCCCCCGTTGCAGACCATGGAGAGCTTGCTGTTCGAGATGATCGGTTCGGGCTTCCTTCTGCTAACGCTTGCTTTGATAAGCGGCTTCGCCTTTCTGGAGGACATGTTCGCTCAGCACCTGGTGCACAAAACTGTACTCTCCACCCTTGCCTGGATGGTCTTCGGCGCCCTACTCCTGGGGCGACTGCGTTACGGCTGGCGCGGGCGCACGGCCATCATCTGGACCCTGAGCGGCTTCGTCATCCTGATCCTGGCCTACTTCGGCAGCAAGGCGGTATTGGAACTGATCCTGCAACGGCCTCAGGCGTAGATTTCGGCCTGGCCGATCTCAAAGACGATCGAGTGCAACGAGAGCGAAACCTTCGGCTCTTGGTGGTTTTCATGCTCCCATCCCGGCGAGAAGACGCCTTGTCGAGCCCGCGAATATCAACCAGACGGGGTACCTTTCCGTCGAAACGGTTCCTGCCGAGTCGATTCTCGTCGGGGTCCAAGAGTCCTGTCCTGTAAGCGCATCCATCATTGAGATGCAACACTGTACAGCGACTCGAGGCGCCTCAAGTCCTCTGGTCCGTCCACATCCCACAGTTCCGGCAGCTCGTCCCACGTCCAGCTCGAGGCCGCCATGCGGTCTCGTGTGATCTCGGCTACACGGTCACCGCCCCAAGGCATGTTCCGGAACAGCTCGCCCGCCGCTTTTTTTAATCCCAACAGAACATAGCCACCATCCTCGGCAGGACCCAGCACCGCATCCTTGCGTTCCAGTGTATGCAACGCCCGCTCCAGGTAGGCATCGTCCAGCAACGGGCAGTCCGTCCCCGTGAGAATCACCGCGCGACTGCGGGAGAGCGCATCAGCGGCACCATCGAGCATCCTCGCACCCAGGTCCGGCCCCCGCTGTCGATGGAGCCCGACACCAAAAAACTCCGCCAACTCGGGAAAGGGATCTCGGTCTGAATCGGGCGTGCACCAAAGCTCGATGGGGGCCAGCGCGCACGCAGCGAACCGGCGCACGGTGTCCCCGAGCAGACGCCCGTACAGGTCCGCCGCGCCGTGCGAACCCAGGGCCGGGATCAGGCGCGTTTTGACACACCCGGCCTCGGGGGCCTTGGCGAAGATCAAGATGCGCGCATCTGGGAAGCGCACGGGTAATACAAACGAGCGAGCCGGTCGGGGTTGATGCCGAGATGATAGGCGGAGCGCAAAAACCACATCAAGGTGATGGTCCGCCAGACACCGTTCCGTTCCCAGCGGCGGCTGGAGGTGACCATGCGGGCATGCACGCAGGCCGGGCGCGCAATACGTTTGAGGCGTTTGCTGATTGCCAGATCCTCCATGAGTGCGATGGGTGGAAAGCCACCGACCCGCTCGAACAGATCACGGCGCACGAACATGCCCTGATCCCCTGTGACCATACCGGTCAAGCAACTGCGAAGGTTCATCATTCCTTCGATGAGTCGAAACACCGGCCGGCCACCGCTGAGGCGGATATCGAAGCGGCCCCAGCCCGGACCGTCAATGGCCTCGCGCAGCAACTGCGAAAACGCATCCGCAGGCGGTTGACTGTCCAAATGCAGAAACCAAAGCACCTCGCCCGTCGCAACCCCTGCCCCGTGGTTCATTTGGGCTGCGCGGCCGGGAGGACTGGCCAGAACCAGGTCAACGAGCGATCGCGAGAACATTGGAGTCTGGTCGTCGCTGCCTCCGTCGACCAGGATCAGCTCATGCCCATCCCAGCGTAAAGGCTGCAGGGCGTCGAGCCGCTCGACACAGATCGCGGCCTCGTTGAGGCATGGGATGACCACCGAGATACGCGGCATCGCATCGGCGTTCTAGGCGAGCGCGCCACCGCAGCTGCTCCCCTGTCCCGCCGTGCAACCCCAGCAGTGCTCGCCGACACGGATGGGGCGACCCTCCAGATCCCCCGCAGCGAGCTCGGCGATATGCAGCCGTCGCTCACCGTTGAGCGGCAGGTCGAGCATTTGGTTGAAATCGCAATCGTACAGGTAACCGCGCCAATCAACGCTGACCAGCGAGCGGCACATAACGGACTGCAGGTTTCGGTCTTGGTGGGCGGATTTGAGCAAACCGAGATACTCCCGGAAGCGTCCCTTGGATTGGAGCATGCTGCCGAAACGTCGAATGGGCATGTTGGTCAGCGTCAGCAGGCGATCGAATCGGATCCCGTAACGCGCTTGGAGCTCGCGCTTGTAATCCGCCTCGAGGGTTCCCTGAGGTGGCGGCAAGCTGGGTCCGAGCGGATTATAGACCAGGTTGAGCCGCAATCCTGCGGTCTCATCCCCGTATCCGAGCGCGTTCAGTCGCTTCAGGCCGCGGATGCTTGCCTCGAACACACCCTTGCCGCGTTGACCATCCACGTTTTCCTCTAGGTAGCAGGGTAGCGACGCCACAATCTCCACGTGCTGCTCCGCCAGAAACTCGGCAAGACTCTCCTGCCCGGGTTCATCGAGAATGGTGAGATTGCATCTGTCCAGGACTAGGATTCCCTGTGTAACTGCTTCCCGCACCAAATGACGAAACCCGGGATTGAGCTCCGGCGCACCGCCGGTCAGGTCAAGGGTCGTGACACCACCCCGGCGCATAAAGGCAAGCACCGCTTCGATCGTTTCTTGGGACATAACCTCTGGCCGCTTAGGCCCTGCGTCGACGTGACAATGAATGCAGGACTGATTGCAGCGGTATCCGAGATTGACCTGTAGGGTCATGAGCGATTGGCGCTCGATTGCCGGAAACTCCGTCGGGAAGAGCAAGGGCTTGGAATCCAACATGATCGGTGTACTGCAGAAACAACTCGTGTGAAAACGACTTTTCCGGACTTGGCAGGCTCGGTCGCGGAAATGCTAGAATGGGGTCTTGTGATCCTTTTTGACCGGGCGCCAGGCGGAAATTTTTCACCGAACGCCGAATCCGATCAAGAATCCTACACCCTAATGGGGCCGTAGCTCAGCTGGGAGAGCGTCGCGTTCGCAATGCGAAGGTCAGGGGTTCGATCCCCCTCGGCTCCACCATTTAAAAACAAGGAGTTA
>JAJDOL010000349.1 GCA_022340195.1 Chromatiaceae bacterium
GAGCGTCCAGACGCTGGCCGAGCTGGGCTGCCGGGTGGTGCTGGAGATCGGGCCGCAGCCGGTGCTGAGCGCGATGGCGCTGCGGGCCTGGCCGCCGGGGCAGCAGGCGCCGCGGGCGGTGGCCTCGCTGCGCCGTGGGGTGCCCGAGGGGCACCAGATCGAGGAGGCGCTGGGGCAGCTGTACGTGGCCGGTGCCCGGCCGGACTTCCAGGCGATCGACAGCCCCTGGGCGCGCCGGCGCCTGGATCTCCCCCTCTATCCGTTTCAGAGGAAGAAGTACTGGCCTCGTGCGATCGTCTCGCGCGGTGGCGAGCGGGGTGCGGGCGGCCTTCTCGGATCGCGCTGTGACCTGCCGTCCGGCGACGTGGTGCACGCGACCCGCTTCAGCCTCAAGCATCAGCCTTGGCTGGAAGATCATGTGATCTATGGCACGGTGGTCGTGCCCGGCGCGACCTACGCGGTCATGGCCATGATGGCGGCGGGCCTGCCGGCGCAGCTGAGAGAGGTCTTCTTTTACGAGCCGATCGTCTTCGCCGGGGACGAGGCGCGTGACGTCCAGCTCACCCTGCACGGGCCGGACGGGGCCTCTCCCGAATTTCGGACGTTCGAGGTGCACAGTCGTCCCAGGTTGGATCGGGACGCCCCCTGGGCGCTGAATGCCTCCGGCAGTGTTGTCCTCGAACCTGCCGCGGTGGACGCCGGTACCACGGAGACGATCGATGCGATCATCGGGCGACTTTCGCCCCAGCTTCCCCAGCGCCTGTTCGACGGCTTCGCCGACAACGAATTGCACTGGGGTCCCAGTTGGTCCACTTCCCTGCGGGCCTTATGGGCGGAAGGTCCCGAGGCGGTGGGGGAGGTGCAGGCAGGCGAAGAGTTGGCCGAGAGCCTTGCGGGCGAGCCGATCCATCCAGTCCTGCTGGACCTTTGCACAGGCGTGGCCGGCGCGGTGCTTCTGGCCGCCGCTCCGCCCACCTCGGCGGAAGACGCGACCCTCTTTCTTCCGCTCAAGTACGAGCAAGTCACCCTGCGGGAGCCCTTGCCGGTCCGCTTCTATTGCCACGCACGCTGGCGCGCCGGATCGGACGAGCAGTCAGAGACCCAGTCCTTCGACCTGCGCTTCCTCGATGCGGAGGGCATGGACCTGGGCGGCATCGAGAACTTCGTCGTCAAGCGGGCGCCACGCCAGGCCCTGCTGCGCGGCCTGGGCGTCGATGCCGGTCGTCTGTTGTATCGCCTGACCTGGCGTGAGCGGGCGCTCGCACCCGCCGACGTGGAGGACGCTTCACCGGGTGCCTGGCTGCTCGTCGGGCAGGCGGACGACCCATCTCTTGCGGCGCTGCGCGAGGTGCTGGACGAGCGCGGTCAGCATGCGATTTCTGCCGTCAAGGGCGACAGCTTCGAGCCCCGGGGCGAGGACTCGGTCGCGTTCGACCCCTGCCGCATCGAGGACTGGCAGGCCACCTTCCGGTGGCTCGCCGAGCGGGGCGATACCCCGGTCGGCATTGTCTGGCGGGCCGTTCCCAGCCGCCGGCGAGGTGCCGGTGAGAGCGCCGATGGCCTGCTCGACCGACTGACGTCCGACTTGAATGGTGTCGTCGCTGCGGTGGCGCACCTCGTCGACCAGGAGGGGGCAAAGCTGGCCCGGGGCCTGTGGTTGGTCACCGAGTGCGCCGTCGCGGCCGAGCCCAGCGAAGACGTCGATCCCGTGCATGCCGCAGTCTGGGGGCTCGGGCGTACCGTAGTGGCCGAGCAGCCGGGTGTGCGCTGCACCCTGATCGATACCCACCGCAACCCTGATGCAGCGCAGTCCCTGGCTGATGCGCTCCTGTCGGGCGCGCCGGAGCCGGAGCTGGTGCTGCGCCAGAAGAAATGTTGGGTGCCCCGGCTCATGCCCTGGGCCCGTAGCGGCCAGCTCACGGTCCCGTCGCAGGACTATCGGCTCCAGCCCACCGAGCGAGGTGCAATCGAGAACCTCCACCTGGCTCCGGAGGACTTCCCACCGCCCGCCGCGGGTTATCTCCAAGTTCGACCACATGCGGCGGGGCTGAACTTCCGCGACATCCTTAACGTACTGGGCCTTTATCCCGGCGATCCCGGCGAGATCGGCGGTGAGCTTTCCGGCGTGGTGACCGCTGTCGGCGCGGGCGTGACCGGCTTCGAGGTGGGTGACAGGGTGTTCGGCTTCGCGCCGGGTGGGGCTTTTGCGACCCTGGTCAACGTTCCCTATCCGTTCGTCGCGCGGCAGCCCGAAGTGGTTAATGCCGTCGAGGCAGCCACGCTTCCTGCCGCGGTCCTCACGGCGGCGCTGGCCTTCGAGTGGGCAAAACCCAAGCCTGGCGATCGAGTGCTCATCCATGCCGCCAGCGGCGGCGTCGGTCTGGCGGCCGTGCAGCTCGCCCAGCGTGCCGGCGCGACCGTCTTCGCCACGGCCAGCGCCCCCAAACAGCAGACGTTGCGGAACCTGGGTATAGAGCACGTGTACGACTCGCGCACACTGGATTTCGCCGATCGGATCCTGGCCGATACGAACGGGGCAGGGGTCGACGTGGTGCTGAACAGTCTTACCAATGAAGGCTTCGTTGCGGCTACGGTCGGGGCCACGGCTCAGTGCGGCCGCTTCGTCGAGATAGCCAAGCGCGACATCTGGTCCCCTGAGGCTATGGCTGAGGCACGGCCCGACATCGCCTACCATGTCCTGGCGCTCGATGATGTGATGCAGCAGGAGCCCTTCCGGATCAAGGCGATGCTCGACGAAGTGGCCGAGGACCTCGGCGGCGGGGCACTCGACCCTCTGCCCTTCCAGGCCTACCCGATCACCGAAGCCAAGTCGGCATTCCGCTGCATGCAGCAGGCCCGCCACATCGGCAAGATCGTGCTGCGCGTGCCCGAGCCCTTGCAGCCCCGGCGTGACCGTACCTACCTGGTGACGGGCGGACTGGGCGCGCTGGGACTTCGCCTGGCGGAGCTCCTCGCGCAGGAGGGGGCGGGCTGCCTGGTGCTGTCCAGCCGCCGGTCGCCGGACGAGGCCGCGCAGCAGGCGATCGAGGCGATGGGTTCTCAGCATGACTGCCGAGTGGAAGTGCTCAGTGCCGATCTCGGCGACGAGCAGTCGGTCAAGGATCTACTCGACGACATCCGTAGCCGGATGCCGCCGCTCGGTGGTGTCTTCCATCTCGCAGGCGTGCTGGAAGACGCGCTGCTGCCTCACCAGACTGCGGAGACGCTGCGTATAGCGCTGGCGCCCAAAGCGTTCGGGGCATGGCACCTGCATCGACTCACACAGGTGGACGCGCCCGAGCTCTTCGTCCTCTTCTCGTCGGCCTCCGCCGTACTGGGGTCACCGGGCCAGGCCAACTACACAGCGGCAAATGGATTTCTCGATGGGTTGGCGGCCCACCGCCACGCACTGGGTCTGCCGGCCACCAGCGTTGACTGGGGTCCTTGGGCCGACGCCGGGATGGCCGCGAGCGAGGCGGCGCGCGCGAACCTCGGCAAGCAGGGATTCACGCCGCTGAAGCCTGCGCTTGCTTTGTCCGCCATGGCGGAGATGATGCGGCACGGCACGGTGCAAGCAACGGTCATCGCGGTACAGTGGCAGCGATTGGCTCGGCTCATAGGGCCGGTCCGTCCCCCGATGCTGGAGCATGTGCTGCCCAAGGCCGCGGCGACCCAGGTGTCCGATCACGGTCTCCTCAAGCGGCTGTTGCAGGTGCCGGAATCTCAGCGGGCCGATTTCTTGACCGAGCACGTTCAGGGGCTGTTGCAGCACATCCTCGGGCTGGCAGAGCCGCCGGCGCCCGATAGCCGATTCCTAGAAATGGGCATGGACTCGCTCATGGCCGTGGAGATGCGCAACAGCTTGCTTGGCCAATTCGGCACCACGGTCGCCATCCCTTCCACCGTCGTCTTCGACCACCCGACCATCCGGTCCTTGGCGGAATATCTCGCCAGTCAACCGCTGGACGGATCCTCAGCTGGGACAACGGAAACGGCCGTGGCCGCTGCGCCCATGCCTTCAGAAGTGACAGAAGAGACAAAGGAAGCCAGCCAAGACGTCTGACCCTATTGCAGCACCTCGGCGCCACGCGCGGCGCTCTTGTTCAATCCAGCCGCTTCTTGAACCTCAGCACGGCCAGCGTCAGGGCGACCGACAGAAAGGCGACCAGGGCGAGCAGGTCCGGGATCAACTGGATCAGCTCGGCCCCGCGCAGCATGATGCCGCGTACCAGGCGCAGGAAGTGAGTAAGGGGCAGCACCTCGGCGATAAGCTGAGCTGGTCGCGGCATGCCGTCGAAGGGGAACATGAAGCCGGACAGCAGTATCGACGGCAGGAAATAGAAGAAGGTCATCTGCATGGCCTGGAACTGGCTGTGGGTCACGGTTGAGATGAGCAGGCCGAGGCAGAGGTTCGCGGCGATGAACACCAGGGATGCTAAATAGAGGTCGAGCGGGGCGCCGGTGAGCGGTACCCGGAACAGCAGGTGGGCGAGCAGCAGGATGAGGCTGACCTGCACCAGACCGATAAGGATGTAGGGAAAGACCTTGCCCAGCATCAGCTCGGCGCGGCTCACGGGCGTGTTGATCAGCAGCTCCAGGTTTCCGCGCTCGCGCTCGCGCACGATGGCCACGGCGGTGAACAGCACCATGGTCATGTTGAGGATCACCCCGATCAGCCCAGGCACCACGAAGACCGCCGAGCGGCGCTCCGGGTTATAGAAGTTGCGCACCTCGAACAGGGGGCCGGCGGTCACCAGCTGGGGCTGCGCCGGGTCACGAAGGGACATGCCCGTTAGACCCTTTGCGGCGCCCAGGATCGTGGGGTCGCTACCGTTGACCAGCAACTGGGCGGCGGGCCTATCCGGCTGCATCAGGCGGCGCTCGAAGTCCGGTGGGATCAGCAGGCCGACGTAGATCCTGCCGCGGTCGAGCAGGTCCTGCAGCTCGGCCGCGGTCTGCACATAAGCCACTACCTCGATCACCTGGGATGCCTGGGCATCGGCCACTAGTCGGTGAGACAGCTGGGTGTCGGCCTGGTCGGCGACGGCGGCGGTCAGTTGGCGCACGTCCGTGTCTATCGCGTAGCCGAACAGGGTGATCAACAGAAGGGGGATACCCGCGATCATGCCGAGAGTTAGCCGGTCGCGGCGTAGCTGCTGGACCTCCTTACCCATGATGGCGAGCAGTCGGGTGAAGCAGGCGTTCGCGCTCATGTCGATGCGTCGCGCCGCCGCTGGGTGTGGGTGACGAAGACGTCCTCCAGGCTGGTGTGGGTGACCTCGGCCGAGCCGGCAATTCCGTTGTGGTCCAGCAGCTCACGCACATAGGCGGCGGGCTCGCCGTCGGCGCGCTTGACCAGCACGCGCAGGCGCCGACCCAGCTGGGCGACGCTGAGCACCTCCGGGGCGTCGCGCAGCAGGGGACGGGCGCGCCGGGACTCCGGGGTATCGACCTCGACCACGGCGGCGTCCAGGGCGGCCATCAGAGCCTGGGGCTCGCCATCGGCGACCAACACCCCGCGATCGAGTATGGCCAGGCGGTGGCAGCGCTCGGCCTCGTCCATGTAGTGGGTCGAGACCAGGATGGTGGTGCCGCGGTCGACCAGCTGGAAGAGCTTCTCCCAGAATTCGCGTCGGCTCTGGGGGTCCACGGCACTCGTGGGCTCGTCGAGCAGCAGCAGCTCCGGGCCGTGCAGGGTGGCGGCGGCCAGGGCCAGACGCTGCTTCTGGCCTCCGCTGAGTGTTCCGGCGAGGCGTCGGCCCAGCTCGTCGAGGTCGTAGGCGTGCAGGGCCTCGGCCACCAGGGCCGTGCGCTGCTTACCGGGCAGGCAGTAGATGCGGGCCATGAACATCAGGTTCTCGGTGAGCGTCAGGTCCTCGTACAGGGAAAAGCGCTGGGTCATGTAGCCGATGCGTCGCTTAAGGGCCTCGGCCTCGCCCGGCACTTGCAGCCCCAGCACCTGGGCTTTGCCCGAGCTGGGAGTGAGCAGGCCGCAGAGCATGCGGATGGTGGTGGATTTGCCCGAGCCGTTGGGCCCCAGAAAGCCGTAGATGGCATGGAGTGGAACGCTGAGGTTCAGCTTGTCCACGGCGGTGACGGCGCCGAAGTGCTTGCTCAGACTTTGGGCCTCAATGGCCGGGGTTTCCTCCATGGCGCTCAGCTTCCTCGCGCGGTGTCGTCCAGGAATTCGACGCGCAGGGGAGCGCCTGCGGGTAGCTTGGCGGCTCCCTCGCCCTCGAGGGTGATCTCGGTGGGATAGCTCAGGCGCGAGCGGTCGCGCTCGGTCAGGGAGTAGTAGGGGGTGAAGGCCGCGTCGGCACTGGTCATGCGTACCCGGCCCTCGAAAGGCCGGTCCATTCCGTCCACCCAGACCCGGGCCCGCCCGCCCTGAATAACCCGGGCCTTCAGCGGCTCGGGGACGTAGACACGGGCATAGGGTGCGTTGCCCGCGAGCAGCACCGCCACCACCGCCCCCGGTTCCGGCCGATCTCCTAGCTTGAAGGGCAGGTTGTCGAGGCGTCCGGCGCGGGGGGCACGAACGGTCAGCCGTTCCAGGGTGATCTGTATTTTGTTCAGTCCGGCCTCGGCCTGGGCCAGGGCGGCCTGCGCCTGTGCCAGCTCCTCGGGGGTGGTGCCGGTCAGCATCTCGGCCAGCGCGGCCCGGGCGGCGTCGCGTGCGGCGACCGCTTGGTCCCGCTTGGAACGCGCATCGTCGCGCGCCTCCGGGGTGGCCAGCTGCTTGGCCAGCAGGCTTTCGGCCCGGGCCAGTTCTTTCTGGGCGGTGGTGGCCAGGCTCTCCGCGCCGGCCAGCTCCGCCCGCTGGGCGTCGATACGCTCGGCGCGGGGGCCCCGTTTGAGCTCGGCCAGCCGGGCGGCGGCCTGGTCCCGGGCGGCGCGGGCCTCGTCGCGCTGGGCCTCCAGGCGCTCGGGATCTTGACGCACCAGAGCCTGCCCGGCGGTGACCCGGTCGCCCTCGTGTACCAGCACCTCGACGATGGGCTCGGCCGCCTCGGCCTTGAGCTCGATCCGATCCCACTCCAGCAGACCGACCGCCTGCAAAGGGGCGTTGTTGGTACAGGCGCTCAAGGCCGCTGTAAGGGCGGCCATAGCGATCTTTCCGGTGCTCCAGCAGGAACGTATCATTCAATGCCTCCCGGGTGCGCCCGGACAAGGGGTCCACCACAGCCTTGGGTCCTTTGCCACGCGCTGGTCCGTTGCCCGCGAGACGTGCCTTCCGGCTTATTCATTTCCTGGGTTTCTGGCCCAAACCGTCATAAATCTGCACTCGCGTCAGAGGCGAATTTTATCAGGGAGTGGCGAACTGGTAACGGGCTCGAGCAAGCGAGCAAGTGTCAGCCAGGACGAAACCCGAAGGCACGCCCTCACTCCGGCTCTCTGTCGGGGGGTTGCGCTTGTGACTGAAATCCGCGTGCCCGGCGTTGGGCTTCGGTAACCTGTTGGCGCGTCATGTATCGGATGATGGCATTCTGGCTCTGGCGAGCATCGGACGACCCCTGGCGGGCCGCAAGTCCCCACCACAGGTAGGCTTGCACGTAGTCTCGCGCCACACCTTCACCGTTGGCATAAGTGAGTCCGAGATTGTATTGGGCATCGACGTGCCCTTGTTCGGCTGCCCGTCGGAACCAGCGAACCGCCTCGGCCTTGCTCTCCTTGACGCCCTCACCCTCTGCGTACGCCACACCCAGGGCATTTTGAGCAGCAGCGATACCCTGGTCGGCAGCCTTGCGATACCATCGCACGGCCTCAGCGGGACTTTGCTCGACACCCTTGCCCTCGGCGTACAAGGTACCCAGGTTGTACTCGGCATCTGGAAGCCCTTGATCGGCGGCCTTGCGAAACCAGCGCACTGCCGCCGCCGCATCGATCGGGACCCCTTCGCCATCAAGGTACATGCCGCCCAAGTTGTTCTGGGCCGCCGGATCGCCCTGGTTCGCTGCGCTACGGAGCCATCGCGCCGCCTCGGCGGGGTCTTGGGAGACGCCCTCGCCGGAGGCGTACATAAGACCCAGGTTGAATTGAGCCGCGGCCTCACCCTGCTCAGCGGACTTGCGATACCACCGAGCGGCCTCCTCAGGATCGCGCGGAACACCCCTTCCGAAGTGGTACATGAGCCCCAGCCCATACTGAGCACCGGCGAGCCCTTGATCGGCGGCCGCGCGGAACCATCGCAGTGCCTCGGCATCGTCCTGTGGTACTCCCTTACCCTCGAAGTACATCCGTGCCAGGTTCGATTGGGCGACCGCACTACCCTGCTCGGCTGCTCGAAGCCACCAACGTGAAGCTTCGGCGAAGTTTCTTGCGACGCCGGAGCCCAGCCCGTACATGGTTGCAAGCCACTCTTGGCCGTATGCCGACCCGTGCTCCGCCGCCCGCCGGCACCAAACGGCTGCAGCGTCGGCATCTGCGAGCAGAGCGCTTATGCGATCTCGAAATGTCCCCTGAACATAGAACAAGCACAATGCGTTTTCGGCGCGACGCTCTCCCTGCTCCGCGGCCTGCCGGTACCGCACCTGGGCCGCGTCGTCGTTCTGCTCCACGCCCTGACCTTTGGCGTACATCTCGGCCAGATTGAATTGGGCAACGGCCTCGCCCTGCTCGGCCAGGCGCGAGAAGATCACCAGAGCCTTGGGGTAGTCGCCGCTCCCAAGGGCCGTGAGCCCGGTTTCGAGGTCCGCCTCCCGCAATAGATCGGGGACGGGTTTCTGCCGCGTTGCCGGATGCCCGAAAGCCCGCGCCAGATCGAGCAAGGCGACACCATTGACGGCGTTGAAGTGTGCCGCGTCACCGACGGAGGCCCCGACCCGCGGCACTAGAGCGCAGATGAACAGGATACAAAACAGGGCACGCCGTAAACCACAGCCACGTCGACGCCTATCTAAACCGCAATGCGCACTTGCAAGAACGTACATTCCCTCTTCGAAGCCAACGACCGGCCATTGTCGACAAAGGGCAAAGCCCAAGCTATACCGACTCCCCTTCGAATCAGGTATTGATAGGAGACTACCTGAAAAATCGCAGTTAGCGGAGGGTGTTCGGATAAACATACCAGGTTTCGAGACTGCCGATATGGGTCGCTTCCGAGGCTTTGCAATCTGTGTGTCCGAGTGTCTAAACAGCGGTGACCAGCGGACACCCTTTTCGCGAGCGCCGACCGCACCTGCCAACCGAAATTTCTAATGAGCGGGCCTCGGCTGTGAGCAGGAGATCCTGGGAAGAGCTGGAGCAGACCAAGCGTCTGAGCATCAAGGTCGAATAGAATTCACGCGGCCACGGATTCGTCGATGGTGATGGGTCCCCAACCCGGGGTCCGCCTCGTTCGGTCGGATTCATGCTCTGCCACAGAGTCCCTCACCGAGCCTGGCCAGGGTAACGCCAGCGCGGACCATGGTGACCGTGGCGGTACATCGTTTGCCCCAGCGCGTAGGTAAGCTCGCTCTCGTCGATCAGCGCGTTGCCATTTTGGTCCACCTCATCGAAGGAGGGGGCCGGCTGAGGCTCGTTCCTTCCTCGTCGCCGGTGGCGCTCGCGGCGCAATTCCAGAAGCAATCCGTACTCCTCGCGGCTGAGATAGCCGTCCCCATCGGTATCGTGCACACTGAAGGGGCGTATTTGCGCATGAGCCGACACCATGGCGCCCGCGACGAGCACAGCCAGACACAACAGCATTCCTCCGAATAGTGGGCAGGAGGAGTGGGTGGCGATCGGCCGATCAGTTCTCATGGTCAGTTACCGAGTGTTTTCAGGTACTCGGCGAGATCCGCGAGTTGCGCGTCCGTGAAAGCGAAGCGGTGCGCACGGATTTCGCCGCGGCGCAACAGTGCGGGGATCTCTGTCGGAGCCGTCCGGAACGGTCTTCTGCTGGGCAGATGACAGTAAACGCAGCTGTCGTCGAACAGGGTCGCCCCTCGCTCGACGGCGCTCGCCGCTGTTTGTGGATGGTCCGGCTCGGAACGCAGCGTTTGGTAGAAGCTGCCGCGGTCCCAGAAGCCCGGTTCGGAGCAACCGATGCACGGGTGGCCGGCCTCGATGGGATAGCTGGTGCCCTGGTTCCAGCGCAAAGTGGGGCAGGCGTTGTGAGTCAAGGGTCCTCGGCAGCCGAGCCGCAACAGGCACCAGCCCCGACGGGCAGCTTCGTCATCGAAGCGCTCGGCAAACCGGCCTTCGATAAAGTGATGGTAGCGGCTGCACCTCTCGTGCACCGTGGTCCCGTAAATGGCCCGCGGCCGATTGAGCTCATCGAGGTCGGGGAATCGCTCGAACATCAGGAAGTGCAAGAGCACCGCCGCGATGGTCTCCGGGATAGGCGGGCATCCGGGAAGGTTTACCAAAGGCCGCGCAGGGATGCGCCCTTGGCGCATCAGAGTCGCCACGTCCGTTGCGCCGGTCGGATTGGGTGCGGCCATCGGCAAGCCGCCGAACGCCGCGCAGGTACCGAGAGCGAATACCGCCGCTGCTGCAGCGGCGCAGTCCCTGAGCAGGTCCAGGTTGCTGATTCCGGCGATGGTCGAATAGCCGCCTCCAGCGCCAGTGGGTATCGAGCCATCGACGACCAGCAGGTACTCTCCCCGGCACTCGCTCATGGTACGCCGGCGCGCGTTCTCTGCCGCTTCCCCGGCGGCCGCTTGCAGGCTATGGTGGTAGTCGAGTGACAGGAGCTCGAACAGCAGCCGCTCGAGCGTGGGGGCATCGGCGCGGGTCAAGGATTCGGTGCAGCCGGTGCACTCCTGGAACGACAGCCAGATCACCGGCCTTCTTTTGTGCGTTGCCAGTACCTCGGCCATCACCGGTCCGAGGGAGATGGGCATCGCGAGCGCCGAGGCGGCGGCGGTACAGAGCTTGAGCCAGGTGCGACGGGTCAGGCGCGTTCCGGCCAAGGTGGACGAAGGGCCCATCGCAATTACCCTGAACGACCCGAGGATGCGATCTGGACGGCGTTGATCGAGGGGTCCGGTCGAGCGTTCGACGTGACCGAACCGCCGAACTGATGATTAGAATTTAGTGACGACGACGTTGATTCCGTCCTCGGGACCGAGATCGAACGTGTTGCCGCTCAGCCGCGAAACATTGCCGATCGCTTCCGTGACGAATGCGGGATCGGCCGCCGCATTGATGACCAATCCGTTCCCCTTTCCGTCCGCCACCACAAGGGTGGCGGCATCGGGTTTGGTGACCGAGATGCCTTCCGATGGGGACACGACGGTCAGCTCGACGTTGAGGAAGCGAACCTGAAGCGATGAAGGATCCCGGTTTGCCTCCACGAGGGCATCTGCCGCATTGACAGCGCCATCCTTGACCTTGCGTGCCAAGACGACCGCCGCGCCTTTTGCCTTGGCGGCGATGTCGCGGGCTGTTTCGCTCTCGGCCGCGTCTCGAACCGTGGCGATAGCCTTGTCCAACTGTTCTTTCCAGCTCATACGATCCCCCTTTCTGCCGGGCAGAGTTATCCGAGCTCCAGTATCAGCGTCTCATAGTATAGACAACGAGCGTGGCGGCAAGTTGTTTAGTCACGTCCTCGAGCTCGAGATCGTCGAAGTACCGCTCCTGCTCTATTCGGGACTTCAGAGCTCAGCCGGGAGACGGCCGATGAGAATACGGCGCGCGTGACAGTCACCTGTTGCGGCCTGTCCCAGACGGTCGATATCCGCGTCGACGCGGAGGGGTGCCCAATCTGGGTCTTGATCCCCCGCTGGACGGACGCCAACGCCGAAAGAGCTTTCCGCGTCCAGCTTCAGAGCCATCGACGGCGGCGGAACCAGAGAAGTAGACTCGAGACCACCAGGAGCATCACTCCAACCAGTACCCAGGGACCGTACCAGACCGCCAGCAGGGGGAGGTGGGTGAAGTTCATGCCGAACAGGCTTGCAAGCAGATTCAGGGGTAGAAACACCGCCGACAGGATGGTGAGAAACTGCAGGATCTCGTTGGTACGCTGCGCGCTCGTGGAGAAGTAGATCTGTACCAGGGCATCGATATCGTGCTGCACGACGACAGCATGATGGTAGGCGCGGCGCAGGTGCTCCAGAAAATCGTTGTACCGAACCGATAAGGAGGCATCCAGAGACCAGGATGTCTGTTCGCGCCATTCGTCGACCGCATCCATCTGCGCTTCGATGACAGCCTCCAACCGCCGCAGACTACCCCGTAGCCCCATCAGCGCCTTCCAGTCGTCGAACTTGTGATCAGGGTCCAGCAGCTGTTCCTGCCATTGGACGAGCAGCTCGGAAGTGGCGTCTCGGTTCGCTAGCAAGGCGTCGGCGACCTGATCGAGCAACAGGTAGAGCAGCATGGCGGGTGATGTGGGGGACTTGCGCTGGGTGGCCAAGAACCGATGGTGGAGCTTCGCGAACAGGGGGTCCCCGGGTGGACGTACGCTGACGACGGCGGTGCCGGTGAGGATAAAAGCGACCGGGCGGGTTACAGGGGTCTCCGGAGGGCAGTCGGGGCACAGGGCCCGGGAGTGCCAAAAACATACGCGCAGCTATTCGCTACAATTGTGTGTTTTCCAAATGCTGCATGTGTTCATGGATACCGAGTTGCTCAAGACGTTCTTGGAAGTCAATCAAACCCGCCATTTCGGTAAGGCGGCAGAGAATTTGTTTCTGACCCAGTCGGCGGTTAGCGCCCGGATCAGACTTCTGGAAGATCTGCTCGGCACCCCTTTGTTTACGCGTGCCCGCAATAATGTTCAGCTCACTCCGCAGGGAAAACGACTCGTGCGCCATGCGGAAACC
>JAJDOL010000367.1 GCA_022340195.1 Chromatiaceae bacterium
CCGCAAAGCTCATCTAACTAGCCAATCAACCCGACCGCAAAAAGCGCGGCGGGTTATTGGTAGCGTTACGCCGCCGTAGTGTCGCCTTTGGGTCGAAAGCAGACCTTAGTCTTTGCCCGCGTGGATGCCCAAGAACGGCAAAAACCCGATCAAAACGAATCGGTTCGGAATTCCGCAATGTGGCAACAACGTCACATGCATCCAGGCGCTTGAGCGGCCGCGATCGCTTGCACCATGTGGCCCTCCGTTCATCAACTTGCAACGACGGCTCAACGCTGAGAGCGGCCTCTGGTCGCTCCGACGGTGAACGTTTGTGTAGGACCCATTCCTCTGCTTGGGGGAGGATTTCCAATCGGCAGCTGGGTAGCGTTGAGCAGCCGGTCAACAATGTGGGCTCGCGCGGGCGAATAACCTCAACAGGAAGGCTCGGTTCAAGTTGCCGAACCGAAGCCCTACAGTGCCAGCTGGCGGTCGGGAACGAGCGCGAGACTGAAGCTAAGCCATGGGAAGCAATTGGGGTGTGGTCAATCGGTTGCCTTTTTTACGAGTGATCGCGAACACTCGGTAAACGGCGCGTTAAGCGTTCAAGGCGGCGTTGAACACACCTTCGGTGTACTCGGCAACCTTGTCCCAGTTGTACTCTTCTTCCACAGCTTTGCGCCCGTTGGCGCCCAGGGCGCGGCAGTGCTCGTGGTCGGCGAGGAGCGAGCCGATGCCATGGGCGAGACCGCCCGGATCGGCGTCCACGAGGAAGCCGTTGACATCGTGCCAGATGAACTCCCGCGGGCCGCCGGCGACCGTGGCAACCACCGGCTTCCCGGCCGGCAATGATCAGCGTCGCGTTATGGCAGCCTGCGGCTTCTGCGTCTCGAATCCACCGGGCGAAGCCGTCGAAAAAGACATTGCCGTCGCGCCCTTACTCGGTCGAGTGCATGGTCAGCACGCCGCGGGTGCCAAAGCCGTCCATGACGTATTTCATGGCGTTGGCAGTGAGCCAGTCGTGGGCCTGGACGAGCTCGAAGTTGCCGACCAGGGAGGTAATCTCCTGGAACTTGTGGGCCATGGCCTTGCACATGAAGTCCATGCATTCGACGAAGTTCTCGCTCGTTCCGTGGTCGACACGGTGGTAGTGCACCCCATCGATTTGGTCGTAGTCGTGCTGGCCTTCCTTGCGGCGGGTGATCACATGGATCTCATGGCCACGCCGCTCCAGCCCAGCAGCCAGCTCCGTGACATGAACGCCTAAGCCACCGCTGGAGATGGAGTGAAGGGATTCCGAAGAGAACATAGCAACGCGCATTTCCTGCTCCCGTGTGTCGGTCAGATGAGGGATGGACCGATCTTGGTGGATTTGCCGGGGGCCGGATGGCCCCTTCACGCGAGCGGACTGGGTACACTAACATCTCGCCGTGGCTACCTTTAAGGTGCCGTGACAGCAACGGGCTAGCGGCTAACCAATTCACGCCGGGTTGGCGTGCAAGCCTCCTCCCTTGTTTGCCAGCGGTGCATGCTGCACTGCAGCCAGTGCTGCGGCGCAACATGATCGATAGTCTTTCAGCCGTGGCCCGGATTCCTATGCCACTTCACTCGCGGGCAAATATCCATCGCTCCAGAACATTCCGCTTGCCGCGCCTTGCACGCACGGGATATGGCTGTGGCCTTGGCACATCATGTGGCGGGTACGCTGTCGCTAGAAGCGTCTTCGAGAGTATCGTGGTGCCATCGCGAGTAGTCGCGTCGACGCCGATGAAGCTGGCGCAGGGTGTTTTGGTAAAGGCCCATACTACGGTCGTAGGTTACGATCCAGGGCGGAGCGTTCGGTAAATTGCGCATGGGATAGCCCTGCTGGGAGCGCTCTGAGCGGCACGGGCCGCCATGCGTTGCACGCGAACCTCGTCGAGCTCCTGATCTGTGATACGCCCGTCGCCGTTACTATCGAACGCCTCGTAGGTCATTGGGGCCACGCGTGGGCGGTTCGGCGGAGTGCACGGCAACTGGCGACACGAGACAGGCGATCAGGAAGGCCAGCCGTGAGAAAGCAACGTGCTTCTGGTAGGTCATCTGTTATCTCCGCGGTACGTCCCACGGGGTAGCGCTTCGAATGCTGAAAGCGGTTTTGTAATACACATTACCTTCACAGGGAAGTCGACCTGATCCCCGAAAATCATCGTTGGCTTTGCATCGTAGATCGACCAACCTCGCTCTTGGAAGTACTCGGGTGGTTTCTGCGGATACGCCATCACTTCCGCCCAGATGAGCCTGAAATCGGATTTGATTGCATCAGTAGCGAAGCGCTGCAAGAGCTTCGTCCCAATTTCCTGGCCGCGGAATTCCTTCTCCACCTGGAAGTGCCAGTGCACACCGGATTCCGGGTGGGTCGGGCGTTCGCTCTCGCCCTTGAAGATCAAATGCGAGGCAAACGAACGGCTGGCCCAGGAACGCATTGTTGAACACCAGCTCGCCCATCTGCTGTTCGTCATCCGCATCCGGCCGAAAATGACGGAATTGTATCTCTCCACGCTCCTCATAATCCGCTAACGCCGATTGGTGTTCATTCCGTACCTGGTTTGTTTCATATTGAACGATAGGTGAAGACATTTGTATTACTCCCGACAGTGCCTGGATGCATTTCCTCGGATCGTGTAGCAGCAACCGAATAGATGGCGTTTGACATGAGTAGCCAACGTGCCGATTTACTGCAACGACATTTCAAAGAGGTGAAAAGGAATCGAAATGTGGGTCCCGGGGCTTATGTCACGGAGTTACCACCCGATAAGAGCGAAGCTGGCACGAGGTGCCACACACGAGATAGCCCACGATACCGGGCCTGCGGGAGGCTGGGAGGGTGGCGCCGGAGGAAGGAGCTTGCTACTGCTTACTGCGCGCGACCTTCGTCCGACGCCGGAACATGCGAGCGGCTGCAAGGCATTACTGCGATTTAGTGCGCTTCGCCAAACCCGTGCTAGGGGAATGCACGTCCCTGTGCATGTCCGCGCGTTCAAATCGGCAGATGTCCCTTACTTGGATACGGTAGGAGCCGGAAGCGCCACGGCAACCGGAGCGGCGTACGGATAGGCGTATGGGTAGCCGCCGCCGTAGTAGGGGGCGCCATAGCCAACGGGGCCGTAGCCATAGCCGTAGTAGTCGCGGTAGCGGTTGTATCCGCGGCCCGAGCCATGCCCGCCACCGGACATGTTCATGTCGAAGTCACCGTAGCCGTCACCGAACATATCGCTGAACCAGTCGTTCATGCCGGAGCCAGAACCGGGGCCACCCCAGAAGGCGGAAGCGGAAGCGGACACGCCGAGCAGAGCGGCGATGGCGGCAGCAGTAGCGAGCTTTTTCATGGAGTTCTCCGAATTCGTTCTATCTGGGTTCAGCAAGTGAAGGCGTCTTTGTGGGCCTTCTCGTTTTCGTCCATTACAGAGTATTAGAATATTCTGAAATACTCAAGAGATTTCTTGCTATTCCGTTATGAACCTTCCTGAACGCGACGGCGACGGCTATCTGATCGACATGAGCCATGTGGACTCCCGAAATCGGGCGAGCGATGGCGAACGCAGACAGCGTCGAGCTCGACGAAACCAAGTGGCAGCATATCCTGAAGGCCCGCAACTTCTTCGAAGAACGCTCCGTGGTGCCACCGATCCGCAAATTCTCCAAATATTGCGGCGAGGATCAAAAGGCCATGTTCACGCTGTGGATGACCGGCCCCATGAAGCCAATCACCAAGTACGGCGGCCTGCCCAAGCCCACCGGCTGCGTCTGACCGCCTGCTGCGGAATGCGTGGAAACTCTACCCATTCCGCCTCCTCGGCGGCGATTGCCCCGATCGCGCACTCCCATCTCGAACCGAGTATCCTCGCCAAATACCTCCCTGCAGCTCAGCTCTTTCTGATAGAGAACCCATTGCGTTTGTTTAGGCGATTGCCGGAAAAGAACATACCAGATTACGCCGGGTTTTCGTTCGTCTTCAAGGAGTGACAACAGGCGCATAGTCGAACCAAGTAACTGTTGTCGCGACACAGAAGACGGACGAAAAGACAAAGGCCATTGGATTTCCTATCCCTATACCTTATCCCTCGAACCATGAAATTGAACCCTGGCCGCTTGCTCACTGTCTTGATCGCTCTGTTTCTTTTTTCGACTTTAGCTCAGCCTTCTTTGGCCCAGAAAGCCCTGGCAGAGGTGGAGCCAGATTTTGTTACGCCCATTGGAATGGGGGTGGCGTCAGATAGCTCGCTCATGGTGATCGATCGGGGACTGGAAGCCTTGATTCGAGTGAATTTGAAGACTGGTACCAGAGCGGAAATATCTTCGAACCAGCTTGGTTCCGGTCCAGACTTTATCGCGCCAATCGGCGTGTTGGCCGATAGTCATTCAGCGGTGGTGGTCGATGCTGGCCTGGGCTCCATCGTCAGGGTGAACCTGTCCAATGGCAAACGGACGGAAGTTTCGGGCAAGAATCGTGGGTCGGGAACGAGTTTCTCTACGGTCCGAACCCTCACCCGCCTTTCAAAAGACTCCCTGGCTGTGATGGATATCGACTTACGAACCATCTTCCGAGTGGATGAGAAGACCGGAAACCGAACGATCCTGAGCTCTCCCTCTGTTGGTCAAGGCCCCACCTTTGTGGACCCTTTTGGTCTGGTGACGGGGCCCCAGGGCATGCTGTTCGTCGTCGACCGCCGTCAAAGAGCCTTGATCCGTGTCGACGTCCAAACGGGCGACCGTAAGACCGTGTCAGCCCCGGGAGTCGGCCACGGCCCCGACTTCGAACGTCCTACTCGTGTGGCCGCGTTGGAGACCGGCGAACTACTCGTGATCGATCAAGGTCTCCGCGCCCTCGTTTCGGTCGACGACCGAAACGGGCATCGCCGTATCCTGTCCTCTGAAAAAATGGGGAGTGGTCCTGACTTTGTCACACCGGTAGACCTGCTCATCGTTGATCACAGCGCTTTGGTTTTGGATCTTGGTCGGCGGTCCGTCTTGTCGGTCGACTTGAAAACCGGTGACAGGAGCATTCTGTCCGCTGGTCGCTCCACCGGACAAACACGGCTCTATCAACCCATGGGTCTGACATCGACCGACGACGGACGCCTCCTGATCGTCGACCCACGGCAGGCCGCTTTGCTGTCGGTGGACCCCCAAAGCGGAGAGACCCGTATCCTTTCCGATGCCTCGAGAGGCAAAGGGATCTTTCTCATCACTCCAGAGTCCGTCAGCATCACACCCTCAGGGGAGATCCTGGTCGGTGACGCCACCAACATTGCCCTTTTTCGAATCGATCCTAAAAGCGGAGATCGCTCCATGGCTTCCGGGCCAGGTCGGGGGACTGGCCCGGAGTTGCAAGATCCCATTGGAATGACCAGCCTTGAAGGCATGGCCGTAACGGTGGACCCGGGCTTGAGAGCTGTTGTATCGGTTCATCTTTCCAACGGGCGGCGGACCCTGAGCTCGGGCCCCGAGCAAGGAAGCGGTGAGTCGTTTGCCGCCCCCCTTGGAGTTGCGGCCACGAGAAAGGGAGAGGTCTTCGTCGCCGACCCGGGACGCTCTACCATATGGAAGGTCGACTTGACCACCGGAAATCGTTCGGCACTCACCCTGAAACCGAAACAGCCAACGATCGAGCTCGGCGGTACTGTTGGGATTGGCGTCGATAATGCCGGGAATCTCTTGGTCACCGATGTGAAGTTCAAAGCGCTGTTTCGGATAGACCCCGTTTCCCTGAGCCTGGAGGAGCTGTCCGGACCTTCGGTCGGTGACGGGCCTTCCCTGACGAGACCTTGGGGAGTCACCGTTACGCCGAACGGCAAAATTCATGTGAGCGACTCCGCCCTTGGCGGCATCATCACCATCAATCCTAACTCGGGTCAGCGACGGTTGATCAATCTTTCCCCCGCTCCGTGAAGCTTTACCGGACCGGAGGCCGATGGAGCGTTCAAACGTTGGATCCCGGTCCGTTGAAAGAGGTGGACGCCCCTTCGATCGCTCGCGTCAAAGCGATGACGCTGGCAGCGGTCAACGTTCTGGCATTGGCGAAAATGCAGACCCGGTTCAAGGGAGGTCCAGCAGACACATACAGCTCGTTCCATCGGAACCGCAGAATGGAGCTCCAGAAGGTCGCCAATCCCGCGACAGCGGACCTTCAAGATGACACTGCACACCGAGCGCGAAGCAGGGCGACGAGAGCCACCCCATTTGGCTACCAAGGACTACCCGACTCGTACGTCGAGTTTTTTGTTTGATACACATCGCTCGCGTAGCTCCTTCAGCCCTTCCGCGCGCGTTAGAACCACCACCTCATCCCCGGGGCGTCAGCGACGATATCTCACCACCAAATT
>JAJDOL010000033.1 GCA_022340195.1 Chromatiaceae bacterium
ACCGAGGCCGAGTGGGAAAAGGTCGCTCGCGGATCCGACGCACGCCGGTACGCTTGGGGCGACACATGGAAAGAGGGAAGCGCGAATGTCGCCCAGTGCATAGGCCATCCCGCGACAGTGGGAATGTTCCCCGACGGTCAAACAAGTAGCCGCGCCCAGGACCTGAACGGAAACGTCTGGGAATGGTGCCTGACCCGTTTCGAACCCTATCCCTACATCCGTGATGACAACCGGAACTCGATCGACGGCGGCGGGATGCGGGCACTGCGCGGCGGCTCTTGGCTCGAGGGTCCGGCCGGAGTCCGCTGCGCCTGCCGACTCGGCCTCGATCCAGACAAGTCGAGGCGCGACCTTGGCTTTCGGCTCGTGCTGTCCGTTGTGAATTCGATCATGTGATGCCGAGTCCCCTACTCGGAATCCCTGGTGCGCGATCGGCGGCAGAGGTACTCAGCGACCGATGAGAAAGTGTTCCGGACCCACGGGCTTCCAATTACCGCGCCTGGTGCGGAAAACGCCGTCCTCTCCCGCGCGAAGATCGATCTCGAAACGGTAGAAATCCGCCGTCACGTGGACCAGGTCTTCCGCGTCTGACACCGGCTGACCCGCGATTGCGGCGTAAACCACGGCTCGGGCATTGTGCTGGTCGTCGATTCGAACCGACGCGATGCGCTCGAGTATGTAGATGCTCTGGTTCGCCAGGATATAGCGCGCAATGATTGCCAGCACATCCTTCTTGTCCAATCCGCGGTCGTCCGTATAGTCATCCGCCACGTAATCTTCGAAGGATCGCCATTTTCGTGCCTCGGCGGTTTCGGCAACCAGATCGACATAGCTACGGACCCGTTCTTCCGGCGTTTCCTCGTCCGAACACGCGACAAAAAGCAGGAGCGACGCACCGATTATCGCCACGAGCGCACGCATTCCAAGTCTCGAAGCGACAGACGTCTTTTCCAAACGAATTGGCGCCGATTGCTTCCCGATTAGATATAGTAATGTGTCGGACACTGGTAAATGACAAAGGACCCTGCTTGCTTCTCGTTCCTTTTTCGTGTTGCGACAAGGGTTACATCGCTCGACGATACGACTGTCGCCGCTCCTTGAAGTCCCCGAAAAATTCGGTGCATTCTCATCTGCCATTCTCCGCCAACCGCCTTCGCCGTCCATCAGGGCTCGTGGTGCGGATTACGGGTAGATCATACCCGCCTGACGACAGGGTAGCCAAAATCCGTTGCTCCCTGTCGCGACAGCTCGCCAAGAAAAGTTCCGGAACGGAAGCATTGCCTTGAGCGCTCTTCCCTCGAGGCTGATGCGGTGGCCGCCGTGGCGGCGTCCGGGGCTTGCGGCCGCCACCGTGATACTCGGCATAGTGGTAAGTGCAACGCCCTTGGGGAAGGACTGGGAGCAGGACTTCGGGCTAACCTGGTTGTTCCGGCTGCGTGGCCCCATCGCCCCCCCCCAAGACGTGGTTGTCGTCACGATTGATCAGGAGTCTTCGGCGCGTTTCGGCCTGCCGAACAACCCGCGTAAGTGGCCGCGGGATCTTCACGGGCGGCTCGTCGACCGACTGAAGCAGGCCGGCGCAAGCGTTATCGCCTTCGACGTGATGTTCCAAGAGCCGCGTGATCCGGCAGGGGACAAGGTGTTTGCATCCGCTCTACGCCGGGCGGGTAACGTCGTCCTGTTCGAGTACCTGAAAAAAGAGATCCTACCCACGGGCTCGGAAAGCGGCGCCGAGCTGATCATCGAGCAACGTATTCCACCTGTCACCGTATTGGCCGACGCGGCCTTGGCAATCGCGCCTTTCGCACTGCCTAAAGTGCCTGTCAAGGTCAGCCAGGTGTGGCTCTTCAAGCCGGAGGCCGGTGACGCGCCGACGCTTCCGATGGTTGCACTCGGCGTCCACACACAGACGTCCCATAAAAGTCTTCTCGCACTGATCGAGAGACTGGATCCGACCGCATACGAACGCTTGCACCGAAAGCTGATCGAAACGGGTGAGCAAAACCGTATCCTTCAGGCTGTCCGCCTGCTGCGCGCGCTCTTCCTGAGCGATAACTCGCTTGCAAAGCGCCTGACGGCACGGCTTTCAGCGGCCGGCGAACGGGAAATCCGAAAACAGGATCAAATGCTAGCGCTTATCGCCGCCTATAGTGGTCGGAACAGCACGCATCTAAACTTTTACGGTCCGCCCCGAACCATCGAGACCATCCCCTATCATCGGATCCTCGATGCCGCGCCCAACGAGTACGACCTGGCCGGACGTGCGGTCTTCGTCGGGAGCGCGGCACGCCTGCAGCCCGATCAGAGGGACGGCTTCTACACTACCTATACGCAAGAGACAGGACTCGATGTGAGCGGCGTGGAGATCGCCGCAACGACCTTTGCCAACGTCCTGGAACACAACGCGATCAGGCCCCTGGCTCCAGCGTGGGAGCTACTGTTGCTTGCCATTTGGGGCCTGCTTCTCGCCCTCGCAATGCGACGGACTCCAGGCGGTTGGATCCCGGTAGTCGCGTTCGCAATCGGTGGCGTTTATCTCACGGGTGCCTTCATCGTATTCGCCGGCTTCAATCTCTGGGTGCCGTCGGTGACGCCGCTGCTAATCCAGCTGCCGGTGGCGACCTTTGGCGGTATCTTGTGGCGCTATCGGGACATGCAACGGGAGCGCGAGAACATTCGACGCGCCTTCGGTATGCACCTGCCGCTTTCAGTGGTCGATCAGCTCGCTCGAGGTATCGACGACTTCACGGCCTCCACCGAGCACGCGTTCGGCATCTGCCTGGTCACCGACGCGGAGCAGTACACGACGCTTGCAGAGCGCCTCGAGCCGGCGGCACTCAAAAAGCTCATGAACGCTTACTTCGGCGCTCTGTTCCCCCCGGTGAGGAAACATGGTGGCGTCGTGGCCGACGTTATTGGAGATTCGATGCACGCGGTCTGGGCGTCGGGAGAGGAAAAACCCGAGCTGAAGCGGCGCGCATGCGCCGCCGCGCTCGACGTGCTGGCCGCCGTGGATGCCTTCAACGCCCGCAATCCCGAGTACCGACTACCGACGCGCCTGGGAATTCACTGCGGCGAGCTGGTCCTGGGATATGTGGGTGCGGCCGATCACTACGAATTCCGGGCTGTCGGCGACATTGTGAGCACGGCATCGCGAATCGAAGCCTTGAGTAAGCAGCTGGGTACGCGGCTGTTGGTTTCCGACACGGTTGCGGCAGGTGTGAGCGGTTTCCACCTTCGCGAGCTCGGCCGGTTCTTGCTCAAAGGGAAAACGCGTCCGTTGGCTATCTGCGAGCTGATCGGCACCCGCGATTCGGTCACGGGCGTCCAGGAGGCAATGTGTGCCACCTTCGCCGACGCCCTTACGGCCTTCACCGCCGGCAAATGGTCGCAGGCTCTGCGCTACTTCGAAGCCATCGAGCGCGAGCACGGCCGCGACGGGCCAAGCAGATTCTATTTGGAGCTCTGCCGACGCTATGTCGCCCATCCGCCAAGCGCGGATTGGAGCGGTATTGTCGAGCTTCAAAGCAAATGAGGTCGACGCCGATCGTCATATTCTGGCTGCAATGTCCTGGTTTTCTTGCTATAAGCTTTCAGATCAGTGGTCGGGATCGAATTGGGGATACTAACGCGACACGGATAGGGTTCTGGACCGGGAGCCCGATAACCGCGTTTACCGTCGCGATCACCGTTGCGGACTCCGAGTGTCGGACAAGGGATAACTCGATTTGATAGGCTGATCAATGAAGCGGCATTTCTGTGCCTGGATAGCGTTTGTCGTAGTTGCTCTGCTTGGGCAGGCACAGCCAGCGTTCGCCGAGGACCGCTGTGATGCCTCGATCGCTCGGCTGGTATCGGTCCAGGGCCAAGTCGAGCACAGACGGGCGGGCAGCTCGGAATGGCGTCTATCGGCAACGGAGAGCCGAATCTGTGCGGGCGACTCCCTACGTGTCGGGGCCAACAGTCGAGCGACGGTCCTTTTGCCGGGCGACACCATGGTACGTCTCGATCAGGACTCCACATTGACCTTCCCCGAGTCCGAGGAATCAGATATCTTCGGACTAGATGCAATACAAGGAGTTTTCAATATTTTCAGCCGCGACCCCCGCCACCTGAAGGTCAACACGCCCTACCTGAACGCGGCAGTGGAGGGAACGGAGTTTTTGGTCCAGGCTGCGCCGAAGGAGTCACGTGTCCTGGTATTCGAGGGGGTCGTTAGCGCAGAAAACCAATTGGGCCGGCTGCTGCTGCGGCGTGGAGAGGGGGCCGTGGCAGGTCCCGGACAGGCGCCCACCAAGGTCCTGATTGCCGAACCCCGTGATGCGGTCAAGTGGGCGCTCTTCTATCCGCCGGTGACCCACTTCTCGGGCAAGGGGATGGGGCCCGAAATTCGCGATGCCCTCGACCGATTCAAGGACGGAGACAGCACAGCTGCCCTCGCTGCATTGGAGCGCGTGCCCACGCAACAGCGCGACGCCCGATTCTTTGGCTTACGAGCATCCATCTTTCTCTATGTCGGCCAAGTAGAGCCGGCGCAAAACGACCTGTCCCGGGCCCTTGCGCTCGACGCGGCGGACGGCAACGCCATCGCGCTACGTTCGATCGTCGCCTTGGTGCTCGACAAGCCACAGGAGGCCGTTCGCTTTGCCGAGGAAGGCGCGCGGCTCGCTCCCGCCGCCGCCGCTCCCCAGATTGCCTTGTCTTACGTGCATCAATCGCAGTTCGACCTCGATGGGGCATGGGAGGACGCGAAGACGGCGACGGAGCTCGAGCCCGACAACGCCCTTGCATGGGCACGCCGAGCGGAGCTGGAGCTTGCCCGGGACAATCTCGATGCAGCCTTGCGGGCGGCGAAAACATCGACCGGACTCAACGCTCATCTTAGCAGGACCCAAACCACCTTCGGATTTGCTCAGTTGCTGCGTTTCGATGCGGCGGCTGCGACCAAGAGCTTCAAGCGTGCAATCGAGCTCGATCAGGTAGACCCGCTGCCGCGACTGGGGCTCGGGATTGCCCTAACGAGGCAGGGCCGGCTCCGGGACGGTAGTCGAAACATGGAAATCGCCGCCGCACTCGACCCGGACAAGTCTATCCTGCGCAGCTACCTCGGCAAGGCCTACTATGACGAGAAGCGCGACGAATTGGCGGCCAGGCAGTTTGGGCTCGCGAAAATTCTGGACCCAAAGGATCCGACACCCTGGTTCTACGATGCCATTCGCGAGCAGACGGAGAATCGGCCGGTCGAGGCCTTGGATAATCTGCAACAGTCCATTGAGCGCAACGACAATCGCGCCGTCTATCGCTCCAGCCTGCTTTTGGACTCCGATCTGGCCGCACGCAGTGCGGGACAGGCACGCATCTATGAAGACCTGGGATTCCCCCGTCGCGCACTGGTGGAAGGCTGGATCTCCGTGAACGCCGACCCGGGAAACTGGTCGGCGCACCGGCTGCTCGCCGATACCTATGCTCGACGCCCACGGCGAAACGCGGCCCGCGTGAGCGAGATGTTTCAGGCCTTGATGTATCAACCCATTAATATATTGCCCCTGCAGCCGCAGAGGCAGGAATCCAGCCTGCCGATTCTCGTCCGCTCCGGACCGACCGACGTCGGCATCGACGAGTTCAACCCCCTCTTCATAAGAAACGGCATCAACCTGCTGGTGGACGGCGCCTTAGGGAACAACAACACCTGGGGCGACAGTCTGGTGGTCTATGGTCTCCACGACCGGTTCTCCGGCAGTCTGGGGCAGTTTCACTACCAAACCGACGGCTTTCGGGTGAATAACGATCAGGACGACGATATCTACAACGCCTTCGCACAGGTCGCTCTGAATCCAAGTCTGAGCTTGCAGGCCGAATACCGTCATCGCAAAGCCGAGCAGGGCGATCTCGCCCTCAACTTCGATCCCGAAGATTTCTCGCGAACGTTCCGGCGCCGCATCGATCAAGACACGGCGCGATTGGGCGTGCGGCTCCGGGCAACGCCCTCTTCCGAGCTGCTTCTTTCCGCGATCTCAGGCAATCAAGACGAGCACATTACCGATGAGGACGAGGTATTTCCGGTCGAGATAGATACCGACATCAGCGCGGTACAGGGCGAGGGACAGTACCTTTTCCGCGGCGAGGGCATTAACCTCATAGTCGGAGGCATCTACAACGACATCAGCCAGGATTCGCTTCTGGGTTTGGATCTATCGGCCCTGTTCGGCGAACGCTGCCCGGCCTTTTCACCTATCCCTTGCGAGGGTATAGTCAATTTGGATGCCAGACACGGAACCGGGTACCTCTACGCGAATATATCTATGCCCGCCGGTTTCCTCTGGACCCTCGGATACTCCTACGACGACCTCGACTACGAGAACCTCGACTTCGGCAAGCGCCGGGGATATCCCAAGCTCGGGGTCCAGTGGGACATAACGGACACTGTGCAGGTGCGAGCCGCTTACTTCGAATTCCTCAAACCGAAGCTGGTCGTCGAGCAGACCCTCCAGCCGACCCAAGTCGCGGGCTTTACACAGTTTTTCGACGACCCAGAGGCGACCGAATCCGAGGTTTATGGATTTGGCATCGATACGCGCCTGATCCGGGATGTGATGCTAGGGCTGGAGGTCACGCATCGAGACGTGGTAGGGCCACTTTTTTTCCCCTTGTCCGGTGAGGTAGAGTTTTGGGAGCGCACCGAGGATGCCTTCTTGGGCTATGCCTATTGGACGCCGACGAACCGCTTGGCGCTGAGCGTCCACTATGAATATGAAGACGTTTCGAGCGACCTGAACGGTTTTTTCGGGTTGGGTCCGGCCTTGGTCCGCACACGCAGCCTTCCTATGCAGATTCGATATTTCGACCCGACGGGGTTTTTCGGTGGTCTCACAGGAACCTTCGTCGACCAGACTGTTCGTGACACACCGCTGGGTTTCGACCGGGAAGACGAGAGCTTCTGGGTAGTCGACCTAGAGCTGGGTTACAGACTACCGAAAAGGCGCGGCATCTTGAGCCTCGAAATCAGGAATCTGCTGGACGAAAGCTTTCTATATCAAGACCGCAATTTTCTGGCCATCGAGCCCGTACCCGCCAGGTACATCCCGGACCGCTCAATCGTCGGAAAAATCTCTTTGAGCTTCGATGCCTTGTTCGGAGGGCGTGCCAATTGAGGGGCTCGTTATCCGTGTCTTCGAAGTATGCCGCCGGCGGGGTCATTTGCGGCAACTACAATGGGGACGATGTTTACGTCATTGGATCAACGATAAAAGAAGGCAGCAAAGTGCCGGGGAAATGATGGCATCTCGAGTTACCGCCTTCGATAATGAAAGAATTCGCAAGTCGGAGCAGCGCATTTTACCGCGAGGGACAGTATCTGTAGGATCTTCAGTGTAATCCTACGTTGATCAACACCACCAGGAGAGTATTCTTTATGTTAATTGAAGCGAAAAAACCAACAGCAGGGCAAAGTGGAAACCCAATGCGATTTATCGGCGAAAGGGAGCGCCGGGGGGCACTCGGGTGGGCCTTCTTGGCACTAGCCTGTGGCGCATCGGTTTCGGCATTCGCTGAAAGTCCCGGCGATCCCGGAGCGATGGCAGCAACGATTCCGGCGCAAGAGCTGGTCCCTAAGCTTCCGGAAGGTATTGCAGAGCAGGATCTCACCTCGCCGGCGGGATTGAAGAATTTGGCGGTTGTCATCGTCGTCGACGATACGGGGAACTACGCGTTTTATCGGAGCAAGACGTCAACCGGAACTCCATCAGAGGAACCGTTTTCGTTAGCGGGGAAGCACATCGATTTTTTCCAATCCTTCGACGTATATAGAATGAACCCAACCTGCGTCCATACGGGTGGAGCAACCATTTGTTGGTGATTGAGCCCCACCGCTGTGGTCACGTCACAAGACGGGTAACGGCGCATTCCATGCGCCGCTACTGCATTTGCTCTACCGAACCCATGCCGGCAATCCGAAATAAATCGCCACTTCACAGGCCTCGCTTGCCGGTGCAATGCCACAATCCAACTCGTCGCTTTCGTCCACATTGACTGGCAAACCCTTCTCGGATTATCTCGAAGGGATATTGGCCGACGCCGGAGTCGAAACACAGAAATTCGCTGCCGGGGAAACGGTTTTTTTAGAGGGGGATCCGGGAGGTTCGGCCTTCTTCATCCGTTCCGGGTCCGTCGATGTTTTTGGTACGGGCCCGGACGGAGAGAAGCGGCTGCTCAATCACTTGCGCTGTGGTGAGCTGTTTGGTGAGATGGCGTTGCTCGACCAGACGCGGCGTAGCGCCAGTGCCCTTACCCGGGAGAGGGCCGAGCTTTTCGTCTTCACACGCGATGAGTTGATGACATTGCTGACGCGGGAGCCGCAAATGGCCCTGTGGATGCTCGGACTCGCCTCACACCGCCTCAGGGTACTGACCCGCTTGGTGTCCCAGATGGAGCAGGTGCATGAGGTAAACCTCAAGATACTCGCCGCTCAGGAGGAGGAGCGGCGCAGGATCGGACGCGACATCCACGACGGCGTGGCCCAATCCTTTGCCGCATCGATCCTGGCGCTTCAGTCCGCGGTCCAGCTTCTCGACCGAGATCCGAATAGAGCGCGATCAGCGCTCTTGGATCTCGAAGATGGGCTACGTGACAGTCTCGGGGAGATCCGCGAGCTCATCCGCAACCTTTTCCCCAAAGAGCTGAGAAACGCTGGGCTGGTCGGCGCAATCGATCAGTTCCTGGAACGCGCCACATGGATGGACGATCTGGACGTATCTTTCAAGCACCGAGGCATGGACGATGAGCTACCCGCGGCCCTGGAGGCGAATCTGTACTGCATCGTCCAGGAGGCGCTCAGCAATGTCAAAAGACACGCCTCAGCGTCTAAGGTCCGGCTGGAGATCCACCACGAAGGCGGGCAGATCAACATGCTTATCGCGGATGACGGTCGTGGGTTCGACATCGACGCGACACCAGCCGATGGAACCCTCCGCAACGGCTACGGACTGCTTTCCATGGAAGAACGGGCCAGGCTCGCCGGCGGTACCATGGAACTGGACTCCCGTCCAGAGGGCGGCACCAGGCTGCGGTTCCGAATCCCAGTGCCAGGCTGCGGGTAAGACCCCCAGCCTGAACGCAGTGACCCGGGATCCGCAGCAGCGACTGACCTCGACCCTGATCCATCCGGATTAAGGCGCCGCGGAGCGCTACGCCCCGACCTCGACCGGAATCTTTCCTATTCGCGCGCGCCACTCGGCAGGTCCGGTCTTGTGCACCGACTCGCCGCGGGCATCCACGGCGACCGTTACCGGCATGTCCTGGACCTCGAACTCGCGGATCGCCTCCATCCCCAGATCCTCGAAGGCAACCATACGCGAGCCTTTGATGGCCTTGGCCACCAGATAGGCGGCGCCACCGACCGCCATGAGATAGACAGCTTTGTGCTTTTTGATGGCCGCGATAGCGATAGGACCGCGCTCGGCCTTTCCCACCATCCCGATGAGACCGGTCTCGGCGAGCATTTGCTCCGTGAACTTGTCCATGCGGGTAGCGGTGGTAGGCCCGGCCGGACCGACGATCTCGTCTCGCACCGGGTCCACCGGCCCCACGTAGTAGATAAAGCGATTAGTGAAGTCGACCCCCTCCGGCAGCGCCTCGCCCTTTGCAAGCATGTCCACGATGCGCTTGTGGGCGGCATCGCGTCCTGTCAGCAGCTTGCCGGAGAGCAGGATTCGGTCACCGGGCATCCAGGTGGCGACCTCCTCCGGCGTAACCTGGTCCAGGTCGATACGCCTCGCGCCCGCGCCGGCCTCCCAGGTAACATCGGGCCAATCCGCCGGACTCGGGGGATCGAGCTGGGCTGGTCCGCTGCCGTCCAGAGTGAAATCCAGGTGCCGCGTGGCGGCACAGTTCGGGATGACGGCAACCGGAAGCGACGCGGCGTGGGTCGGGTACTCCCTGATCTTCAGGTCCAGGATGGTAGTCAGTCCGCCGAGCCCCTGGGCGCCGATGCCCAACGCGTTGACCTTTTCGAACAGCTCCAGGCGCAGCTCCTCGATCGGGCTCGAGGGGCCGCGTGCCTTGAGCTCGTGGATGTCGATGTGCTCCATCAGAGCCTCCTTGGCCAATAGCATAGCCTTCTCCGCGGACCCGCCGATGCCGACGCCGAGCATTCCGGGCGGACACCAGCCAGCGCCCATCAGGGGGACCACGCTCAGTACCCAGTCCACCAGGCTGTCGCTGGGATTGAGTATGGTGAATTTGGTCTTATTCTCCGAACCGCCGCCCTTGGCGGCGAGCTGTACCTCGACCTTGTCGCCCGGTACCAACTCCATGTGAACCACAGCAGGGGTGTTGTCGCGAGTGTTCGCGCGCTCCCCAATGGGCGGCGAAACGATGGATGCGCGCAGCACGTTGTCCGGGTGGGAATAGGCCCGGCGCACGCCCTCGTCCACCATTTCCTGGACACTCATCTCCGCGTCCCAGTGCACGTTCATGCCGACCTTGAGAAACACTACGGCCATGCCGGTATCCTGGCAGATGGGTCGATGACCCTCGGCGCACATCCGCGAGTTGACCAGGATCTGTGCCATGGCGTCCTTCGCGGCGGGGGATTCCTCCGCCTCGTAGGCCGCGGCCAGGGCACGAATGTAGTCTTGCGGGTGATAGTAGGAGATGTACTGGAAGCCGTCGGCAATGCTCTGGATAAGGTCTTCTTGGCGAATCGTGGTCATGTTCGGGATCTGCCCTTCTCGTTGACAGGTATGCGTTGGTGGTTCGCGTATTATAGGGCGAGCACAGTACTTGCGTGATGCATTTGCGCGCATGTATCATTGTCGTTTCGTTGTGACAGGCGCGTAGCTCAGCTGGTTAGAGCACCACCTTGACATGGTGGGGGTCGTTGGTTCGAGTCCAATCGCGCCTACCAATTCGAGTGAGCTGTCAGCTCTCGGCAATGAGCTCTCCACAGGGTGCTTCCCGGGTCGAGGGCCGGCCGCAAAGGGCTGACGGCTTTTTTATCTCATGTGGTCTCTCGTATGGATCACCACTGAGCCCGAAGGTCTCTTCATGCTTCAGATTACTCTACCCGACGGTTCCCAGCGGGAGCTCGAAGGCCCGATTTCCGTACTCGACGTGGCTCTTTCTATCGGCCCCGGACTCGCCAAGGCCGCCCTGGCAGGACGCGTCGACGGCGCTCTGGTCGACACCTCGTACGTCATCGGCCGGGATGCGTCGGTCGCCATCGTCACCGGACGCGACGAGGGGGCGCTGGAGCTGCTGCGTCACGATGCGGCCCACGTGATGGCCCAGGCGGTACAGGAGCTCTATCCCGGCACCCAGGTCACCATCGGGCCGGCCATCGAGGACGGATTCTACTACGACTTCGCCCGCGACGAGCCCTTCACTCCGGAGGACCTGGAACGCATCGAGGAGCGCATGAAGGCGATCGTCGCGCGCGACCTGCCCATCCGGCGCGAGGTCTGGGACAGGGACGAGGCGCTCCGGGTCTTCGGCGAGATCGGCGAGCGCTACAAGGTGGAGATCATCCAGGACATCATCCCGAAGGGAGAGGAGGTCTCGGTCTACCGCCAGGGAGACTGGTTCGACGTCTGCCGCGGTCCCCACCTGCCGAGCACCGGCAAGTTGGGCAACGGCTTCAAGCTCATGAAGGTGGCCGGCGCCTATTGGCGCGGCGATTCGCGCAACGAGATGCTGCAACGCATCTATGGCACCGCTTGGCGGGACAAGAAGGAGCTCAAGGCCTATCTGCATCGACTCGAGGAGGCCGAGAAGCGCGATCATCGCAAGATCGGCAAGGCCCTCGCCCTCTTTCACTCCCAGGATGAAGCCCCCGGGATGGTTTTCTGGCACGACAAGGGCTGGACCATTTACCTGATCCTGCAGCAGTACATCCGCGACAAGCTGCGCGCACGCGGCTACCAGGAGGTTCATACGCCGCAGATAATCGACCGCAGTCTGTGGGAGAAGTCCGGCCACTGGGAAAAGTTCCGCGACGACATGTTCGTGACCCTGTCGGAGGAACGGATTTTCGCCATTAAGCCCATGAACTGCCCCGCACACATCCAAATCTACAACCACGGGTTGAAAAGTTATCGGGACCTTCCGTTACGCTTGGCCGAGTTCGGCTCCTGCCACCGCAACGAGCCCTCCGGCACTTTGCACGGCTTGATGCGGGTGCGCAATTTCGTGCAAGACGATGCCCATATCTTCTGCACCGAGGAGCAGATTTTGTCGGAGGTTTCCGACTTCATCGATCTGCTTTTCGAGGTCTATCGGGATTTCGGTTTCGACGAGGTGCTCGTCAAGTTCTCCACGCGACCGGAGCAACGCGTAGGCGCCGACGAGATATGGGACAAATCGGAGAAGTCACTGCAGGACGCCCTCGAGCAAAAGGGCCTGGAATGGGAGCTCCAGCCGGGGGAAGGCGCCTTCTATGGACCCAAGATCGAGTTTTCCCTGCGCGACTGCCTGAGTCGAGTTTGGCAACTGGGTACTATTCAGCTCGACTTCTCAATGCCCGAACGTCTGGGCGCCCACTACGTCGCCGAGGACAACAGCAGGAAGGTGCCCGTTATGCTGCACCGAGCCATCCTCGGCTCCTTGGAGCGGTTCATCGGCATCCTGATCGAGCACTATGCTGGCGCCCTCCCGCTCTGGCTCTCGCCGGTTCAGGCGGTGGTCCTCAATATCACGGACCGCCAGGCCGACTATGTACACGAGATCGCAAACGCCTTGCGCGACAAGGGGTTCCGCGTGGAATCGGACTTGAGAAACGAGAAGATCGGTTTTAAAATCCGCGAGCACACGTTGCAAAAGGTGCCTTACCTGCTGGTGGTCGGCGACCGGGAGGTCGAGAATAGGGCGATTTCCGTCCGCGACCGCAAGGGCAAGGATCTCGGCACCTTCGGTCTCGACGAGCTCGTCGCCCGTTTTGGTGAGGAGGTCGCGAGCCGGATCCACTGACGCCCGGAACGGTGCGGGAAACCCTTGAATTGGGGATTCCGCGCCGCCGTTCGTTTATGTTTTTGCGTAATACTCGGAGGAACCTGCTATCGTCGCAGCAAAAAGAAACCGCGTTAATAACGAAATAACGGCCTACGAGGTTAGGCTCATCGACGCGGAAGGCAATCAGGTCGGTATCGTTGGATTGACAGATGCCCAGGAGAGGGCAACAAGCGAGGGATTGGATCTCGTCGAGATAGTACCCACCGCAGAGCCACCGGTTTGTCGGCTCATGGATTTCGGTAAGTTTCTGTTCGATCAAAAAAAGAAGAAATCAGAGGCCAGGAAGAAGCAAAAGCAGGTTCAGGTCAAAGAGGTCAAGTTTCGTCCTGGAACCGACGAAGGAGACTATCGGGTCAAACTGCGCAACCTGACACGTTTCCTGAACGAAGGCGACAAGGCCAAGGTCACCATGCGCTTTCGCGGGCGCGAGCACGCACACCGCGAGCTGGGACTTCAGTTGCTCCAACGCGTGGAAGCCGATCTGGCCGAGATCAGTGCGGTGGAGCAACAGCCGCAGATGGAAGGGCGACAGATGGTGATGGTCCTTGGCCCCAAAAAGAGATAGCCGCGGTTCACGCCGCGGAGCAAATCGCAATAGCGGAGTTATAGAGATGCCAAAGATCAAGACCAATCGAGGTGCGGCAAAGCGCTTCAAGCGCAACGCCTCCGGGACCTTCAAACGCAACGCCTCCCACCGGCGCCACATCCTGACCAAGAAAAGCACCAAACGGATGCGCCATCTGCGTGGCTCGAAAACGCTGCATAAAGCAGATGTCAAGTCCGCCCAGCGGATGATCCCCTATTGTTGACCGACACCGATCCTCCCATAGTGAACCCCTTAGCTGCAGGATCGCTGGGTGACCTGATACGACTGGAACCATTTACAGAGAGATATCCATGCCACGCGTAAAACGCGGCGTAACAGCACACGCCCGTCACAAGAAGGTGCTGAAAGAGGCCAAGGGCTACTACGGCGCCCGCAGCAGGGTATACCGAGTCGCCAAGCAGGCCGTCATCAAAGCGGGCCAATATGCCTACCGTGATCGGCGCCAGAAGAAGCGCCAATTCCGCTCGTTGTGGATCGTCCGAATCAATGCGGCCGCCCGCGAGAATGGCCTGTCATACAGCCGCCTCATCGATGGCTTGAAACAGGGCGGAATCGAGGTAGACCGCAAGATACTGGCCGAGATCGCCTACCACGACAAAGAGGGCTTCGCCGCGTTGGCGGAGCAGGCGAAGGCGGCTCTAGCCGCCTGATGCCACGCGCCGCTTCGCGGCCGAATATATACGGGAGGGGAAAGGCCCTGGTCTTTCCCCTTTTCTATTCAAGGCGCAAACATGAATGACGAGACCCGATCGGGAATCGACCGAATTCGAGCCGAGGCCTTGGAGCAGGTCGTAGAAGCAAAGGACCTCGCGGCCCTGGACCGGGTGCGCGTGCGTTTTCTGGGCAAGAGCGGCTTGCTCACAACCGAGCTCAAGCAGCTCGGAAAGCTCCCGAAGGACGAGCGCCCACGCGCAGGACAGGCGATCAACCAGGCCAAGGGAAAGGTCCAGGAGGCGATCGAGGACCGCAAGGCAGAGCTGGAGCAGTCCGCGCTGGCCGTCCGTCTTGCCGCCGAGCGCATCGACGTCACCTTGCCTGGCCGCGGTCAGAGACCGGGCGGGCTGCACCCGATCACCCGGGCCATGCAGCGCATCGAGCGCCTGTTCGCCAATGCGGGATTCAGCATTGCCGAAGGGCCGGAGGTGGAGGACGACTATCACAACTTCGAGGCTCTGAACATTCCGGCCCATCACCCGGCCCGGGCCATGCACGATACCTTCTACTTCGACGAGCACCTGCTCCTGCGCACCCACACCTCGCCTGTGCAGATACGCGTAATGGAGAACCGACGCCCGCCGCTACGAATCATCGCCCCGGGGCGGGTCTATCGCTGCGACTCGGACCTGACACATACACCCATGTTCCACCAGGTAGAGGGCTTCCTGGTGGACGAGCAGGCGACCTTCGCCGACCTCAAGGGGGTGCTCTACGACTTCCTTGTCAATTACTTCGAGCGTGACCTGAAGCTGCGCTTTCGACCGTCCTATTTCCCCTTCACCGAGCCCTCCGCCGAGGTGGACATCCAGTGCGTCATGTGCAACGGGGCCGGCTGCCGCGTGTGCAAGCAGTCGGGCTGGCTGGAGGTGCTGGGCTGCGGAATGATCCACCCGGAAGTGTTTCGGCACGTCGGGATCGACTCCGAGCACTATCTCGGCTACGCCTTCGGCATGGGGGTCGAGCGTCTCGCGATGCTGCGCTACGGCATCAACGACATCCGCCTCTACTTCGAAAACGACCTTCGATTTCTCAGGCAATTTGCCTGATATCGACAAGATCCCGGACAGGACGGCGAGAAATGCGATTCAGCGAGTCATGGCTGCGCGAGTGGGTGAACCCAGATGTGGACACCCCAGCTCTGGCCGATCAATTGACCATGGCGGGGCTCGAAGTGGACGCCGTAGAACCCGCGGCCCCCGATTTCAGCGGCGTTCTCGTTGGCCGGGTCCAGTCGGTCGAGCCTCATCCCGATGCCGAAAAGCTGCACCTGTGCCGCGTCGACACCGGAATGGAGCCGCCTTTGCAGATCATCTGCGGCGCGCCCAACGTGGCCAAGGGAATGAAGGTTCCGGTCGCCATCCTAGGGGCGCGTCTACCTGGGGACTTCGAAATAAAGCGGGTCGAGCTGCGGGGCGTAGAATCCCTGGGAATGATCTGCTCGGCAACCGAGCTCGGACTCGCCGAGTCATCCGAGGGTATTATGCCCCTCCCCCCGGACGCGCCCGTCGGGGAGGACCTGCGTACCTACCTGAGCCTCGACGATCGTTGCATTGAGCTCGACCTGACGCCTGACCGTGGCGATTGCCTGAGCCTGGCGGGCATTTCCCGCGAGGTGGGGACTATCAACCGCAGCCCGGTCCAGGGCCCGCTCGTCGCGCCCATTCCCGCCCGGATCGACGACCGCTTCCCGGTTCGTCTCGAGGCCCCCGATGCCTGCCCCAGATACGTCTGCCGTATCATTCGCAATATCGATCCGGTCGCCGAGACTCCCCTGTGGATGCAAGAGCGTTTGCGCCGCAGTGGCCTGCGTCGTATCAGCCCGGTGGTGGACGTAACGAATTATGTGCTCCTGGAGCTCGGCCAGCCTATGCACGGCTTCGATCTGGACCGGCTCGACAGCGAGATCCGCGTGCGCATGGCGACAAACGGAGAGCGCCTTAGTTTGCTCAATGGGGAAGAGATAGAGATGCGGGAGGACACGCTTGTGATTGGAGACCACCACAAGCCCGTCGCGCTGGCGGGAATCATGGGTGGTTCCGAGACGGGCGTTGATTCGCGTACACGCCACATCCTGCTCGAGAGCGCATTTTTTGCCCCGCAAGCCATCAGCGGAAAGGCCCGCAGCTACGGACTGCATACCGACTCCTCTCACCGATTCGAGCGCGGGGTCGATCCAGAGCTTCAAGCGACGGCCGTGGAGCGGGCCACAAAGCTGCTTCTCGACATTGTCGGCGGCGAGCCCGGGCCCGTCGTGGTCGAGAGCTCCGAGCGGCACCTACCGAAGCAAAGGAGGCTGCGTCTACGCCGCGATCGGATCATAAGGCTACTCGGAGTCGATCTAGAAGAACGAACGGTCGAGGACATCCTCACCCGGCTCGGAATCCTGGTTTCCCCCGCTCCGGACGGCTGGAACCTGGTCCCACCAAGTAACCGCTTTGATCTGCTGCTCGAAGTGGACCTGATCGCCGAAATCGGCCGTATCTACGGCTACGAGAATGTCCCCATCACCCACGCCAGCTCGCCGGCTACCACCAAGGCGCCACCCGAAACCGCCTTCGATCTGGACCGCGCCAGGCTTGCGCTGGTAGCCCGAGGCTACCACGAGGTGATTACCTACAGCTTCGTGAGTCCCGAGCTGCAAGGAAGCGTCGATCCGCGGCGCGAGGTCCTGACCCTGTCAAACCCGCTTTCGGCGGACATGTCCGTCATGCGAACCAGCCTCTGGCCCGGACTGTTACAGGCGGCACGTCAGAACCAGGCACGACAGCAAGAGCGCGTTCGCATTTTCGAAACCGGCCTGCGCTTCCTGCTCGATGGGAGTGAGCTGAGACAGGATTCGGTGCTTGCCGGCCTCGCCGTTGGTTTCTCCGCCCCTGAGCAATGGGGTATGAAGGTACGCCCCGTCGACTTTTTTGGCGCCAAGGCGGATCTAGAGGCGGTGCTCGCTCTAACCGGCGATCCCGATCAATACCGTTTCGTACACGCCGAGCATCCGGCTTTACATCCCGGACAGACCAGTTGCATCGAGCGCAATGGCCGAACGGTGGGGCTGCTCGGCATGCTGCACCCAGCCCTTGCGGCGGAGCTCGACGTCAACGGCAACGCCTTCTTGTTCGAAGTTGAGCTTGGCGAGTTGGAGGCTGGCCGGCTGCCGGTATTCGAACCGCTGTCCAGATTCCCAACCATCCGCCGTGACCTGGCGATCGTCGTCGACGGCAACATTACCTACGATCAAGTGCGCGAATGTGTAGCCACCGCGGCGTCCGATATGCTGCAGGACCTGGTTCTGTTCGACGTCTATCAGGGCGATAGAATAGATTCGGGGCGAAAAAGCCTTGCTTTGGGATTGATTTTGCAAGCATCTTCCCAGACACTTACGGATCAGGAAGTTGAAGTGACTATTTCCCGCGTATTAACGCGCCTCGAGAACGAACTAGGGGCAAGACTGAGGGATTAACGCGATGGCACTAACCAAGGCCGACATGGCAGAGTACCTCTTCGAAGAATTGGGCCTGAATAAGCGCGAAGCCAAGGATATGGTCGAGATGTTCTTTGAAAAGATTCGTGCTGCTCTTGAAAAAGGCGAGCAGGTAAAGCTGTCCGGATTTGGGAATTTCGATCTTAGAGAGAAGCGTCAGCGCCCAGGCAGAAACCCGAAAACGGGCGAAGAAATACCTATAACTGCCCGTCGTGTAGTAACTTTTCGCCCAGGACAAAAACTAAAATCGCGGGTGGAAGCCTATGCTCGAAGTGAGCAGTAGCAATAGCGAGCTGCCGCCTATACCCGGCAAGCGCTACTTCACCATCGGTGAAGTCAGCGAGCTTTGTGGGGTCAAACCGCATGTTCTGCGCTATTGGGAGCAGGAGTTCCCCCAGCTCAAACCGGTTAAGCGGCGTGGCAACCGCCGCTATTACCAGCGTCACGACGTGCTCATGGTGCGCCAGATCCGCAGCTTGCTGTACGAGCAGGGATTCACCATCGGCGGTGCCCGCCAGCAACTCTCGGGTGATACGGCAAAGCATGACGTTTCGCAAAGCCACCAAATAATCCGCCAGCTCCGCCTGGAGCTCGAAGAGATCCTGCATATCCTGAAACGCTGAGTCATTGACAATAAGCGCGACCCGAAATACGCTTATTTCCTTACGGGGCGTAGCGCAGCCTGGTAGCGCACCTGAATGGGGTTCAGGTGGTCGGAGGTTCAAATCCTCTCGCCCCGACCAAGAAAACCAAGGGCTTAGGTCAAAACCCTAAGCCTTTTTTCGTTGGCAGACACGGATTAGGTAACACTATAGGTAACAGCTCCAAATTTCTGTTGCCCAACGCGTCGCCAACCCCCTCCACCCTCACCGCCTTCACATCCGCGTCGATGCTCGCCTCCGTCCGCTGGCAGGCGCCCGAGCGATAGCCTTGGCCTGTTGGCATGGTCTTGCGTAACAACCGCGTTGCCTCAGCGGTCTATATGGCATGCCTATTTGCGTGGCGAAAATTC
>JAJDOL010000043.1 GCA_022340195.1 Chromatiaceae bacterium
GCTTTGCCTGCTCGCAGCCGCCCGCCTGTTTGAGTTTCTCGAGGAGCTCGCGCTGCAGTCGCTCCTTGGCCCGGCGATAGGATCCATCGGGGAACAGGTCGTCCTCGACCTCGAGAACGGTCATGCGCAACTTGCTCACCAACTCCTTGTTGAGGTTATCCGTATGCCGCCCCGAGACATCGCGGCGGCAGCGCGCGCTGTAGAGATCGATTTCGGCAGCCGCCTCGACCGCGGAGACCAGCATCGCCTCTGTCTCCTCGTCGAGCAAAGGTTGGGCTGTTAGCCGCGGTGGGCTCGCCAAGGAAAACACTATCGCAAGCCAAACGAGGACACTGGTTCCACGCAACCGCCGGAGCGGCCTTGGTTTTTTCGTTACGGTAACCGGGGCGAGCAGACGCTGCGCAACGATTCCAACGCCTCCCTTTTTCGGCCGAGCCTTTTGCGACGAATCATGCACCAGCGCCGACCCTGATTTCCCGTTCCTCGAGATGCGCATTTCGTCCTCTCTTGGCGGCCTCTCGACAATCCACAGCTGACCCATTCGCATTCCTCTCGATTCACATTCAATACACCGAGCGCTACAGCACCTTGGAGCCATTTTCGAAAAACGCAGAAAAAACCGAATCCTGGCGGGCGATGCGACGGCGAGCAGATGCCTGTATGATAACTAATCTTGCGACTCGACCGGATAGTTTCCTTTTTGTACGCGCGCGAGAGAACAGCTTGCGAGATCCGCTTCGGGATATCGGCTGCGGTACCACGGCTCCGAATATCCGAGTCCGGTCCACCTATACCGGAGATCTGGCACCGGCCGGATCCGCGGCAGAGGGACCGCTCCGCGTGATCGAATGGCTCCTACTCCTTCTTCCGGTGGCTGCCGCATCCGGCTGGTGGGCTGCGAGGCGTAGCGACGCCCGCCGCGGCAGCGCCGGCTCCTCATCCGATCCAGCCTTCTTCCGTGGCCTGAACTACCTCCTCGACGAGCAGCCCGACAAGGCCATCGATGTCTTTGTGAAGCTGGCGGAGGTAGACGGCGAAACGGCCGAGACGCACCTGGCCCTCGGCAGTCTCTTTCGGCGCCGAGGGGAGGTGGACCGGGCCATCCGCATCCATCAGAATCTGGTCTCGCGACCCAATCTGAGCAAGGAGCAACGGGGATATGCCCTATTCGAGCTCGGTCAGGACTACATGCGCGCGGGACTCTTCGACCGCGCCGAGAGCATGTTCGCCGAGCTGGTGGAGTTGAAGCTTCACCGCAGACGCGCCCTGGAGGGGTTACGCGAGATCTATCAGCAGGAAAAGGACTGGACGCGCTGTCTGGAAGTGGCGGAGCAACTCCAATCCCTTACCGGGGAACCTGTGCGTTCCGAGACTGCCCAGTACCACTGCGAGTTGGCCGAGGAGGCCCTGGAGCTGGGAAAGCGGGAAAGGGCGCTTGCCCATCTGTGCCGCGCGCAGAAGGTGGATTCTCACTGCGTTCGCGCAACCATGCTGCAGGCCCAGATGGCGGTGGGCCAAGGCGATTCACGGGCCGCGGTGATGCACTATCTCCGTGTTGCCGAGCAGGGGCCGCAATTCCTGCCTGAGATTCTGCCGGATCTGCTCGATGCCTATCGCCGCAGCGGCCGCGAGGATGAGCTCGCTGAGCTCAAGCGCCTTTATCGCGACTTTCCCAGCCCCGCGCTGGTACTCCTGCTTGCCGACGCGATTCAGGCTGAGGAGGGGGACGAAGCCGCCATTGCCTTTCTTGTGGAGTACTTGTCCGGATATGCCGATCTGACCAGCCTCGAACGCCTCCTGGCGCTGTATGCGCCGAAGCTGGCGGACGATGGCCGGACCCGGGCAACCTTTGATGCAGCGCTGACCGTTGTCGCGCATCTGCGCGCACACCGGCCCCATCATCAATGCGAGCATTGCGGTTTCGTCGCCCGGCGGTTGCACTGGCAATGCCCGAGCTGTAAGCAATGGGAAAGCATCAAGCCGGTACAACCGGAACCCATCGGGAAGCATGCCGACGCCGCCACCAGCCAGCGCATCACCTGAGCCGTAGCAAGTCAGTGGGAGCCTCCGGTGAGGGCCTTGAGCCGAAACTCATGGCCGCGCTATGAACCTAGAAACGGCAGTTGACCGCTCCGAAATGATCGTAACAATCTGGATTCGCCAGCGTTTTTGCCATCGGCATACTCACCCGCAAGGTGAAGACCACTACGACCCCTGGTGCACGCCCCGCGCGGCGCCTGGCTACGTTACAACTCGTTGGAATAGAACAACTATTCCGCTTCGTCGTTCGAGCGGCTGCGTCGATTCACTGGATCGACGGTCCGCTCTCACTTTGCCAGACACGACGCGGGACGCGCCCCCCGGGGGCCGTCCAACTGCCGTTTCTAGGTTGAAGGTTAGGCAACAATGCCGCCCCAGGGGCGGTTCGGGTGTGTTTCTTGGAGGCGACAGATGGCAACAATCCGCAAAGCTGTATTCCCGGTAGCCGGACTGGGCACCCGATTTCTACCTGCAACAAAGGCCAGTCCGAAGGAGATGCTCCCGGTCGTGGACAAGCCGCTGATCCAGTATGCCGCAGAGGAGGCAGCGGAGGCCGGTGTCGACCATTTCGTGTTTATTACCGGACGCAACAAACGCTCGATCGAGGACCACTTCGACAAGGCCTATGAGCTGGAAATGGAGCTCGAGGGGGCCGGTAAGCAAAAGCTGCTGAAGATCGTCCAGACAATTCTGCCGCCCAGGACACATTGCATATATCTGCGCCAAGCAGAGGCTCTGGGCCTTGGCCATGCCGTCCTCTGCGCAAAACCGGTGGTGGAGGACGAGCCGTTCGCCGTGTTGCTGGCCGACGATCTCATCCGCGGGGACGGCCGAGGCGTGGTCGCACAGATGGCACAGATGTACGAGCGCTATGGCTGCAGCATCCTGAGCGTCATGGAGGTACCGCGGGGCGCGACGAACAAGTACGGTATCGTCGAAACGCGTCCCGGACCGGACGGAGAGCTCCGAGTTGTCTCCATCGTGGAGAAACCCGCACCGCTTGACGCTCCCTCCAACCTGGCAGTCGTGGGACGTTATCTGTTGACGCCCGGCATCTTCGACAAGCTGGAACGGACCCGACCCGGAACCGATGGTGAAATACAGCTGACGGATGCCATCGCCGCCCTGCTCGCCGACGAGCCTGTGATCGCCTACCCCTTTCGCGGTAAGCGTTACGACTGCGGCAGCAAGCTGGGGTATCTGGAGGCGACGGTGGAGCATGGTCTAGCGCACCCGGAGCTAGGGCGGGTCTTCGCAGATTATTTAAGAGGCGTGGTGCTCTAACGCCATATCCCGGGATACGTCACGCAGCTCCCAGAGCGCGTGACGAGTATCTGTGCTCCGCCGATTACCACACTTGCGTAGAAAGTCCCACGCGCGCGTGAATCAGGCTCCGAATGCCTTCTGGACAGCGTCGAGATCGATCGCCTTCAAATAGGCCTCCACGCTCTCTTTGTCCTGCGAGCCACTGCCGTCGATCTTGACCAGGACCTTGTTGCCCACGAGCAGGCTCACCTCCCACTCGCCGCTGTCCTTTTCGTGCTTGATCGTCCCTCGCTGTCCGGCGTAGGTGTAGATTTTGGTGTCGGGGTTCGTCTGCATCATCATCGGGTTGGAGAGCATCATGGACATCATGGGCAACAAGGGTGAGTCGGCCATGATATTGATGTTGACCTCCGCACCGTCATCACGGAAATAGCGCCGGGACAGGTTTGTCCCCGTGATCATGGCCGCCATGCCGGCGGACTGGGCCTGAGGCTCATCCGCCTGCCAGCCCGCCAAGGGCTCGGGCAACAGCTTCAACAGCTCGAGGTTGAGCTTTTCCTGAATACCCGCAACCGCAAACTGAAGGCTCTGCACGGCCTTGCGTAGCTCTCCGGCATCATACTCCGCGCGGGCA
>JAJDOL010000044.1 GCA_022340195.1 Chromatiaceae bacterium
CGCTCGCGGGTTCCGGATCCGTCCCACAGGATCAGGTAGCGCCTTCAAATCCATAGCAATACGCTGTGGTTTCCAAGATGCGGCCTTGTGTTTTCCGTTTCTGGATTGCCGCACCATACCTTGTGTCATAATTGCCGGATCTGTGATCTGATGGTGCCGGCACGGAGTGCTTCCGCTTTGAATTCATTCCAGCCCTAACGATGAATCTTCCCGACGTCAAGATTGGCCAGATTCGTTCCCCGGATTGGCGGGCGCGGTTGGCTCTTTACGCCAAGCTCGTGCGCCTGGACCGTCCCATCGGCATCTTTCTGCTCATGTGGCCCGCCCTCTGGGCCCTTTGGATTGCCGGGGAGGGAAGTCCGCCCTGGCAGATCGTGCTCATTTTCGTGTTTGGGGTGGTTCTGATGCGCTCGGCGGGATGCGCCATCAACGACTTTGCGGACAGAGACCTCGACGGACACGTCGCCCGAACGCGGGAGCGGCCTGTTGCCGCCGGGTTGGTCACCCCGAAGGAGGCCCTGGGTGTATTCTTGGCACTAACGCTGGCCGCTTTTGCCCTGGTGTTGTTTCTCAGTTGGCAGACCGTCGCCCTTTCGGTCGTCGCTCTGGGGCTTGCCGTTATCTATCCCTTCATGAAGCGCTACACCCATGTGCCCCAGCTATTCCTGGGAGCGGCTTTCGGTTGGGCCGTGCCCATGGCCTTCACCGCCATTACCGGATCGGTGGCGCCGTCGGCTTGGCTGCTGTTCGGCGCTACGATCGTTTGGGCGTTGGTCTACGATACCCAGTACGCCATGGTGGACCGCGAGGACGACCTCAAGATCGGCATCAAGTCCACCGCGATCCTCTTTGGACGCCGCGACCGTCTGGTCGTCGGGCTTTTGCAGATATTCCTGTTGGTGCTGCTGGCCTATGCGGGATATCTGGCGGGGCGCGGGGCCTGGTATGGTGGTGGGCTAGCCGTTGCCGCGGCCATTGCTGCCCATCACCAATACCTGATTCGGGACCGCGAGCCCGCGGCCTGCTTTCATGCCTTCCTCGGCAATAACTACCTGGGAATGGCTGTGTTTCTGGGGTTGGTTGCGGACTATGCCCTGGGCTGAGCAAATTTGTTTTGAGGTAACCAGGCTAGTTGCCGGACACTGAAGGATTGGTCCGCGGTCGGTTGCTACGGAAATCGATGCGGTGATGGTGGGACCACTTATCTCCGCCCAACATGAGGAGTAGATACTGATGAAGGTTAACGCCTTGCTGAGTGTGGTGTTTGGTGCGCTGATCGCAGCCCATGCCTATGCGGTGGACGAGGGAATCGATTATACGGAGCTGGCCAGTCCGCAGCCTACCGAGAGCGCGGACAAGATCGAGGTCTTGGAGGTGTTCATGTACAGCTGCCCGCATTGCTATCATCTGGAGCCGACGCTTGCGAAGTGGCGCGCGACCAAACCGGACAACGTGGCTTTCAAGCGGATGCCTGCGGTCTTTGGTCCCAAGGTAGAGCCCCATGCCCGGGCCTTTTACGCCGCCGAGCTCATGGGAAAGGGCGAGCAGTTTCACGCGCCTTTGTTCCGCGCGCTTCATGATGAGAAAAAGGCGATATGGGACGAGGATGCCCTCGTTGCCTTTGCCGCGGAGCAAGGCATCGACGCAGATGAGTTCCGCAAGGCTTACAACTCCTTCGCCGTCGACGTGCAGGTGCGTCGAGCGCAGGAAATGATCAAGCGTTTCGGCGTCGATGGCGTACCGGCGGTCATCGTCAACGGAAAATACCGTACCAGCCCGTCGCAGACCGGCAGCCGGGACAAGATGATCGATGTGATCAATTACCTGATAAAAGTCGAGGCCGGGCAGCCGGCGACCGGAGCGGAATCGCCAGCCAAAGCGAGCGGTTCCTAGTCGTAATAGGCGGGCGTTTCTTCGACTATGACCTTGGCGTCCGGGTTGGGGAAGCGCTCCACCACCCATTTCGGCAGCTTGGCCTGATTGGCGTGGTAAAGGGCCTCGGACTCCATGAGAATGAGGATCAGAACCGTCACCATGATGGGGAGGATGCCCCCGCCGCCTATCAAGGCCCACACCGCCTCCTTCATTAGGCCGCCGTAGGTGTAGGCCAGCCACCCCAGCCCCGCGATCGCCAGCAGAAGACTCAGCATCAGAATCAGTATCGCACTGCGCCGCGCGCATACCTGCCAGTGACACATCACGTACCAGGGATCACGGCCGATGGAGCGGCGTGCCCGCCATATGGTGTAGCCGAGCAGGCTGAAGGAAATGATCGGGATAATGGACATGATCCAGGGAAAGGTGCCCGCCATGCCGCCGGCACCCGCCGTCATGAGGATATGGTTGCCGATGAGGTTGGTTAGGAAGATTTCGTGAGGGATGTTGGCCTGCTTGATCTCTTCTTTGCTGACTTCAAAACGCATGGGGATAAACTGGGGACGATGGCGAGTAGATCAGCAAATCAAAATACACTAATGGTCCCTGGAATTCACCAGTTCCTGTGACCGACTTTTCCGATTTTCGCCCAACCGAGACGCCGACATGAAACTCCGAGTGGGTCGTTTTTCCTGGCGCGTTCTGAAAAGTGTCGCCCACGCCCTGGTGGGTGGGCTGGTTGTTCTCCTTGTCGTGGCTCTTTTTTATCTTCAGGGACGATCGGACCTGCAAGTCTGGCATTTGGCGAATCTGGATGAAGAGTTTCGCGCCGATGCAGGAATAGAGACCTTCGCTGACTATCTCGCGTTGGAGGAGCGCCTTTTTGCTCAACTCGACGAGCTGGTCTATGCAGCGCCGGCGCAGGAGACCGGCTCTCTGATCAATCGTTATGAACCGGGAAGCCTCTCGGATCCCGCGCGCTGGCCGACCAACTGGAACCGCAGCTTCGAGCTGGCGCAGGAAGCACCCGCGGCTGGGGTCTTGCTGCTCCACGGGATGTCGGATTCCCCTTACAGCCTGCGCGTCTTGGGCGAGCGCCTGTATGAATTGCAGGCCACCGTTCTCGGGCTGAGGCTGCCGGGGCACGGCACGGCCCCATCCGGCTTGGTCGAGGTCCATTGGAAGGACATGGCAGCGGCGGTACGCCTCGCCATGGCTCATCTGAAAGAAAAGGTCGGGGACAAGCCTCTGATCATTATCGGCTATTCCAACGGAGCAGCCCTGGCTGTGCACTACGCGCTCACGGCGCTGGAGGACGGTGCTCTGCCTCGAGTCGAGCGACTCGTCCTCATCTCGCCGGCCATCGGCGTGACCAAAATGGCGGCGCTTGCAATCTGGCAGTCACGGATCGGCCGGCTGCTGGGGCTCGAGAAGCTCGCCTGGAGCTCCATCCTTCCGGAGTACGATCCCTTCAAATACAACTCGTTTGCGGTCAACGCGGGGGATATGGCCTTTCGGCTGACAAACCAGATACAGGCGCGATTCGATGAGCTCGAGGGGAGCGGGCTTCTCGAACGGTTCCCGCCCGTACTGGCCTTCCAATCCGTGGCCGATGCCACGGTTTCGACCTCCGCCCTGGTTCGGGGGCTGTTCGACCGCCTTCCCGCCGGCGAGCACGAGCTGGTGCTTTTCGACATCAACCGGATGGCAGAGATCGAGCCTATTATGCATCGTGATCCCGCTGCGGATGTCGCCGAGCTCTTTGCCGACTCGGACCGGGACTTCGGCCTCAGTCTCGTGACCAACACGCAAACTCGGAGCCGTCGCGTCGAGGTGCGAATGAAACCCGCCGGCGACGCGCCGGAGGAGCGGCAGGATTTGGGCATGAGCTGGCCGGAGGATGTCTACTCCCTGTCGCATGTGGCCCTTCCGTTCTCGGGCCTGGATTCCCTGTACGGGGGGTTTGGCCCGGGAAAAAGTCCCGGCATCCACCTGGGAGACCTGGCCCTTCGCGGCGAGCGGGGTCTGCTCCTTATTTCCGCGGGCGACATGTTGCGCTTGCGTTGGAATCCCTTCTACCCATACCTCGAATGGCGGCTGCTGAGCTTTATCGGTCTCGGTATTCCTTGATGGTGTCCTCGCCCCATCGGGAAAGAGACTTTGCGTTCGGCGTGCCTGGTGTCGTAGTTTTTGCTTTCGGACCAAGCTGTCCGGCAGTAAAGGCAGTCGACCGGGCGTTGCACGCGGCGTCTAACGTCTAATGACAAATTCCACCAACAGTCAGGAGCAGGGTGTGCAGGTCATCAAACCTCGGGACGTTCACATCATCGTATTGGGAAACGAGAAGGGAGGTACGGGGAAATCCACGACGGCGATGCACCTGACCGTGAGCATCCAGAAACAGGGCTTCAAGGTCGGTGTGCTGGATCTGGACACGCGCCAACGATCCCTTACCCGCTACCTGGAGAACCGCGAAGCCTATACAGTGGCACATGGTCTCAATTGGACCATACCGGAACATCTGGTGGCGACGCCTTCGGATCTCCCCGACATGGGCGAGCGAGAGCGTGAAGAGGCCGAGCTGCTGGATTCGCTGATCGATCGCCTCGAAGAAGACAACGATTTTCTGGTCATCGACTGTCCCGGTGGACGCACCCATTTCGCTCAATTGGCCCACGCAATGGCGAACACCTTGCTCACGCCCATGAACGATAGCTTCGTCGATCTGGACCTACTGGCTCGGGTCGACCCGGAAACCTATGCCATCGACAGGTTGAGTCTGTACGCGGAGAGCGTCTGGGATAGCCGCAAGCAACGTGGCGCCTCTGGGCTGCCCAGTACCGATTGGGTCGTGATCCGCAATCGGATCTCGACCACACACTCCAAGAATCGTCAGCGCATGGACGCCGCGCTGAAAAGCCTGCAGAAGCGGATCGCGTTTCGCTATGTGTCCGGATTGTCCGATCGGGTCATCTATCGCGAGCTTTTTCCCAAGGGACTGACGCTCGTCGATCTGAAGGACGTCGACGACAAACCCAAGCTGACCCTGTCGCACGTGGCGGCCCGTTACGAGCTGCGCAAGCTGCTGGACCAGCTCAGCCTGCCGGGTTGGCATGATTGAGCGATTGGTTTTTTTAGGGAGGAATTGATCAGCGTTTCCTTAGGCTTTGATCGATCCACGGATCAGGATGACAATGACCAGGACCAGCAGCAAGGCCGCCCAAAACAAGAGCGA
>JAJDOL010000072.1 GCA_022340195.1 Chromatiaceae bacterium
GGGCGTTCGTGACAAGGCGCCCTACGTGAAAAGGGCGGGAGTTTAGCCAGCTAAATGACTGCCCTTTCCACGTAGGGCAACGCCGTCACGGGCGTTCGGGGGCGTCCGCAGCAGGCGTCCGATTTTTTCACAAGCTCTCAGCTAACCAGGTTGGGGTAGAGGGCGGCGGCCAGGGAGAAGAACTCGCGTGATCCCTTACCGCGAGGATCGAGCTCGAAAACCGCCAGTCCTTCGCTGAAAGAACGACGGAAAACCGTACGCTGGGAAAGACGTGGTTTGAGGAACTTGATGCCCGGCAGCGAAACCAGCGCGGCGGCCGCCTCATTGGTCTCGCGCACCGCGTGATGAGTGTCGCCACGGTTGATGAAACCGAAAATATCCGCTGGCTTATCTCTTGGTATCGAGCTCACTAAATGAATGTAGCGTTGAGTGGACCAGATATCGGCCTGGGATGGCGGCACAGGAACGACCACGCGATCGCACAGCTCGAGCGCCCGGCGCATTGCATCCATGTCGGATGTACCAACATCGATCAGTGTCTCGTCGGCGGTATTCAACCGTTCCGGGGTCAAGCCCGACTTGTCCCCCACGCGCAACAAGGGATCGAAGCCTTCCTCCGTACGCACATCGACCACATCGGCCAGGGTTGCTTGAGGGTCTGCATCGATCAGCTGTACCTTCACATCGGCCATTGCAAGCCATACCGCCAGGTTGAAGGTGACGGTGCTCTTGCCCGACCCTCCTTTAAGACTTCCGATTATGGTTACCATCGGCGAATTTCATGTCCTACCAGTCGGACCAACCACTTTGAGCGGGCAAAGCACAGCGCCCGACGGTCGATCTCATTGAACCGAGCAAGCCGCAATTCTTGCCGGGTATCGGCACGATCGCCTGCCGCCATAGAACGTTGACGCGCGATGGTACAAAAATACCGGGCATGGGCCCCTCCGTGCGCAGCGTCGCTTGATCAGCGCTGGATTTTCTCGCCCGGCGGGCCTCCAGGCGTAGCTCGAGGGGCAGACATGCGCTCATAGCCGGCGGGAATATTAAACAGCTCGTCGGGCTGCTTGCCGACGCGGATGTTTTTCAACTCGCTGATCATTCCTCCCGGGAACTCCTGGCGAATCGCAAGATCGAGCTCTGGATCAAACCACTTGAAGCTACGGGTTTCCGGTTTATCCGGCGTGGTCGCCACCATCTCCCATTTCTCGACCTGACGCCCATCCACATTTTCCATGGCAACGAACTTGAGCTCCGTTGTCTGACCGTTCGGCATCTCCTGACGTAGGGGAATGCCCCGCTCCTTGTCGATCCACTGCGTGCTCTTCATGGTCTGTCCCTGACGGGAGGCCACCATCTCCCATTTGACTGCCGTTCGTCCACCTATGTCCTCCTCGCCGAGCTTCTTGCAGGTCAAACCCGGTGCACCGCCGCAGGGATCGTCGGCTGGTTTCGGCTTTGCGCCTGGCTTCTTGCCGCCCGGGCCACTCAGCTTTTGCTCCATGTACTTTTTCTGCTCCGGAAACAGAATCCACTCGACGCCGCGGTTCTCATCCGTCACCCGGATGACTTGCTGTCCTTGATGCGACATCTCGGTTCGGATCCGTTTATCGCCGACGAACATCGTACCCGCCGACAGATTCCCCTGAGGTCCGTGCTGTATCATCTCGGCCGAGAATTCGGCGCCGGCGAGCACCACGCCCGAACAGACCGACACCAAGAATCCGACAGCCAGTGATGAGCACCAAATCGCAACCTTCGAGATCTTCATTTTCGTTCATCCTCCTTAGTCGATTTCGACAGAAGCTGATCAAGCCCCCGTTGGGACCAGCTCAGAACCTATATTCCACTACCCTTCCGATCCGATACCGACGTGCCTGCCACAGCGCACCAAGCCGCTCGACTACGAGCACCCTGTATACACACATGAACGCCGGCGGAGGTTCCTTCAACGCAGAGGGTCTCTATAGCGTTGAGTCCAGCTGTCCGGCTGGTAACCGAAGGTATCCTCGGCCGGAACAGGGCCGGACCCGCGAAGCCGCTGGGCGACAGGGTCCAGTACTTTTGGACGCCAGCCGGTTCCGGTGTCCATGCGCCCGCGTTCCTGCTCCGTCAGCGGACGGAATCTGTAACCTTGTTGCCAAGGGGGTGTACCCCAGCCTGCGTATCCGACCCGTCTATCTCCGCGAACGCCATATCCGCCAGGCGCCGCGGTCGCACGCTCCCCCGGGAAAGCGCTGTGATCCGAGTAGCCATAGGGCGCTGGATAAGGGTCAGGAGGAAAGTCGAGCCTGTCCGAATGCATTACCGGTTCCCGTCGGTAGCCCTCCACGTCGTCGGGTAGCGGATAGGAGGGATAACCGTCATCCGAAAAATGTCCGAGATAGGCGTCAGATCCAGGTGGTCGATAGACATCCCACCGGTAGCCGTCATGAGCCCATTTCCCGGCTTCGCTGGGAACGTATGAGCCATCCGCGGCGCGAAACTCGAGGGGACGATCGCCGTAAGGGCCGTAGGGGACACCGTAAGCTTCCCGGCTCGGATAGAAATCGCCCGGATACCCACTACGCCCATATTCTGGATACTGTCCGGATAGGACGGGGCCAGTGGCACACAGCAAGGTCGCGGCCAAAACGGCAAAAAACCGGGAAACAGGTTTCATCGAATTGGTAAACAGAAAACCATACGGTCCGTTGCGCGGCTCGGTGCGGGACCGGAGAACCTGTATCTCACCGCATAGCTACGCGGACTCGGCTTCGTGCTCTCGGAACGGCGGCTCGGCTTCGGGCAAGAACCAGACGAGCTTTCCGGACGAAGATCAATCAAAGCTCGGCCCCTGCCCATCGTCCACCTTTAGCCGAATTCCTCGCCTCTGGACCTTCTTCTGTACCAATGCCGGTTTTGCCGATCTCGACTTGGCAGCGGCCTTTTTTGCCACCCGCTTCTTTGCGGAAGTGCGCTTCTCGCGCCCCTTTCCCGCAGCCGGCTTTGCGGCCCCCTTCCCCGTTGTCTCCATCTTTTCATCTGCGGTCGACTTTTCTGCCACCGGCGGCTCATCGGATCGCTGCTTTGAGACTTCATTCCCGGGTAAAGCCTCTGCAGGCTTGCGCGACGAACCCGCGACCACGTCCGCTGCCACCGGCACGGCATCCGGCGTCGTTGGCGCCTGTTCCGCACCTGAGATCGCGACGGGGGCGTCGGCTTGCGCAGCTGGAGCGGGTAGCTGGGTGCTGGGCTGAACCTCCACCTCGGGCTTGGCCTCTAAAGCTTCCCGGCTCGCTGGACTTGTTGCGGTTCCGCCAGCGGCGGCCGGTGCCGGTGGATTACCGGAGTCAGGAGCAGGAACTGCCGGCGGTGCACCGGTACTGCCGGTCCCGCCGCCGCTCCCAGTGCTGCGCGCCGCGGGCCGCGCGGGCTTGGCAACGGGCTTTTTCTTTTTCACCAACCCCTTGAAAAAATCGAGCAACAACAGAAAGATGCCGCGAATCAGGTAGAAGCCCAGGGTGATGCCTTCCACCAGGTAACCCCAAGCCGTGATCAGAATGCGCCCTTTGGGCCTCTTCTCCTTCTCTTTCTTTTTCTCCTCCAAAGCGGAACAAGGGACATTGGCTCCCGCTGCGGCCGTGGCCGCCGCCACCTCACACAGGTCCTTGCTGGCTGCGACGCAGCCTAAAGGAATGACGACCAGGGTCAGTACCGTGGACACCAACACCCCGGAAGCCAGAGAGATCGCCATCCCCTGGAAGATCGGATCGGTGAAGATGACGCTGGAGCCCGCTACCAAGGCCAGGGCGGTGATGACGATGGGGCGGGTACGCGTCTTGCAGGCCCGTATAACAGACTCCGCGACGGGTACGCCCTTCTGCACCTCGTGAATCGAAAAGTCCACCAACAGAATCGAGTTACGCACGATGATCCCGGCAAGGGCGATCCAGCCGATCATGGATGTGGCCGTGAACTCACCCCCCAATCCCAAGGCGAACATGATCAGATGAGCCGGGATGATCCCCAGGAGGGTTAAAGGAATGGGGGCCATGATCACCAAGGGGATTCGGAAGTTGCCGAACTCCCAAACTACCAGGATGTAGATGAGCACAAGGGCGACCATGAAGGCCCCGCCCATGTCGCGGAAGGTCTCGTAGGTAACCGTCCACTCCCCGCTCCATTCCCAGGCGGAGTGCCGATCATCGGGCGGCGGTCCGATCCAGTAGGCCTGGGGTGTCGAGCCGTCCGGAGCGACATAGCCGGTTGCGTCGATCTCGTCCTGGATCTGGAACATTGCGTACACGGGCGCGGCCAGCTCGCCACCCACGTCGGCGACCACAAACTCGATGGCACGCAGGTCCTTGCGATAGATAACGTCCTCCTCCGCCACCCGCTGGAAGGCCCCAAGCTCGCGCAGCGAGATCGTGTAGCCTTCGTTGGACTGGATCGGCAGATCGCCGAGGCGCTCGATCTGCGAGCGCTCCGACAAGGGCACCTGCAGTACGATTTCAACGGGTTCGTGGCCCGACTGCTGCTTGACATCCCCCATGGGAGCCCCGCCCAGAGCCATGGCCAGATTGCGGTTGATGGTGTCGACAGAGATACCCCGACGGACCGCCTTCTCGGTGTCCACATCGAAGCGCCAGTAGTCGTAGGCGTCGCGCAGGTAGTTGTCTACGTCACGAGCACTTTGGGCCTGGGCGAAGAACTCGGTCATGTCACGCGCGAACTGACGGCGGATCTCGGGTGTCGGACCATGAATCTCGGCAACGACCGACTGCAACACGGGCGGCCCGGGCGGCATTTCGACCACGGCGACACTTGCCCCCGTCCCCTCGGCCAGCTTCGCCAACATCTCCCGAGCCGCCACCGCCAGTTCGTGGCTACTTTGCTTGCGATCGTTCTTGTCCAAGAGCTGAACCTGGAGCTCCGCCTGCCAGGGATCGGAGCGCATATAGTAGTGCCGCACCATGCCGTTGAAATCGAAGGGGCGCGCCGTACCCGCGTACAGCTGAATGGCCGTCACCTCCGGCATAGTGCGCAGCTTTTCCGCCATGCGGTGTGCGAGATTGGCGGTGACCGGAAGCGCCGAGCCTTCCGGCATGTCAATGACGACCGAGAACTCCGGCTTGTTGTCCAAGGGCAGCATCTTTACCGGAACCCACTTGAAGTAGAAGAAGGAGCAGGTAAAGAGGAAGGTACCCCAGAGCACGAGGCGGAACAGGGTCCGCTTGCCCTTGCTCTCGATGAGGGGCGTCAGAATGCTTCGGAATAGCTTCTCGAGCTTTTCGACCTCCTTGTGCTCGCGCTTTTCGGCCGTCTCCAGGTAGTGCATGGAGGGTCGCAACCACTTGGATAGCGCCAGATAAGGGGTGAACACGAAAGCGGCGAACAGAGAGATGAACATGGCCACCGAGCCCAGGGCCGGGATGGGCTCCATATAGGGACCCATCATGCCGCTGACGAAGCCCATGGGCAGCAGGGCCGCGATGACTGTGAAGGTGGCCAGAATCGTGGGGTTGCCCACCTCGCGCACTGCGTCCACGGCGGTCTCGTCGTCCGTGCGCCCCTCCTCCAGCCAGCGCCGGTAGATGTTCTCGATCACCACGATAGCGTCGTCCACCAGGATGCCGATGGAGAAGATGAGGGCGAACAGACTCACCCGGTCGATGGTGTATTCCCAAACCCAAGCGGTGAAGATGGTCATCAGCAGGACGACAGGGATGACCAACATGACCACGATGGCCGGCCGCAGGGCCCGAAACGCGCCCCACACCAGCAGAAACACCCAGCCGGTGGCGACGAACAGCTTGAAGATCAGCTCGCTTACTTTGTCATCCGCGGTTTCCCCATAGTTGCGAGTGACGCTGACCTCGACATTGTTGGGGATGCGCTCGCCCTTGATCTGCTCCACGCGATCGAGAATGGCGTTGGCGACGGTGACGCCGTTGGTCAGCTCCTTCTTAGCAATAGCCAGCGTCACCGCGGGCACCCCGTCGGCCTTCAGGCCCTCGGGGGCGGCGGGCCCGGTGTAAAAGGCGACCATTTGGGTGGCGTCCTCGGGACCTTGGACGACACGCGCCACATCGCGCACGTAGATCGGGACGTTCTGGTGCGTCCCCACCACCAAGCGGTTGATCTCGTCGACGCCCTTGAGGAAGGACCCGGTGGTCACGGAAAAATGAGCACCGCTCGACTCCACCCCGCCGGCCGTTGTCTCGGCATTGGCAGTCTTGAGCGTCTGTGCCACCTGATCCAGGCTGATGCCGTAGCCGGACAGTCGCTCCGGGTAGACGTCCACCGTCACCTGCTCGCGGCGCCCCCCGACGATAAAGGCGTTGCCGGTATCCTTGACCTGCTTGACCGCCTGGAGCACGTCCTGGGCGAGCAGGCGCAGCTGGCCGTCGTCCACGTCCGGGAGGCCGTCGTTGTCCAGGTCCTTGGACCAGAGCGTCAGGGTGACGATGGGCACGTCGTCGATCCCCTTGCTCTTGACCAGGGGCGGCATGACACCAGGCGGGATCTTGTCCATGTTGGAGGCGAGCTTGTCGTTCACCTTCACCAGGGACGGGCCCATTTGCTCGCCCACGTCGAACTCGACGGTGACCAGGCCCATGTTGCGCTGGGATGCCGAATAGACATGCTTCACCCCAGGGATCTCGCTCATGATGCGCTCGAGCGGCTGCACAGCGAGATTCGAAACCTGCTGCGCCGATGTCCCGGGGTACTGCACCATGATATCGATCATGGGCACCGAGATCTGGGGATCCTCCTGACGCGGCGTCATCACCAGGCCGAGCAGGCCCATCAGGAGCATGGAAACGTAAAACAGGGGTGAGAGCGGGGAGCGGATGAAGAACCGTGCCGTCCTCCCCGCGATTCCGAGACTCTCCTCCGTGTACTTGGGGTCTTGACCCTCGGGATTGGTCAGGGTCTCGTCTTCATTCATGGCTTAATTACACCAAAGCGGGTCGGCTCCTGGACATGGGAAAGGCACCGCTACGGAGCCGGCGCTGCACCTGGCCCGGATCAACGCCCTTCGTCAGATTGCTGTTGTTGCTGGGTGGACCAACCGGCGGCGATTCCGGGCGGCGGATCTGCCAGGATCCGCTCTCCCGGACGAAGACCGCTTAGCACGCTGATCAAGCCGCCGGGGACCGGCTCGCCAACGCGGATGAGACGAAGCTCCGCCTTACCTTGCGAGTCGAGCACATAGACGCCCGGTAGGCTGCCGTTGTATCGGATCGCCGATTCGGGGACGACCGGGTTTGCGCGCGCCGGGGCGTTGAAGTCCGGCACCAGGACCTTCGCATACATTCCGGGCTCGGCCACCCCCTGCGGCAGATCGAACTTGATTTTGACCGTATGGCGCTGGGGGTCGGCCATGGGGAAGATCTGGGCCACCCGGACCGGAACGCGACGATGGTTCACGTCGAGCTCGGCGTGGATCATCATGCCCTCGCGCAGCCCCGGGCGCAGGCGCGCGGGTACATCTACCTCCACCTGCAGATACTCGACATCGGCATAATTGAGCAGCGGCTGGCCGGGCTGTACCGTATCGCCGACTTCGATGAATTTCTTGACGATGACCCCGGCGAAGGGCGCGATGCTGCGGGCGTCACGCAACTTCGAATCCAACGCCTGCACTTCAGCCTGGAGCCGCATGATGGCGCTCCGCGCCTGCTCGATCTGGGTACCTGAGGAGTAGAGATCCGCGTGCAGCTCTGCACCCCGTGAACGCTCGCCGACAAAATCCTCCATCGGCCGGGTAAACATCTGGTCGAACAGGTTCGGCATGGCCATGCCGCCCGGCGGGGTTCGCGAGCGCGGGGCGAAGACCTCCCGGCTGTACTGCATACCAGCGTTGCGCAACTGGGCGTCGGCCGATTGTATTTGCGCCAACAAGGCCTGACGGTTGGCGAGAAGCTCTCGGTCATCCAGTGAAACCAGGAGATCGCTTTTTTTAAAGGCGTCGCCCTCGATGCCGGCAAGGTACTTGACCCTTCCGGGCAGTTGGGCGGCAAGTGTGACCTCTTTATAGGGTATGACGGTCCCCCCGACCGATACGGTGGGGGCACCTTCGGCCTGCTTCACAACGAACTCGCTGCTCGATGGCACTGCCGAAACCACCTGAGCCGCCAACGCCAAGCTCGCCGCAAGCAATCCGTGAATCATTGTTAATCCCATGTGCCTTACTACCTGACTAACCTGAATCTGTGTACGCATTCGATCGGATTGGAGACACAGCGCCCGTCATAATGTCGCGATCCACCCTCGCTCATCACCCAAAATTGACAAATTCCGAATAGATCGCGGCGAATCGGCACTGGGAACAGCACCCGGCCTCTCGTCAATAAATTTTTTTTATTTGGCGTGTTCCAACAAGCGTTGATTATCACTAATCGACGGCCGAATTACAAGGGGAATCAACGAATAATGCAAAGAAATCAGTCGCCTAATGCAGTTTGTTCCAGAACCCGATAAACGCTTGTATCGGCTCAAGTTCGATCCCGGATGTTTGGCCCGGAATCACTTCACCTGAAGCGCGACGCCGAATTATACGCTAGTACCATCTTTACCCTGGGTTGTCGAAACACAAACGTGATGAAACGCTCGCTTGGAGATCCGCGGGGGAGGTCGAGATCGGCGCGGACACGACGCAACGCCCGTATGTCGGAGAAATGCTCGCTTTTCGCGAGGTCGCCTGAGCCAACCAGGGGCTGGATACATGTCCCACCCCTTACCGAAAGCGCAGTGGTACGAGAGCCCCGAAGGATCCGAGCTCCTGCAATCAGGCTACCGTCCAAACGCCGTTGGGTATAACATCCGCGCGATCTCAGGCGATCGGTGGACCGGAGACCGATTCGCCATCCGAGCTTCGTGCTTCAAGTCTGAGGAACCATGCTATGCACCCTGCGACAGATGTCGTCGATCAGCGATTGAAGAACCTGGAAGCCCATCTGGAGCAGGAAAACGAGGTGCTGCTCAGTACGGTTCAGAGCTTTCGCGTCCTGGACAAGATTGCCTACGGCATGGGCCTGCTGGAAAAAGACCAATCCTTCGCGACCCAGATCCCATGGTGGCCACTGATCTCGATTCTCGGGACCTTCTCTGCCGGCAAGTCCACCTTCATCAATCACTTCCTCGGCGACAGGCTGCAGCGCACGGGCAACCAAGCGGTAGACGACCGTTTCACCGTGATCTGTTATAGCCGCGAGACGACGGATCACGCACTCCCGGGGATCGCGCTCGACTCGGACCCGCGATTTCCCTTCTATCAGATCTCCAAGGACATCGAGCTGGTATCCAAAGGCGAAGGCGACCGCATCGACACCTATCTGCAGCTCAAGACCAGCTCCAGCGAACGGCTGCGCGGCAAGATCCTAATCGACTCCCCGGGCTTCGACGCCGATGCCCAGCGCACGGCAACCTTGCGTATCACCGACCATATCATCGACCTGTCGGACCTGGTTCTGGTGTTCTTCGACGCCCGCCACCCGGAGCCGGGCGCCATGCGCGATACCCTCAAGCACCTGGTCTCGGATACCATCAACCGGCCGGACGCCGGAAAGTTCCTGTACGTTCTCAACCAGCTCGACACCAGCGCACGCGAGGACAACCCGGAGGACGTCGTCGCTGCCTGGCAGCGCGCTCTCGGCGAGGAAGGCCTGACTGCGGGACGTTTCTACACCATCTACAACCCGGACGCGGCCACTCCCATCGATGACGAGGCTAAGCGCATCCGGTACGAGGCGAAGCGCGACGAGGATCTGAGGGAGATTCACGGTCGCATGCAAGAGGTGGAGGTCGAGCGCGCTTACCGCATTGTCGGCGCGCTGCAGAAGGCTGCCGCGGATATCTCCGACAGTGCAGTGCCGCTTCTTCAGGAGGCCATGCGCATCTGGCGCAGCCGAACGCTCGTTGCAGACGGAATCGTCTTCGGGCTCCTGCTCGCCTTCTTCCTCGTCTGGAGTATCGGCTCTGGCCACTGGAGGGGGCTGGTCTACGAGCCACAATGGCTCCTGGCGCTTAAAACCGTCCCCTGGGGACCGGAAATCTTGGCAACTGTCTTGATCCTGAGCGCCGTGGCGGCGCACGCCGGTATCCGCAGACTGGCGGCCAAGAGCCTGATGCCTTGGATCCGAAGACAGCAGGATAAGAAAGACCTGCGCGGCGATCTCAGCGAGGCCTTCGGACGCAATACGCGCCTGTGGCGCCCGATCTTCGCCCGCTCGCCCGTAGGCTGGGGTGCCGGCACCAAACGGCGCCTGCACAGGGTCACACAGGACGCGAACCTCTTTATTCAGACCCTCAACGACCGCTTCACGAATCCGTCGGGTGACGGCCTCGACTCCGATCTTCGAGAGCCGGACAAGGACGGTCCCGTCCAAGAGGCGACGGATGTTACGGAGCGCGATTGACTCCACGGCGAGATCGGTCGAAACCGGCTCGAGCCGGTCCCCGTCTTGACTGGGATTCGCATCGGTATCGATCTCGGGGGGACCAAGATCGAGGTCATCGCCCTGGACGCTGGTCCTGGTCATAGAGTACGGGCCAGACATCGGGCAAAAACACCCCGAAACGACTACACCGGGACCCTTAGAACCATCGCCGAGCTGGTATCGAGGGTGGAGACGGAGACAGGCGAGCGTGGCACGATCGGCGTCGGTACGCCCGGATCCCTGTCGCCCTTCAGTGGCCGCATGCGTAACGCCAACTCGATTTGGCTCAATGGAAAACCGCTGGATGTGGACTTGACCGAGGCGCTCGAACGGCCGGTACGGCTGGCCAATGACGCCGACTGTTTTGCCCTTTCAGAGGCAGTGGACGGCGCCGGACGCGGTGCTCGCACCGTATTCGGCGTCATCGTGGGCACGGGTACCGGCGGCGGCATCGTCGTCGACGGCCACCTGCTCACCGGACCCAACCGCATCGCCGGCGAGTGGGGGCACAACCCCCTGCCCTGGGCGCGAGACGACGAGCACCCGGGATACCTCTGTTACTGCGGTAAGCGAGGCTGCATCGAGACCTTCCTATCGGGACCAGGACTCGCCGCTGATTTTCTTCGAGCTACGGGTCGCGCTTTGACTCCCCAGCAGATCGCCGCCGCGGCCGAGGCGAACGACCGAGATGCCGGCGCGGCCCTGGAACGCTACGAGGACCGCATGGCACGGGCGCTCGCGAGCGTCGTCAACCTGCTCGACCCGGACGTGATCGTGCTCGGCGGTGGACTCTCGAACCTCGACCGGCTTTATCACGCGGTTCCGCGACTCATTGACCGGTACATGTTCTCGGATGGTGTGAGTATCCATTTACGCCCCCCGGTCTTCGGCGATTCAAGCGGCGTACGCGGTGCCGCGTGGCTTTGGGAATCCGGTCCATGAAACCGTATGCGACGGCTAACCGCGAGTGAGCGGCGGTCCGGTCCTGTGCGCGCCTTATTTGACTTGGTGTAACATAGACACTATGTTATCCCCCATGGTGGCACCTCATGCCTATTGCTATGAATTTCCCCATCCCGCGGTAACCACGGACGTTGTCCTGTTCACGATTCGGAATGTGCGGCTACAGCTCTTGCTGATTCGCCGCAAGGGTGAGCCCTTCAAGGGCGACTGGGCACTCCCAGGTGGTTTTCTCGACATCGACGAGGATCTCGAGGATTGCGCTCTTCGAGAGCTCGAGGAGGAAACCGGCGTCAGCGGCGTCTACCTCGAGCAACTGCGCACCTATGGCAAACCCGGACGCGATCCGCGCGAGCGCGTAATCAGTGTTGCCTACTTCGCACTGACGCCATCCGAACGACTGACCGTAAAAGCGGCCAGCGACGCTGCCGAAGCCGCCTGGTTCCCCGTCGCTGCACTGCCGCCGCTGGCATTCGATCACGAGGAGATCATCCGAGCCGCCCGGGAGCGTCTGGTGGCCAAGCTGGACTACTCGACCATTGCCTTCCGCTTGATGCCTCGAACCTTCACCCTCAGCGAGCTACAGGAGGTCTACGAGATTCTGCTCGATGCAGAGCTCGACAAACGCAACTTTCGCAAGTGGGCGTTGGCCCTGGAGCAGATCCAGGCTACCGGCGAGCAATGCCGGCGAGGAAGCCACCGGCCGGCCCGACTCTACCGACTGAAGCATCCGGACCGGATCGAATTCATCAAATAAAGAGACGACCAACATGTCCACCGTTTCCCCGCAACAGCTGACCGAGTACGTCGACGAGCCTAGAGCCGAGCGCCGAATACAGGTACCGAAGCACCCGCAATGGCCGCCGCTTTCCAGGGCACAAAAGGATGAGCTGAAAGGACGCATCGCCCGCCTGCTCGTCGCGCAAGATGCCGTCCTCGTGGCTCACTACTACACCGACGCCGACCTGCAGTCCCTGGCGGAGGAAACCGGCGGATTTGTTGCAGATTCCCTGGAGATGGCCCGCTTCGGCAGCGAGAGTCCGGCCAGCACCCTCGTCGTCTGCGGTGTTCGCTTCATGGGCGAGACGGCCAAGATCATAAATCCGGAGAAGCGGGTGCTCATGCCAGATCTGGCGGCCACCTGCTCACTGGACGAGGGCTGCCCCGCCGATACCTTCACCGCGTTCTGCGATCGCAACCCGGACCGCACCGTCGTTGTGTACGCCAACACGAGCGCGGACGTGAAGGCACGCGCGGACTGGGTCGTAACCTCCAGCATTGCCCTACCCGTGGTCCAGCACCTTCACGAACGGGGCGAGAAGGTGCTGTGGGCACCGGATAAGTACCTGGGACATTACGTGGAACGGATGACAGGAGCCGATATGCTGCTATGGCAGGGATCCTGTGTCGTACACGAGGAGTTCAAAGGCTTCGCTCTGAACCGACTGAGGCGGCTGCATCCGGACGCGGCCGTCCTGGTCCACCCGGAGTCCCCGGACGAGGTCGTCGACCAGGCTGACCTGGTCGGCTCCACGACACAGCTCATCAAAGCTGTAAACGAGATGCCGAACCCGGAGTTCATCGTCGCCACGGACGAAGGCATCTTCTGGAAGATGCACCAACTGGCACCGCGCAAGACGCTGATCGCAGCCCCGACCGCCGGGGTAGGCGCCACCTGCGAAAGCTGCGCTCATTGCCCCTGGATGGCCATGAACGCCCTGCAGAACCTGGAGCAGGTCTTGCTTACGGGCGGTCGGGAGATCCACATCGACCCCAAGGTCCGCGAGCGAGCCGTGCTCCCGATCCAGAGAATGCTCGATTTCGCTCGCGAGCACGGTATCGGCGTCAAGCACGACACAGATTAGGCCGGCGCCTGATGATTCCGAAAGCAAATCCCTATCGGCTCCCTTGTCCATCAGGACCTGAAAAACGGCCCAACGATCACCGATCGATTTCGCGGCATTACGGGTACGAGGCTCCGGACTTGCCTATTCCCTATATAAAACAGGAGCCGACCTGTTAAGCGTTGTCATCAAACGCTTTATCCCACTGAATTTACATGCAATTCAATGTGACAATGGGGCCGCGCCCTGGTCAAGGCTGTTGCGCCGCGGGGTTCTCACCACGGATCAGATTCCCGCGACCTGGCACGGTTGGATTCGCACCGACCGCCCGCCATTCTTGGCAAAACGCCCGCGATCACTTAAGATCCCGCTCCTAATCAAAACGAGAAACACCCGACGACAAGGTCTAGGGTATGTCCGGACCCTCCTAACAAGCGGGTCCGTGCAATAGACGCCAGTATTGGAGGACTTCCACGGTCATGTCCAACGGTTCTTCCCGCAAGAAAACCATTGTCATCGTCATTGTCGTGTTTCTGGCCGGAATTGTCGCCGCCGGCCTATTCAACACAGGTCTTGCACTCACCAACAAAGAGGAGTTCTGCACCGACTGTCACTCGATGCAAACCCCCCTCTCGGAGCTCAAGGAAAACGTCCATTACAAAAACGCTTCCGGTGTCCAGGCGACCTGCCACGACTGCCACGTCCCGGAGCCGTTCTTCCCCAAAATGCTTGCCAAGATCATGGCCGCCAAGGACGTCTATCACGAGATCCTCGGGACCATCGACACCCCCGAAAAATACGAGGCGCACCGGTGGGACATGGCGAGCCGGGTCTGGGCCAAAATGAAGGCAACCGACTCGCGGGAATGCCGCTCCTGCCACGACTTCCGGGACATGGACCTCACGGCGCAGAGCCGCAGTGCGCGGTCCAAGCACGGGAATGCCGAGGACAATGGTCAGACCTGCATCGATTGCCACAAGGGCATTGCGCATGAGGAGCCGGACGAGCCCGAGGATTTCGAGGAGGAAGAGGAGAAAGAGGGCTCGGATTCCACATGATCTTTTCCCAGGAACAGACCGCACCGAGGAGCCGCCGAATGAGAGTCAGATACATCTCCATCTTATTGGGCCTGCTCGCCATCCTGACCGGACCCATGGTTTGGTCGGAGGAGTCGCACCTGAACAAGGATCTGCGCCTCGCCGCGTCGATCGGCGACAACGAGGCCATCGCGAAACTCTTGGATGCGGGTGCGAACGTAGACGCTGCCAACGAGTTCCATAAGACGGCCCTCATGATGGCCGTCGAGAACGGAAACCTCGAGACCGTTGCTCTATTGCTGGGCAGGGGCGCAAATGTCAACGCGCGAACGGTCGCCAGCTGCACCGCCCTCACCTTCGCCGCCGAGAACGGTCACATCGCCATCACCGCGCTGCTTATCGAGCGCGGTGCCAACCTGAACGACCGCACCCGCGCCGGCTGGGACTCACTGACGATCGCCGCACGCTACGGTTTCTCCGATATCGTCGAGCAGCTTTTGTTTCGCGGAGCGGATCCCAAGGCATCGGACAAGGAGGGGCGAACCGCCCTGATGCACGCCGCGGAGAAGGGTCATCCGAAGGTTGTCGATCTACTGCTCAACGCGCACGCCGATATAGAGGCAAGGGACAAGGAGGGGGCGACGGCACTGATCATCGCCGCCGGGGAAGGACAAGTCGCTGTAGTCCAGACCCTTCTGGCGCATGGCGCGGACGTCAATGCCAAAGACGACCTGGGAGCCACGGCCCTGATCTGGGCCGCCGGTCAGGGTCACGCACAAGTGGCCGAACAGCTTCTCGCGAACGGTGCCGATCCGAACATCCAGGACACCGACGGAATCACCGCCTTGATGGAAGCGGTCACGACCAAGCACAACGAGCTCATCCATACCCTGGTAGAGCACAACGCAGACCCCGCGCTGAAGGATAACCAGGGGCGCACGGCCAAGGACATCGCGAAAAAAAGAGGCAACGAGGAAGCCGTCGAGTTGCTTGCACGGCGCTGAGCGCCGCGCAACCGCGTGCATCGGGTTGTCGCCGGATCGCATGACCCCTGCTGTTAGAACGGAGCATGTTTGCTCCGTGACTTATCGCTGTCAAATGCAGAAAAAACACCAAGAGGAGGTAACATGGCCAAACACGCAATGAAACTGGCCTTCGTAACCGGTGCGTTCGCGCTCGGTATCTCGACCGCCGTCTCCGCCGGCGGCACCCCAACCGCAAGCATGCTCTCGAACACCTGCAACGGTTGCCACGGCACGAACGGCAACAGCGTCGGTCCCGCCTCGCCCAGCATCGCCCAGATGGAAAAGACAACCTTCGTCGAATCCATGAAGGCAATGCAGAGCGGCGACATGTACACCACCATCATGGGGCGCATCGCCAAAGGCTACACGGACGAAGAAATCGAGCTGATGGCCGGCCACTTCGCGGCCCAGACGTTTGTACCGGCCAAGCAGGAGTTCGACGCGGCCGCGGCCAAGAAAGGCGCCAAGCTGCACGACAAGTACTGCGAGAAATGCCA
>JAJDOL010000089.1 GCA_022340195.1 Chromatiaceae bacterium
GCGTTCGTGATAAGGCGCCGTACGTGAAAATGGGCGGAGTTTAGTGGACTAAATGACCCCCATTTTCGCGTACGGCAACGCAGTCACGGATGTTCAGGGACGTCCGCAGTAGGCATCCGATTTCTTCACAAGCTCTCAGTAAAGGATACTCGGCTCGGATCGCGGAAACGATGCTCAGTACCGTCGACATCGCGATCGACTGTTCGATTCACCTGGGAGTCATTGCCATGGCCGACAATCCCGAAGCACTGCTGGCCGTTTCGCTGGGGCTGATCCTGTTCAGCCTGATCGTCATCGCTCTGTTCATCATCTTCGTCCACACCATGCCGGGCAAGATCGCGCGCAAACGCGGCAACCCTCAGGCCGAGGCCATCGAAATCCTGTCCCTGCTCGGATTATTGATCTTCCCGCTGTGGATGGCGGCCCTGGTCTGGTCGTACATGAGGCCCTTTACGGTGCCGGTAACGGTGGTAGGCAATCCAGCCGCGGGTGAGGCTGCTCCCGAGCCCGAGCCCGAGCCCGAGCCCGAGCCCGAGCCCGAGCCCGAGCCCGAGCCCGAGCCCGAGCCCGAGCCCGAGCCCGAGCCCGAGCCCGAGCCGACGGCGCAATCCAACCAAACCGACGTCAAGGTTTGACCCATGGAACTGCTGGTCACGATCGCATATTTCTGCCTGGTCTGGTTGATCTTCTACCGGTTTCGCCTGATGCGATTCAACCTGTTCTGGAAGTTCGTCATCTTCGGGCTCTATGGCGCGGCAGCGCTGACCGAAGTAATCGTACTCGGGCAGACAACCCCCTACTCCAAGGAATTGGTAGTGGAACGCTTCGTGATCCAGCTCGCCCCGGAGTTCGGCGGCTTGGTCACGGAGGTGCACGCGAAGGCAAACGTACCCATGAAAAAGGGTGAGCCGATCTTCAGCATGGACGCCGGTCCCTGGAAGGATCAGCTGGAGAAGGCCAAGGCCGAGTTGGAGACCGCCGAGCACGGGCAGGAGTCCGCACAGGCAAACCTGGCCGAGGCGGAGCGCCGCCTACGGGATGCCGTAAAGCTGGTTCCGAAAAAGCTCATGGCGGCCCAGGAGCTCGATATACGCCAGGATCGGGTGGAGGGAATCAAGGCACAGATCGCCGGTATCGCCAGCCAAATGGAGGGATTGCAGGCGGAAGTCGCAAAGGCACAATACAACCTGGACCATGCAATCATCGTAGCACCGGCGGACGGCTACCTTGTGGACTTGGCGCTCCGGCCCGGGGGGTTTGTCCGGCTCAAGACACCGGTAGCCACCTTCGTCAGCACCGAAGATTTGTTTCTGGTCGCCAGCGTCGATCAACGCTCCGCACAGTGGATTCGCACCGGAGACCAAGCCCATTTCGCACTCAGCATGTATCCAGGGCAAATCTTCAAGGCTCGGGTGGAGGCGGTCATTTGGGCCACCGGAAATGCTCAGCTTCAGGCCTCGGGCATCATTCCACGGGATGACTTCCTCATGCCGGGCAACGTCTTCTTCGTGAAGCTGGATCCCATCGGCGACTTCGCCGACACCCCCCTGGAGTTCGGCGCCCGCGGCATCACGGCCATCTTTACCAGCAAGGCCATCGATCTGGTGCGGGTTTTACGGATGATCGAAATCCAATCCGAGAGCCTGCTCAACTACGTCTTCAACCCATTCTAGCGCCGGCTTTTCCGCTACCTAGCTCGGATTCTGTTGGAGAATGATCTACGCCCTCGTCGAGCGGCCGAGCCCGGGTTCATTCGCATGTCCGTCACGGATAAGGGTTGCGCGGTTCATGCCGAGCGCCTCAGCTACGGGCATTCAATCGATCAAGAGGACCTTCGAACCCCGGACAGGGCCCAGCTTAAGCTCCCGCAGGGCTCGGTTCGCCTCGTCCAGGCGGTACGTCTGCACCTGCGGCCGCAACGGGATCTCGCCTGCAATTGGCAGGAACTCTGCGATGTCCCGATGGGTCACATTAGCGACCGACTTGATCTCCTTCTCCAGCCACAGGTGGTCCTGATAGCTGATCCGCAACAGATAGTCTTTGTCCCCGTCCTCCTTGCGGATGGCGTTGATCACCAGGCGTCCTCCGGGGCGAAGGTTTGCCATGGCCTCCACGACCGGCTTCCAGGCTGGGGTGGTGTCTATGATGGCGTGCAGCGGTACAGGGGAGCGCTCGGCCGTGTCTCCCGCCCAGACCGCGCCCAATTCCAGGGCGAAGGCTCGCGCCTCGGGATCGCGGGCAAAAACGTAAACCCGGGCGTTCGGATACAGGTGTCGTGCAAGCTGGAGCACGAGATGAGCGGAACCGCCAAACCCCGTCAGTCCCAGCGTCTGGCCATCCCGGATCCGCGCCAGTTTGAGCGAGCGGTAACCCACGGCACCGGCGCACAGCAGGGGCGCCGCATCCGCATCGCTGAAACCCTGCGGAATTGGGTAAGCGTAGGTCTCGGATACGGTCATGTACTGCGCGTAGCCACCGTCTACATCGCGGCCGGTGGCGCGGAAACCAGGGCTCAGGTTCTCGTCGGCCGACCCGGAAGAGGAATGAATCCAACCGACACCGACACGCTCGCCGATATCGAACCTCGAGGCCCCTGCGCCGCGCTTGTCCACGCGCCCGATGACCTCATGGCCTGGAACCACGGGTAACCGAGGCGGCGGGGTTCGCCCCTCGATCTCGTCGAGCTCTGTGTGGCAGACGCCACAGGCAGATATTTTTACCCGGATCTCCCCGGCCTCCGGCTCGGGAACCGAAAGCTCTACCGCCGCCAACGGGGTCTCCTGATCCCGTACGGAAAGGATACGATTGATGACCATGGCCTTCACGGTTGCCGACCTCTTGGAAAATTCGCCCTTGGTTCCGGTACGCCCGATGCGGGCTATCGCACTCAGCCGAGTCTCACTGGTAGAGATCATAGTGTACGAAGATTTGGAATCTATTATGGAGCTGACTTCGCGATCGCCAGTGTCGACTTCACCTGTGCGATGAGAACCGCTATTGCCGCCGCTGCACTGCTGTGCACCCTGATCGGGCTGCTGCTGCTCGAGACCTGTTCTGGTCGCACAGTCCGGGAACCAATCGCCGCAGTAGCTGGATCCGCGTTTCCGCGACAGGATTGGCGGCACATTTTGGTGGATGACAAGCGCTCCAAATGGGGCGATTTCGACGAGCCTCGTTGGCTGCGCTATTTCGGGCTGGCACTGGGAGACCTCACCGGAGACGGGTATCTCGACATCGTCTCCGGGCGTTACTTCTATCGCAATCCCGGTGGGGACATGACGGACCCTTGGCCCCGCATAGACCTCGGTCGCAACCTGGACGCGATACTGGTCACGGACGTCGACGGCGATGCGAACGGGGACCTGATCGCACAGGCACTTCCGGACGTCTATTGGGTCGAAGCCGCGGACGGTCGCGGGAATACCTGGACGGCAACAAAGGTCGCCGAGGCGCCGAGAACCGGGCACATCAACAGCCAAGGCTTTGCCGCAGGGCAGTTGGTGCCCGGCGGCAAACCGGAGATCGTCCTCGCCAGCGGCAAGGGGATCTACTACTTCCAGATCCCGACAGACCCGAGCTCGACTCCCTGGCCGAGAACCCTGATAGCAGAAGATGCCTCGGTCGAAGGGCTCGATATCGCCGACGTCGACGGCGACAGCCTGCTCGACGTCGTCGCCGCCAACGCCTCGGAGTATGTTGCCTGGTGGAAGAACCCGGGTCGCGGCGGACGGGCCTGGTCTCGCCACATCATCGGCGCGACTGCGTCTCTGCCCGTGGACAGGGTCGAGGCGGGTGACATCGATGGTGATGGTAAGACGGATGTCGTGGTGACGGAGGAGAGCGTCCCGGGGCAAACTCCCGATGCGGGTCTGTACTGGTTTCGGCAGCCGGCGGATGCAGCTTCCGCTCGGTGGCCACGGCAGCGGCTGTTGACGGAGTACTCACTCAACAGCCTGGATACCGCCGACATGGATGGAGACGGTGACCTGGATATCGTGACGGGTGAGCACAAAGGGCCCCATCTGCGGCTTCAGCTACTCGAGAACGACGGACGGGGGCG
>JAJDOL010000110.1 GCA_022340195.1 Chromatiaceae bacterium
GCTGAGCCCCGTTAAGAATCAGGTGGCTCTTTGCGAATGTCGAGCGTTTTCATCCGATAAGCCAAAGTGGATGGCTTCAGCCCCAGTAATTCTGCCGCGCCTCCGCTTCCCCAGACGTGCCAATGCGTGTGCCGCAGAGCGGCGAGTATATTCGCCTTCTCCCGCGCCCGGATTTCCGCGTCCGTAACAAAGCCGGCTTGCTCTGCCTGGCCGCTTTCGATCGGGTCCGAGTAGTCGGTCGAATTGCTTGGCATCGCTAGATCCAAGCGCGCCCGCCCGCCCGTGCTGAGTATCACGGCGCGCTCGATTACGTTCTTCAGCTCGCGGATATTTCCTGGCCAGCGGTGGCGCCGCAGGCTCTCGACCTGACTTTGGGAAAGCCGCAAGGGCTCGCGACCCAGCTCCATGCAAGCACGTTCGAGGAAGTGCTCGGCAAGCGGGGCGACATCCCCGGGTCGCTCCCGCAACGGCGGAACTTCGATTGGAAAGACGCTCAGGCGATAAAAGAGGTCTTCCCGAAACCGTCCGGCCTTGACTTCCTCTTCGAGGTTACGGTTGGTGGCAGCGACCACGCGCACGTCCACCTTGATGGTCCGGTCATCTCCGACGCGCTCGAGCTCGCGTTCCTGCAACGCCCGCAGCAGCTTGCTCTGCAGACTCAAGGGAATCTCGCCGACCTCGTCCAGGAACAGGGTCCCGCCGTGGGCCAGCTGCAGGCGCCCGACCCGGTCGCGGTGGGCGCTGGTGAATGCGCCTTTGACATGGCCGAAGAACTCGCTCTCGAACAGTTCACCCGGAATCGAGGCGCAATTGACCTTGACCAGTGGTTTGTCGGCCCGGTCACTCTTGGCATGGATAGCGCGCGCGATCATCTCCTTGCCGACGCCAGACTCGCCGAGAATCAGCACGCTGGCGGGTGTGGCGGCCACGGCCTCGATTTGTGCCAACGTCCGCTCCAGCGGTTGGCTTGCGCCGATAATCTCCCCGAAGTCCGAGGTGATCTTGATCTCCTCGCGTAGATAGTCACGCTCCTGCTCCAGCTGTTCCTTGAGTACCTTGATCTCCCGATAGGCCGCTTCGCGTTGCTGCTCTATTTCCTTTCGCTCCGAGATGTCCCTGAAGACCACCACCGCCCCCTGGATCTTGCCATCCTGCCAAATCGGGGTGCTGGTGTACTCGACGGGAACGGCGGATCCGTTGGTATGCCAGAACACCTCGTCGTCCACGCGATGCACCTCACCGTCCCTTAGTGCCGCGTAGATTGGGCATTCCTCGCGCGGATAGGACGAGCCGTCTGCGTGGGTGTGGTGGTGCACCTCGTGCGCCCCCATTCCCAAGATGTGCTGCGGATTCCAGCCCAGGATGTCCATGGTCGCGGCGTTGCCGAAAGTGGTCCTGCCCTCGCTGTCGAGGCCATAGATCCCTTCGCCCGCGGCGTCGAGGATCAGTTCGTGTCTCGTTCGCAGGTTCCGCAGATCTTCCAAGGCCAGGTCTAGCTCCTCACTGCAGGTCGCGGCTAGCATCAGCCGAACCCGACCGCCTTCTTGCACGGGTCGCCAGGCCGAGAGCAGTCCCTGGGTAATCTCGGATTGGCCTTTCAGCGACACGGGGATGTCCTGTAAGGGGCTGCCGTCGCGCAGCACCTGACCCAGCTGATCCGGCAATCCCGAGCAGCCTTCCAACGCGAACAGCCCGCCCAGTGGCACCGCCGGCAGATCATCTGCCCCGGCCAGTCCGAGGCGCTCGCGCCAACCTCGGCTGGCCTGGCGACAAATCAGCGCCTCATCCAGCCCCGCGATCAGTGTAGGCGCATCCGCGAACAGCCATTCGGTCATGGGCACCTCCTCAGGTATTTGAGGATTAGGCCACGGATTTCTGTGTTCCACAAGTTTTCGGAGCGCCTTGATATCGGCAACTTGTTGTATTTAAAGGAATCACTTGTTTGGCATGGCCCGTGCGATAGATGGAGCGTACGACAGGAGAAGCCAACATGAACGCCAGGCAACGCAGGTTCCTCGTCAACATGAACCGGATGCTGATCTTCGCCCTGACAGCGGGCGGTCTGCTGACGGACGGGCTTCAGCTCGCGGATCTGACCTGCACGGTTGCCCTTCTTGTCTGGTTGTGGTTGCCGCTGTGCGCCCGCCTGGAGGCTCGCCTTCTTCGCTGGACCAGCGGTAGGCGTGGCGCCGTCCGGTTACCCGGGGCCTCTCCCTTCGTATAACCCGAAGCGTCGTTCGAACCACGACGTGAAACTCAACCTATTGGAGAGATGACGATGAAAACCATTACCACCATAGCTGCAGCTCTATTCGCCGCAAACGTCAGCGCGTTCGATATCTATTACGACCTGGGCGAAGGGAACTCGGATCTGTCCGCGGAACGCCTGAGCGCCGCGGACTTCGTTGGCGTACAGCCGAGCATCGGCGACAGCGTCGAGCGTTACCACGGCTGGGCGGACGGCAACCCCGATCTGTTCCAAGTCGACTTCAGCGGCCCGACAGACAGCGGCGACAACCCGGACATCTACATGGGATTTTCCGGCAGCCCGGACCTTCAGTACTGAGGTGTTCGTTGAAGGCAGGGGCGGGAATTGGCCCGCCCCCTCTCGCTAGTCAAGCCTTTGCGACGAGCCCCCTCCCAATGCGCGGGGCAGGGCTTTTCTTGCCTGGTCTGGGTCGCACTTACATATCGATGTTGCCCGATAGCGCTAAGGGCATTCATGGGGCGCGCTGCTCCAGACTATCCGGCCCTGGCTGTCCTGCAGGCACCGCGAGCCCGGCTGCGTTTGTAAGTCTTTCCGTTTATCTTCGCTTCTCCTTTCCCGTCGGGAAGAGTTCCTCGCTACTGCCCGTCGTACCAGTCACCGCTTTTCTTGGTCATTTTTCCGCGAGTGCGTTTTCCACGGACGAGCTCACGAACGTCAACCGATTGCGATGTGAAGTAGGTAGCCAGTTCCTACTGGGTGGAAATCGGGTCCCTCGATTCACGCACCGAGGGTGCGCACAGGCCAACTGTCAGCAACGTGGGAGCATCTTGAAACCGCCACGCGGTCATGTGCCCCTCCTCAAGTTGTTGAGAATTGAGCCGCAACTTTTTGTGTTCCACAGATTCTTGAGACGCGCAAATTTTCCTATCTGACTGATTGTTATAACTATTACGTCCTGGCACGGCCTTTGTAATTCAACAATCGTACGCCCGAATAACCGCCGAGGCCGGCGGTTCTCTGCGCTAGCCCGGTGGCTGGCGGAAATCACCAACCCGCCCGAAACAAGCGGCAACTCAAAAAAGGAGAAACTCCATGTCACGCATTTCCATCCCGTCTCTCGACAGTGTCCCGCAGGCTTCGAAGGCCACGCTTGAGACTGTTCAGAAACAGCTCGGCACAGTCCCAAACCTGTACCGCCTGATCGCCCTCAGCCCTGCAGCGCTGGGTGCTTACACCAGCTTCCAGGGTGCCCTGTCCAGGAGTCTCGACGTCAAGACGCGCGAACGCATCGCGCTGGCGGTTGCGCAGGTGAACGGCTGCGACTACTGCCTTTCTGCCCACACGTACCTCGGGTTGAGCTTGGCGAAGATCAGTGCGGAGGAAATCGCGCTGAATCGCAAAGGCACGTCGAGCGATGTGAAGGCGAGTGCTGCGGTGAGCTTCGCGACCAAAGTCGCACGCGAGCGGGGACACGTCAGCGACGCCGACATCGCCGCGGTGCGCCTTGCTGGTTTCACCGATGCACAGATCGTGGAGATCATCAGCCTCGTTGCTGAGAACAGCTTCACGAACTACCTCAACGAGGTTGCCAAGACCGACATCGATTTTCCGGAGGTCCGGGCTTCCGAAGCCGCCTGATGGCAACTGGCCCGGGACACTCGTCCCGGGCCGTTTCGACGATTCGACAGGAAATCCGGGACGTCCTATGGCTTTCTCGACGTTGCGGTGACGTTCAGTGTCCGGGCTGCGCAAAGAGAATCGGGCGCTGGCTCCCCATGTCCGACTTCATGCGATATCTCGAGGATCGAAGGCTTGGTCCCCAATAACCCCGCAGCACCGTTCTGACCCAACACGCGCCACGAGATGCTCGGCCAGGGAGCCCTGGTGTCTTCACGGCAGTCGCGTAGCGGGAGCGGGCTAGGGCGTGCAATTTGTGCGGAAAGTCCCGCCAAGCATTGCGTAACAAATCAATTAGTTAGATTTTGACATGCTGCTGTTTTTCAGGAAAAACAGAGAGTTGTAGCTTGCTGTTACAATTCTCAGCATAGGTGTGAGCTAACTGGCATCTTTCGGCTTACCTGCGATGATTTTGGCCGCTTTTAGACGATCTACAGGGCGAATTCGTCAAAATTCACCCCAGAAAGATGCTCAGAGGCGCAAAGTTCGCGGATTTTTGAAAACTAGCAGAAAGCCTCTGTTTTGCTT
>JAJDOL010000116.1 GCA_022340195.1 Chromatiaceae bacterium
CCCGGCCGATGCCGACGTAGTTGATCAGGGTAGCCCCCTTCGCCGCGGCCCCGTAGGCGGCAACCGTATTTCCAGCTTTCCGCAGCCCACGAAGCAGGGCGAGCAGTTCCGCCTTGACCCCCGCCACCTTGCGGGCAAAGTCCCGATAGAAGTCGACACTGTCCACACCTTCCCTAAGCTCCAAGGCGAGGAGGGCTTCTACGGATTCACCGACCTTCTCGGTCTTTTCCAGATACAGGCGCAAGGACCCGCCGTGGATGCCCAGGCGCCGCACCTCGTTGAGATAGAGTCCGTGACGCCGGAACAGGTTATCCAGCGCCGTCCCAGAGAAGTAGCACAGATGCTCATGGTAGATGGTGTCGAACTCGCAGTGGTCGATCAGGTCCTTGACGTAGGGGACCTCGATGACCGCCACACCCGAGTCCTTCAACAGGGTCGCAATGCCCCGCACCAAGCCGTTGGTGTCCGCGACATGGGCGAGCACATTGTTGGCGTGAATGATGTCGGCGCGGCGTCCCTGGGCTGCCAGCTTCGTTGCAAGGTCGGCGGTGAAGAAATCTTTGAGGGTCGCTACACCGATCTTCTCTGCCTCCCGGGCCGGGCCGTCGGCCGGATCGATACCGAGCACCGGAATCCCTTTCTCCAGGTAGTTCTTGAGCAGATAGCCGTCGTTGCTCGCGATCTCCACCGCCAGGCTGTCGGCTCCGAGGCCGCGGGACTCGATCAGCTCGAGCACATTTTCCCGCGAGTGGCGAAGAAGGAAGTCGGAGAAGGAGGAGAAGTAGGGATAATCCTCACAGAAAAGGATTTCCGGGGGCACAGTCTCGTCGATCTGCAGAAGACCGCATTCGGAACAAAACACAACCCTGAGGGGATAGACCGGCTCCGACTCGTCGAGCTGCGCTCTGGTGAGCAGGCGATCCGCCAGGGGCGTGCAGCCAAGATCCAGGATGGGCGCCAGGTCGGCGTGGCCGCAGGAGCGACAGGCATCGATTCTCGCCATTGACTAGCCGCCTTCCGGCTCTTGCCAACGCAGCTCCTCGTCCAGCAGGCCGTCCTCGACCAGCTTCTTGACGTGTGCGATGCGCATATACCGCTCCCCCTCGAACTCCTCCAGGGTCAGTCCCACCCGCTTGTAGACCTCGTAGAGCTGCTCGACGCCGCGCCTGGCCGTCCACTGAGGCTTGAAGCCGTGAAGCTCCCGCGCAATACGGTTGCAGTCGACCCGGTAGCAGCGCTTGTCGGGACCCGCGTCCGGGGCATAGTCGATACGGCAACCCGGAACTATGTCCCTGACGATCTCCGCCAGCTCGCGGATTTGGTAGTTTTCCGCGGTGGTGCCCACGTTGTAGGCCCGGTCGTGGACTGTGTCGCGGGGGGCTTCCAGGGCCGCGATGTAGGAGCAGGCGATATCCTCGACATGGACCACCGGGCGCCAAGGCGAACCGTCGCTCTTGAGATAGACGAGCCCCGTGGTGAAGGCCCAGGCGGTGAGATTATTCACGACCAGGTCGAAGCGCAGCAGCGGCGATACGCCGTAGGCGGTGGACGCCCGAAGATAGGTCGGCGAGAAGTCCGCGTCGGCGAGCTGGTGAAGCGCGGCCTCGACCTTGACCTTGGACATACCGTAAGGGGTCACCGGGTTAAACGCGGCCGCCTCATCAAGGAAGTCAGCGCCACCGGCCCCGTAGTTGCTACAGGAGGAGGCGAACAGGAAGCGCTGCACGCCGGACGCCTTGGCAAGCCTGGCGAGCGCGACTGCCGCCTTCTCGTTGATGTCCTCGGTCAGGTGGGGACGATAGTCGCCGAGGGGGTCGTTGGACAGACCCGCCAGGTGTATGACGGCGTCGAATCCGGCCACATCCTCGGCATCCACATCGCGGATGTCCTTGCGAGTACCAGCGACGTCCGGCAACTCGCCGGCAAAAAGGCAACGCGCAAAATAATCGGTATCCAGGCCGGATACCTGGTGGCCGCGCTCCTGCAGCATCGGGACCAGAACGGTCCCTATGTATCCCTTATGTCCCGTGACCAAAACGCGCATATACCCCTCGCATGTGGGTTTTCGGTTTGCCGAGTGGGTTTCCCGTGCCCCAGGGCTAGGCGCCGCGACGAGTAATAGCCAGTCCTATTGCGAGGAGCGGCAACAACGACTGGAGTGCGGGGGGCGTGCTCGAGGGCCGAAAACCCACAGGTAAGTATTCTACCTCCAGGTCTTCCAGGGCGGTGAGCCCTCCTGCCACAGCTTTTCCAACAACTTCTTGTCCCGCACCGTGTCCATGCATTGCCAAAAGGATTCGTGCCTGTAAGCCATGAGCTGGCCGTCGGCGGCGAGTCGTTCGAGGGGTTCCCGTTCCCACTGAGTGTCGTCGCCCTCGATGTAATCGATCACCCGCGACTCGAGCACGAAGAAGGCGCCGTTGATCCAGCCCTCGCTGGTCTGAGGTTTCTCGTCGAACCGGCTTATGCGGTCACCGTCGATCTCCAGGTGTCCGAAACGGGCCGGGGGGCGCACAGCCGTCATGGTGGCCAGCCTGCCGTGGGCACGGTGGAAAGCGAGCAGCCGATCCAGATCCACGTCCGAGACGCCGTCCCCCCAGGTGAGCATGAAGGTCCCATCTCCCAGCCAAGGTGCCAAGCGCTTGATACGCCCGCCCGTGGCCGTACCCTGCCCCGTGTCGATCAGGTCCACGCGCCAGTCGTGGCTGTGCCGGTCGTGAAGGGTAACCTCGCCGGTGCCGGTGCGCACCGTCATGTCGCTGTGCAGGGAGGAAAATTCGCGAATCCAACGCTTGATATGCTCGCCCTTGTAGCCGAGAGCAACGACGAACTCATCGTACCCGTAATGGGCGTAGTGCATCATGATGTGCCAGATGATCGGCTGACCGCCGATCTCCACCATGGGCTTGGGCTTAAGCTCGGTCTCCTCGGCCAGGCGGGTCCCCAAGCCTCCGGCGAGGATCCCGACTTTCATGCGCCCACCCGATGCCGCAAGACCGCGTCGCGGCTCATCCGTCGCCGTTACCCTCGAACTCGTTGATCAGGCGTTGGACCGCAACCGTTGGTGGGATACGCCCCCACATGACCTCGTGCTCGATTTCGGCACGGATGCGCTCGACCCCCGCATGCTTGAAAAAGCTCGAGCGCAGATGCTCCTCGACCATCGAATAGACCCAGTCCATGGTCTGGGCTCGGCGCCGTTTCTCGAGAACCCCGGAATCAGTGGTCTTCTTGCGGAAGTCCTCGACAACGGTCCACACCTCCGGGATTCCCTCGCCGGTCAAGGAGGAGCAGGCGTAGGCACGCGTCTGCCAGCCGTCGGTTGCCGGTGCCAGATAGTGGAGGGCACGGTTGTACTCGAGCTTGGCCGCCTTGGCACGGGGCTTGTTGTCTCCGTCGGCCTTGTTGACGAGCAGGGCGTCGGCCAGCTCCATGATTCCCTTCTTGATCCCCTGCAGCTCGTCCCCCGCACCCGCAATCATCACAAGCAGGAAGAAATCGACCATGGAGCGCACGGTGGTCTCGCTTTGTCCGACACCCACCGTCTCGACGAGAATCACGTCGAAGCCCGCCGCCTCGCAGACAAGGATGGTCTCGCGGCTCTTCCGGGTCACCCCGCCCAGGGTCCCGGACGACGGCGAGGGACGAATGAAGGCCCGCTCGTCCCTGGAGAGCAGCTCCATGCGGGTCTTGTCGCCGAGAATGCTGCCACGGGTCACCTTGCTGCTTGGATCCACAGCCAGCACGGCCACCCGATGGCCCTGTTCGCAAAGATACAGGCCCATGGCTTCGATGAAGGTGCTCTTGCCCGCACCGGGTACGCCGGTTATGCCGATCCGAATGGACCGGCCGGAATGGGGGAGCACCCGGCGCAGCACCTCCTGGGCCGTCTCCATGTGCGCGAGGGCGTTGCTCTCCACCAGCGTGATGGCCTGGCCGAGGACGTTACGGTCACCCCCCCGCACACCTTCGACATACTCGTCTACGCTCAGGCGCCGGCGCCGTGGAGATCCAGCGGCCGACCGGGCCTGGGCTCCCGCCTGCCCCGGCATGCCGTCATGCCCGCCTGACACGCCACGCATCACCTTGGTGGTGAACTCCGAGCCGGCATCTTTCGGTGCCCATTCGGGCTTCGTGCTCTTATCCGACACAATATCTCCCATCGCGCCCGAAGGCGCGATAATTCGTACCGCATCAAGCGGCGAGCCGCTGGTCGAGCTCTTCCAAAACCTTCTGCGCGGCGATGGGAACCACGGTTCCCGGACCAAAGATTGCCGATGCCCCGGCGTCGTACAGGAACTGGTAGTCCTGCGCGGGAATCACGCCACCGATCACGACCATGATGTCCTCGCGGTTCAGCTTCTTGAGCTCCTCGACCAACTGCGGCAGCAAGGTCTTGTGACCCGCCGCCAGGGAGCTCATTCCAACCACATGAACATCGTTCTCCACAGCCTGACGAGCGACCTCGTCGGGTGTCTGGAACAAGGCCCCGATATCAACGTCGAAACCGAGATCGGCAAACGCGGTTGCGATCACCTTGGCGCCCCGATCATGGCCGTCCTGACCCATCTTGGCCACCAGAATTCTCGGCCGGCGCCCCTCCTTCTCCTCGAACTCGTCGGCCATCCTGCGGACCGTCGCGACCTCTTCCTTCTCACCAAACTCGCTGCTGTAGACACCGCTGATGGAGCGGATAACCGCTTTGTGGCGCCCGACGACCTTCTCGATGGCATAGGAAATCTCACCCAGGCTCGCGCGCGCGCGTGCCGCCTCCACCGAGAGCTCCAACAGGTTCCCCTCG
>JAJDOL010000128.1 GCA_022340195.1 Chromatiaceae bacterium
ATCGACCGGGATACCTTGGCGGCAAAGGAGTACCTGCGGAAAGAGACAGGAAACAGGGAGTAGGCTGCGGCCTCGCCGTACCCCGATACAGGCGAAAACGGTTGCAAAAGGAGTGGTTCGACCGCGCCCGACGGCTGACCACGACGTAGGCGCGGCCATGTCGCAGCGCGATCGGATTCGCCATACTAAAAAATGACATGCCGGTGCCTAATCATTTGGTCAAAGTTCGTTCCCGATGGGGACAGCCGTATCTGTCGCGACGGGGCCGTGCTACGGGCTTTCGGTGCGGCGAGGCCGCACCCTACGGGCTGCAGGTGACAAGATATATAAGGCGTATGATTCCTCCCGCGGTTAGTAATCTTCAAGCCGGAACGGTTTAGTTGAAAGCTCCGCGATCATCCGATAGTGCTCGAGGTTTCCAGTCGCCAGCCGCTCTCCGTGCTCAATGCAGGTCGCGGCGATCAGGGCGTCGGCCATCTGAAGCGATCCGGAGAGGAAATGCTCTTCGACATAGGTCATCGCCCGCGTGGAAATTGCCTCCGTTATCGGCAGCACTTGCCAGCGGCCACCGGCCAGGGTGCTTCGCAAGGCTCGCAACTCGTCGGCGTTGCGCATCCCCTGTACCAGCTCCATGTAGGTCACGGCCGACAGTCGAACCGGGGAATGGGCATCGAGGAAGTCGGCAGCCTCTCGTCTACCACGCAGATACCAGATCAGTACGTCCGTATCGACGATCACGGATGGCGGCTCTGTCGCAGTGTCCGGACCCAGGCCTGCGGATCGGCGAGATCCTCCCGATCAGCCCAGAGGCCGAACAACTCGTTCTCGCTTGCGGATTCCGCCCGATTCTGACCCTTGTCCATGCGCACGACCCGGGCCCTTGCGCGACCGCGATAGGTGATGGTCACTTCTTCTCCCCGCTCGACCGCATCGAGCAGCAGGCGCGTCTTTTGACGTAACTCTTTCGCCGAGACTTCCATTTCGACCCCGTTTGTGTCACTTTAAAGTAAGCACTTTAGCAGTGCGAATGACGGCCAGCAAGGTTGCACAAGCGAGACCTTACGTGTGTCTTGAGCGGAGACCTCCTAGTACCCTATTCCCGAACGACCGGTTTTGTCCCGGATCGTGAGAATCCGCGACTGCAGGCGACAAAAGCTTTAAGCTTGCGTCGGTCTCTCACGCGGCGCGTGGGAGATAAGGAAAACGTACCGACAGAGAAAGCTCCGTGGCCGACTACAAAGACACCCTAAACCTTCCGAAGACCGCTTTCCCGATGAAGGCAAACCTTGCACAACGCGAGCCCCGAATGCTCGAGCGCTGGGAAGAGATGGACCTTTATGGGCAGATCCGTAGGGCCTCGGCGGGGAGGGAGAAGTTTATCCTGCACGACGGTCCGCCCTATGCCAACGGGGAGATCCACATCGGCCACGCCGTCAACAAGGTCCTAAAGGACATCATCGTCAAGTCGCGGACCCTGGACGGGATGGACGCGCCCTACGTCCCCGGCTGGGACTGCCACGGCCTGCCTATCGAGCTGCAGGTGGAGAAGAAGAAGGGCAAGCCCGGCGCAAAAATCAGCCCGGCCCGGTTCCGCCAGGCCTGCCGCGACTATGCGGCGCGGCAGGTGGATGGCCAGCGTACGGACTTCAAGCGCCTGGGCGTTCTGGGGGACTGGGAGCGACCCTATCTCACCATGGACTTCCGCTTCGAAGCCGACATCGTCCGCGCCCTGGGCCGCATCGTCACCAAGGGCCATGTTCAGGAGGGCTACAAACCGGTGCATTGGTGCATTGATTGCGGCTCGGCCCTGGCGGAGGCGGAGGTGGAGTACGCCGACAAGGAGTCCATCTCCATCGATGTGCGCTTCCCGGTGCTGAACGAGGAGTCGGTGCTGGCGCGCTGCCATTCGGTGCCGGACGGTCACGGGGACGGTCCCATGTCGGTCCTGATCTGGACTACGACGCCCTGGACCCTGCCCGCCAACCAGGCGGTGGCCCTCAACCCGGAGCTGGAGTACGTGGTGGTCCAGACCTCCGGCGAGCACGGCCGCGAGCGCCTGATTCTGGCCGAGGGGCTGCTCAAGGACACCATGGACCGCTATGGAATCGAGAAGTACAAGGTCATCTGCTACGGCCGGGGCGACGCCTTCGAGGGGCTCCGGCTCCAGCATCCTTTCTACGACCGGGAGGTGCCCATCATCCTGGGCGAGCACGTGACGCTGGAGGCGGGCACGGGCGCCGTCCACACGGCCCCCGGTCATGGTCTGGAGGACTATGTGGTCGGGCTGCGCTACGACCTGCCGGTGGACAACCCGGTGGGCGGCGACGGTCGCTTTCTGCCGGGGACGCCCCTGTTTGCCGGCGAGCACGTCTTCAGCGCCAACGAGAAGGTTGTGGATACCCTCAAGGCGAGGGGTGCACTGGTGCGGGAGTCCCGTGTCGGCCACAGCTATCCTCACTGCTGGCGCCACAAATCCCCCATCATCTTCCGCGCTACCCCCCAGTGGTTCATCGGCATGGAGAAGCGGGGTCTGCGAGAGGCCGCCCTGCGCGAGATCGCCAAGGTGCGCTGGATGCCAGATTGGGGAGAGTCCCGCATCGAGGGCATGGTGCGCAATCGTCCGGATTGGTGCATCTCCCGCCAGCGCACCTGGGGCGTGCCCATCCCGCTGCTGGTCCACAAGGAAAGCGGCGCGCTGCACCCGGATACCCCGGCCCTCATCGAGCGAGTGGCCGAGCGGGTGGAGCAAAAGGGCGTCGACGCCTGGTTCGAGCTCCTGCCCAAGGACCTGCTCGGCGAGGAGGAGGGCGCCCACTACGAGAAGGTCCACGATACCCTGGATGTTTGGTTCGATTCGGGTGTGACCCATGCCTGCGTGCTGGAGCACCGCGCGGGCCTGCGCACGCCGGCGGACCTGTACCTGGAGGGCTCCGACCAGCACCGCGGCTGGTTCCAGTCCTCACTGCTCACCTCGGTGGCCATGAATGACCGCGCGCCCTACAGGGAAGTGCTGACCCACGGCTTCACGGTGGACGCCAAGGGCGAGAAGATGTCCAAGTCCAAGGGCAACGTGGTGCGGCCCCAGGACGTGATGAAGACGCTGGGGGCAGACATCATCCGCCTGTGGGTGGCGGCCACCGACTACCGGGCCGAGATGAGCGTCTCGGACGAGATCCTCAAACGCACCGCCGATGCCTACCGGCGTATCCGTAATACCAACCGTTTCCTGCTCGCCAACCTGAACGGCTTCGACCCGGCATTTCACCTCGTCGACGAGGACCAGATGATCGAGCTGGACCGTTGGATCGTGGATCGGGCTCATGCACTCCAGGAGGAAATCGTTCGGGCCTACCGGGACTACCAGTTCCATCTCATCTATCAGAAGGTCCACAACTTCTGCGCGGTAGCCTTGGGAGGCTTCTATCTCGACGTCATCAAGGACCGTCAGTACACAACACGGGCAGACAGCCTGCCCCGACGCTCCTGCCAGACGGCCATGTACCACGTAGCCGAGGCAATGGTGCGCTGGCTAGCGCCCATCCTGTCCTTCACCGCCGACGAGATCTGGGGTTTCCTTCCCGGCAAGCGGATGCCCAGTGTGTTCACTGCGGAATGGTATGGCGGACTTTTTCATCTGCCGACAAACCATAGCTACAGCTCTTTATTTTGGGAGATGGTCTTGGAAGCCCGCATGGCAATCGGCCCAGCCTTGGAAAGTAAACGAAAAGCGGGGCTGATCGGATCTGGACTCGACGCCGAGTTGGATCTCTATTGCGACGAGGGCTGGCGCAATACGTTGAACGAGTTAGGAGACGAGCTTCGCTTCGTTCTAATCGTCTCGGAGGTTCGACTCCATCCCTGGGAGAAGCGGCCTACCGATGTCATTGCAACCGAGCATCCGCAGCTCGGGGTTCGAGTCAGCTCCTCGGAGCATCCCAAGTGCGTGCGCTGCTGGCACCATCGCGAAGACGTGGGGGCCGATTCCGCGCACCCGGAGCTGTGCGGTCGGTGTGTGGATAATGTCACGGGCGCGGGCGAGGCTCGGCGCTACGCCTAAGACAGAATGCGGCTGATAGCAAACCCGACCATGGCTCGTTGGCTCTGGCTGTCTACCTTGGTGGTGGCGCTCGACCAGGCGACCAAGTGGCTCGCCGAGGCGATGCTCGATCCTTACCGGCCCCTGTCGCTGGCTCCGCTGCTGAACTTCACCCTGATGTACAACGATGGGGCGGCTTTCAGCTTCCTTTCCAATGCGGGGGGTTGGCAGCGCTGGCTCTTTGCCGGCTTCGCCCTGGTCATGTCGGTCGTACTCGTAGTCTGGTTGCTGCGACTGGGGCCCGGCGAGCGCTTGATGGCTGCCGCCTTGGCCCTTGTCCTCGGTGGCGCGGTGGGAAATCTCATGGACCGTATCCACACTGGCCGCGTAGTAGACTTCATCGACGCCCATGTGGGCGACTGGCATTGGCCGGCGTTCAACGTCGCCGACAGTGCCATCACCCTGGGTGTGGTCCTGTTACTCGTCAGCAGTCTTCGAGGGGGGCGGGGGGAACAGGGCAGCGTTCCCTGATCCGTCCTTTACACCAGCCCACCAGCGGCGACGCAGACCGAAAAGGTGGCAGGGGACTTGGCGAATGATCGCGCCTTCTCAGGCGCTTTTTGCTTTAATCCGTATCTCTGTTGAAGAAGAATTAGGAGGGGAAATTGAAGAAGTATCTAGCCGCTGTGCTGCCGCTGTTGATCCTGGTCGGCGTATTTCCCGAGGCCGCCTGGGCGTCTGCCGCCGGCGGGGATCAACTGGATCTCACGGGCCACCTCGTGGGCATAATGGCCCTGGTCATCTTCGTCGTCGCTTATGGGTTCGTGATGGCCGAGGAATTCACCCACCTGCGCAAGTCCAAGCCGGTGCTGCTGGCGGCTGGCGTCATCTGGGCCATGATCGCGGTGGTTTATGCCAATCACGGCCTGCCCCACGCCGCCGAAGAGGCGGTGCGGCACAACATCCTGGAGTATTCGGAGCTCTTCCTGTTCCTGCTGGTGGCCATGACCTACATCAACTCCATGGACGAGCGGTTGGTGTTCGATGCCCTGCGCGCCTGGCTGGTGCGCTCCGGCTTCTCTTACCGCAAGCTCTTCTGGCTCACCGGGACGCTCGCCTTCTTCATCTCGCCGGTGGCCGACAACCTGACCACGGCGCTGCTCATGTGCGCGGTGGTGCTGGCGGTGGGGCGGGACAACCCGCGCTTCGTCTCCCTCTCCTGCATCAATATCGTGGTGGGTGCCAACGCCGGCGGTGCCTTCAG
>JAJDOL010000134.1 GCA_022340195.1 Chromatiaceae bacterium
ATCCTGTGGCTTCTACCCGCCAAGTCGCCTTATCTTGTGGTCGGTCGATACAACTCACCATGGCATGTCAGAGTCGGAGCGCATCTTGGATTTTTTCACAGCCTCTCAGGCGAAACGCGACAGCAGGCTGCGCCAGCTCTCGCGCTCCCGTTCCGGTGTAAACAGGGCGGCCCGGTCGTGACAGGCCCTTGTCAAGCGCGCGAGGAATCCGCCATCCGTCTCGGCGCGCGACAGAAGTTCCGTCAAGGCGGCTGTGTCACCGACGGGATAATAGCCCGGATAATCCTCACCCAGGAGTCCGATCGAGCCGGGAATGTCCGAGGCAACGACCGGAACGCCCGCAACGACCGCCTCCGACACCACGTTGGCGCCTCCTTCCATGACGGAGCTCAGCACCATCAGCCGGGTTTTGACGAATTCTCTGCGCACCGCCCAACCGGGCACCTCGCCCCGCCAGAAATAACGCGGGTTCAGGGTCATCTCCTCCCGAGCCCGCTCCGCCCAGTCCGCATTGTGCGCCTTGCCCAGATGAATGACGCGAATACGGGAAGACGCCGGGAGATCGCGAACCGCGAGCGCGGTCCTCAGGGAATCCTTCTCGTCCCGCAGATGGCCGATCACACAGATGTCGAAATTACGGCGGGACGGGCGGCGTGCGCGCGAAAGGGGCAATGCCGATTGATAGATCACCTCCAATTTTCCGCCAAACCGTTGCGGGATATCCTGGCTCACCAGGTCATGGAGACACACCAAGACGTCGGCGATCTCCATGGAGCGCAGGGTCGTCTCCGGATGACTGACGAGGAACCGATAGATATCGGTTCCGGTCAAGGCCACGATGAGGGGACGATCCGGATAGCGCTCGCGAAAGGCGACGATGGATTCGGCGCTCCGCCAGGCATGGAGGGCAACCATCAAATCGGCCGGCTGATGGTCGTAATCCACGGCGACCCGTACGCAATGCCCCAGTTCCTGAAAGATACGCGCCCAGCGCACGGCGGTCGTGCGATTGCCGGCCCTGGATTGTTTCTTTGCAGGCGTGATCAGGCTAATCTTCATGCTCTTTCGTCGTCGACTTCTCTGTGCACCCCAACATGGTCCAGTCCGTTACCACAGCTTACCTGGTTGAAATTCTCCGCGACGCACGATCCCGAACGCTGGAGCTCCTGGAGGGCCTCGACGACCAGCAGCTGATCGGACCAAAGCTCGACATCGTCAATCCCATGTTGTGGGAGATCGGTCACGTGGCCTGGTTCTACGAGTATTTTATTCTGCGGCGACTCTATGACCATAAACCGCTTCTCGCAAACGGGGACGACCTCTACGACTCGATCAAGATCGCTCACGACAGACGTTGGGATCTTCCGCTGCTGTCTTCGGAAGACACCCTCGATTACATGCAGCGGGTACAAGACGCGCTGATCGAGCGTCTGCAAGGCGCGCTGGCCGACCAGACGGACAGCTTCATCTACCGCTTCGCCACCTTCCACGAGGACATGCACGACGAGGCCTTTCTCTGGACGCGGCAGACACTGGCCTACCCCCGACCGGCGCTGAGCATTGCGGCCGAGGGGTTGCCGCCGGACGCGACCGCCGGTGACCTGCCCAGCGATGTGGAGATCCCGGGTGGCACCTTTTGGCTGGGCTCATCGCCGGACGCTCTTTTCTTGTTCGACAACGAAAAGTGGGCCCATCCCGTGACCCTGGCACCCTTTAGAATTGCCCGCGCCCCCGTGACCAATGCGGATTATCTCGCCTTTGTCGCGGACGGCGGTTACCAGCGCCGAGCGCATTGGTGCGACGAGGGCTGGCGCTGGCGTCGAGACGTCGAGGCCGAAAATCCGGTGTACTGGAAGCGTGACGACAGGGGCGACTGGTACTTTCGCCGCTTCGCTACCTGGTGGCCCCTCCCCGCCGATCAGCCCGTCATTCACGTCAACTGGTACGAGGCCAACGCCTATTGCCATTGGGCCGAGCGTCGACTACCGACCGAGGTGGAGTGGGAGGCGGCTGCTGTCGGAGAGCCGACCGGCAGCGGCGGCGAGCTTTCCGCCCGCAAGCGTCTTTTCCCCTGGGGAGACCAACCCACGACCCCTGAGCGCGCCAATCTCGACGCGCGGGCGCTCGGGTGCGTGGACGTCGCCGCCCTGCCCGCCGGCGACAGCGCGTTCGGCTGCCGCCAGATGCTGGGAAACGTCTGGGAATGGACGAGCGACACCTTCGCGCCCTACCCCGGATTCGCTCCCGACGCCTACCGCGAATACTCCCAACCCCTGTTCGGTAACACGAGAGTGTTGCGCGGCGGTGCCTGGACCTCGCGCAGCCGGATGGTAAGCGCCACCTACCGTAATTATTTCGGGCCGGAACGCCGCGATGTATTCGCGGGCTTCCGGACCTGCGCACCGAGCGACGCTTCCTGACTGTGAAGTCCACGAGCTCGCCGATTATCAAGGACCTGGTGCTCGTCGGCGGCGGGCACAGCCAGATCAACGTACTGAAGCGGTTCGGCATGAAGCCCCTTCCCGGGGTTCGCCTCACCCTGATCTGCAAGGACGTCATGACCCCCTACTCGGGCATGCTGCCGGGGCTGATCGCCGGGCATTACAGCTTCGAGGAAACCCACATCGACCTGGGCAGACTTTCGCGTTTCGCGGGCGCCAGGTTCTTCAACGACGCGGCCGTGGGTTTGGATCTTGCCAACAGGCGCGTCCTGTGCCGCAATCGCCCGCCCGTGGCCTACGACCTGCTTTCCATCAACATCGGCTCGACCCCCGTGACCGCGACCGTACCAGGCGCGACCGAGAACGTGGTCCCGGTCAAGCCCATCGATCGCTTCGTCGCCCACTGGGAGCGGCTGCGGGAACGGGTACTGGAACGCGGCGAGCGGACCCGAATCGGGGTCGTGGGCGCCGGCGCCGGCGGCGTGGAGATTCTGCTGGCGATCCAGTACCGGCTTCGTCAGCTGCTATCCGCAGACGGCCGGGATGGCGTCTTTCCCGAGTTCCATTTGTTGACGGACACAGACGAGATTCTACCCACGCACAACCCACGCGTGCGCAGAAAGTTCCGGCGCGTGCTTCGCGAGCGGGGTGTCGAGGTCCACACCGGGCACCGGGTGGTCGCCGTGGAGCCCGGGACGATTCACTGCGCGGACGGCCTCCGGCTCGCCCTCGACGAGATTCTCTGGGTTACCTGGGCGGGTGCGGCGGCCTGGGTGGCGGAGACGGGATTGGACGTCGACGACCGGGGCTTCGTTCAGGTCAACGAATTCCTCCAATCCAAATC
>JAJDOL010000189.1 GCA_022340195.1 Chromatiaceae bacterium
TACAAAGATCCGCGGACCGTCGTCTCCGTGGGCGATTCAAACTCAATGGGAACCTGGCCGATCGGCGCCGACGGCAAGCTCGTGACCGGGTACGACACCATTTCTCAAGCGGGTCGGCTGATCAAGGGCAAGCTCTACAACGATGTGCACGAGCTCATCGCCGGCGGCCCCGACGAGACGATCATTCAAGAGTTCGGAGAGCTGGACCCCGGCATTTTCAACGGTGGGACCTTCACCCATCAGTTTCTGAACGTGAACAACTATCACCGGCTGCATGTGCCGGTGGCGGGCGAGCTGATCTACATGCGCCATATCAAGGCCGGGACACGCATGAAGTCTCAGTGGAAACCCGCGCTCAGCGAGGCTGACGTCAGCTATTATGATCCGCGTGATACGCCGGACTGGCAGTTCGGTCAGACCCGGTTGGTGCTGGGCATCAAGACGCCGGACCATGGCGTAGTCGTGGCCAGTCCAATGGGTATGGCGCAGGTCTCGGCAATCCAATTGCGCGACTGGGTGAAGCTCGGCGCAGCAGCGGACAAGGGCTGGGAGTTCGCCAATTTCGCCTTCGGCGGCTCCGATTTCGTGGTGATCTTCGAAAAGCAGGCGGATTTCGAGCTGACCGTCCCGCAGATGGCGAAGGTGCCGCCAGGGGCCGGCGTCAACTACGAACCCTCGCTTCAGGGCCAGAGATACGGGTGCTTCGGCGGCAGTGCGGACTGCGACACGACGCCTGCGGTTCCGCCACCCTATCCGGGTTTCGATTGAACCTCTGAGCGGCAAGCGGGCGGCCGAGGCCTTGTCAAAGACCGCGACGAAATGCGGCTGGCCGCCGCCGGGTTGTGCCGAGCATCGCGCTGAAAGGTCATCTCTAGCCGGCACAGCGCCAATGGGTTGGCGAGGTAGTAGCGCAGACTCTTCTTGTCTGATCGCTTCGCTTCGGAGTCGCGTCGACAGGGGCCGAAAGGCCACTTTTTCTTGCTCAGCGAATCGCCTCGCCGTCGAGCGTGAAGAAATAGAGATCCCCGGGATCGAGTTGTAGATGGACAGCGTCGCCGGGACGGCTCGGGTGGTGGCCGCGCAGCGCCGCGATCAGTGCCGGCGGCTCGCCATGGGGCGCTTGGCGGGGCGCGTCGGCGGCGACCGTGGTCAGGCTGGAATCCAAGTGCAGAAGGGTTTCGTGTCCCAAGGACTCGGCGGTCCGCACGGTCGCGGTCAGTGCGTTTGTCGCGCCTGCCTCTGCCAAACCGATGGCCTCGGGGCGAATGCCGACCAGCAGCTCCTCTCCCGTCCGGTCAGCGAGGCCCGGTTGATGTGCCAGCGTCTCTACGGAAAGGGCTTGCCGGTAATCGCCCGAGAGAACGCAGGGCGCTCCGTCGGACGAGTCCAACCGGGCGCGCACGAGGTTCATCCCCGGAGTGCCGATGAAACCGGCCACGAAGCTATTCGCCGGTCGTTGATAGATCTCCCACGGCGGCGCCACCTGTTGTAATTTCCCCCCCCGCATCACGGCGACCCGCTGCCCCAGGGTCATGGCTTCCACCTGGTCGTGGGTGACGTAGATGGTGGTGACACCGAGCCGCGACTGGAGTGCGGCAATCTCGGTGCGGATCTGCACCCTCAGCCGGGCGTCGAGGTTGGAGAGCGGCTCGTCCATCAGGAAGGCATCGGCCTCGCGTGCGATCGCCCGCCCCATGGCCACCCGCTGCCGCTGGCCGCCGGAGAGTGCCTTGGGCCGGCGATCGAGGAAGGCATCGAGGTCGAGCATCGCCGCGGTTTCCCGCACCCGGCGGTCGATTTCGGTCCGCGACAGGCCCTTCATCTCGAGGGGAAACTCCAGATTGCCGCGCACCGTCAGATGCGGATAGAGGGCATAGTTCTGGAAGACCATCGACAGGTTGCGCCGCTGCGGCGGCAGGTGGTTGACGACCTGCCCGCCAATGCGAATCTCGCCGCCGCTGCTTTCCTCCAGCCCTGCCAACATGCGCAGCACGGTGGATTTGCCGCAACCCGACGGCCCCACAAGCACCAGCAGTTCCCCGTCGCCGACGTCCAAATCGAGTCCGTCGATAACGTGGGTGCCGTCCGGATAGATCTTGGTGACTTGGTCGAAGTTGATCGAAGACATGAGCTATCCGAGAATTACCCCTTGATGGCTGACGAGGCCACACCGCGTACGAACCACCTCTGAAACAGCAGGAAGACCGCCAGCACGGGCACCACCATCATGGTTCCGAAGGCCAGGATATCGCCCCATTGCAGCGGCGGGAGGGTGTAGAAGCCCGCGATAGCGACCGGCAGGGGGCGCACCTCCGGGCCAATGGTCACCAGCAGTGGCCACAGGTAGGAGCCCCACCAGGTGAGGAAGCTCAGGATCGCCACGCTGGCGAAGGCCGGTTTCGAGTTGGGGACGATGACGGCGAAGAAAATCCGCAGGGTCGAGGCGCCGTCGAGGCTGGCGGCCTCTTCCAGCTCACGCGGCAGGCCGATGAAGAAGGAATAGAAGAGATAGATGGAGAAGGCGTTGGCGATGAACGGCAGAATCTGTGCGATATAGGTGTCCCGGAGGCCGAGGATGGAGACGCCATAGAAGAGCGGCACTGCGATCGCCTCGAAGGGCAAGATCATCAGGGCGAGGACCAGGTTGAACAGCAGGTCGCGTCCACGCCACCGGAGGCGGGCGAAGGCGTAGGCGGCCAGCGCATTGACGATCAACCCGGCGGCGACGATGGTGCCGGTGATGAAAACCGAATTGAACAGGAAACGCAGGAAGTCCGTCCGGTCGAAGACAGCCGCATAGTTGTCCAGCGATGCCCCGACGGGCAGGAACGCGGCAAGGGTCCCGGCCTCGATCAAGACCCGTTCGTTGGGCTTCAGGCTGCCCACCAGCATCATGGCCAGCGGAGCAAGGAACAACAGCGCGAGACCGGTCAAGGCCAGGTAGGAGACCACTCGGCCGAGGCGCGGCGCTTTCATCCGATCTCACGCTCCTGGCGTGCGAAGCGACGCTGCAGCCAGGTGACTGCCAGCACCAACAGGAAGAAGACCACCGTCATGGCGCTCGCCCGCGCCACCTGCTGGCGGGTGAATACCGCCTGCACCGCCTCGTACATGACCGTGGTCGTGGCCCCGTCTGGCCCGCCCCGAGTCATGATCTGAACCTGATCGAAGAGACGGAAGGCGAGGATGGTGGTGACCAGGACGACGAAGATGAGCGGGTTGCGCAACTGCGGCAACGTCACGTGACGGAACTGGCCCAAGTGCCCGGCGCCGTCCAGGGCCGCGGCCTCGTAGAGCTCCTGAGGGATCTGTTGCAGTCCGGCCAGCAGGATCACCATCTGAAAGCCCGCGCCCTGCCAGATGGAGAGGAGCATCAGCGCCGGCATGGCGAGCGTCGGGTCGCGCAGGAAGTCCCGCGGTTCCCAGGCGCCGAGCGTCACGAGATCGAGGAAGCCGTTCATCATGCCGTCGGGGCCGGGCGCGTAGATCAGGACCCAGACCACCGCCACCAAGGACATGGGAAAGACGACCGGCATGAAGAACAGAGTCCGGAACGCGACCGTGCCCCGCAGCCCGCGATTCAAGAGCAGCGCAAGGCCCAGGGCCAGGGCGGTCTGGAGGGGAACAACCGTCAATGCGAACAAGAGGTTGTTGCTCAAGGCGCGGAGAAAGTCAGGGTCCGTGAAGATGCGCTGGAACTGCTTGATCCCGACGAGCTCCAGCGGCAACGGCGAGCCGAGTCGCAGGTTGGTGAAGGCAAGCGCCAGTGCGATCAGAAAGGGCGCCAGGATGAACAGGAAAAGGCCCAGCATGGCGGGCCCGGCCAGCAGCAGGCCGGCGGAGGTCTGGTCATTGAATCGGCGCCGTGCTCTCGGTGCGCTCATCGCATGGTCTCCTCTCGGGCACGTCCGACCAGGGGATAACCTTGATTGTCCTCGATCTCCAAGTCGATCACCCGCGCCGCGCGTTGGAGCGCTGCCTGCACCTCCCCGCCGCTGCGGATCCGGTCGAAGGCCTTTTGAAACTCGGCCGTGATCACCGGATAGGCCGGTGTCGGGGGACGCGGGATGGCGTAGCCGCCGTCCAATTGCTCGACGAAGAGGTCCAGCGGGCCGCCCGGGCGGTAGCGCGGCGAGCGGGCGATGGCCTGGCGGGTTGCAGGGACCGCGCCGTTAGCCTCGGTCATGGCAAGCACCTGATCCGGTTCCAGCAGAAAAGCAAGAAAGCGGGCCGCGCCCTCCGGGTGTGTGCTGTCGGCGGTCACCGCCCAACACCAGGAGCCCTGGCCCGTCTTGGGTCCGTGCCCGAGGTCCGGTAGGGGCAAGAGCAGCAAATCGTCTCCCAGGCGTCCGCTGTATCGAGGGTAGTTCCAGTGCCCTCCGAGGGCCAATGCGACCCGGCGGGTGGCGAAGGCCGAGTCGTCGATGTTGGGATCGACACGGCCCCGGAGAATCCAGGATTGGATGCGCCGCATCGCCCCGACGGTGCTCGAGCCGTCGAGTACGCCCTCGGCGCGTGAGGCATTCGTGCGGTCGACGAGGTCACCCCCGGCAGACTGGATCAGCGGCGAAAAGCCGTAGGTATACCACTCTCCCGCATAGTTGAGCTTGAGGTCGAGCACCTGACCGTCCGCGTCGTGGGTCGCGAGGCGTTCCAGGACGTCCTCGAGCTCGGCCGCGTCCCAAGGCATCTTCAGGTCGGGGATGCGGATACCCGCCTTTTCCAACTGAACGCGATCGGCGTAGAGGCCCAGCCCCGAATCGAAGGTGCCGACCGCCCAGAGCCGATCATGGTAGCGTCCCTGCTCGATGATGGACGGCAGTAGGTCGGCCTGAAGACCTTCGGGCAGCCGGCGATCCAGCGGTTGCAGGCGGCCCTGCCAGACATAGGAGTAGAGGAAGGGACCGTCGAGCTCGAGCAGATCCGGCAGTCCGCCGGCCACGGCCGCGGCCTGAACCTGGGCGTTGTAGCTCCCCTCGGGGATCAGCGTGAGCCGAACCTGCCAGTCCGCCTCGCGGGCGTTGAACTGTGCGACCTGCGCGAGCAGGACGCTGCGCTCGCTCTCCTGGCCGGCGTGCGCCCAAACCTCCACGCTGTTGCCCGCCTTGTCCGAGTTGTCATGGCCGCAGGCCGTGACCACGAGGAAAAACGCGATGAGAAACGGGAGACGCGGGAAGCGGACCCTGAGCGCGGGACGACCTTCGATCCGAGGATGGCGGGCGATTCTTGCGATCACTGAGGTCCAAGGACAAAGGAGCATCTGGATGTTCTCCCGGCTGACCGGCTCGTCCTCGGCGACCAGGTGTGTCGGTCGGGTCGGACCACGTAGCGCAGACGACGAAGTCCCCGATCGCGAAACGGGCAGCTCAGCGACAAACTTCTTCGCCACTCGCTTTCCTCGTCGACTCGGCGAGAATGGAGTAACGGGAAGAAGATAGTACGACTTTCACCCTCGTAATTCCGTTTTCTTTCCTCGCCGGCCAACCCACGAAGGCCATGTTGCAGAGCTTGACGGCTTCGTCGTAATCCCTGATGGAGAGCGACAAAAACATGGTCGATCCCTCAACCGAGACTTCTTCCAACGCCTTCACATAACGTCCGGGCTTCACTCCAGGCTGGCTCACGCTCCAACCGAGATACTGGCGAAACGAGGCTTTTGCCTCCAGATCTGCCCGAGCGATACGCTCGGTTGTTACCGACTGCGTTGCGATTGTCGAGTTTGGCAAGTCGATAACTCTCGTAATGAGCCAAACGACGGCGACGGCACCAACGAATGAAAGAAGAATTCGGGCGCGCCTGGATCCTGGTGTATCTTTCTTGCGCCGGCTGTTCACTGCCGTATTTGATGTTGTCGACCTATCTGGGATCTTTCGTCTATTCGCGATTTCGATATGAGGCGGCGGATCGGCCTTTTGTACTTCGCTATTGATATATTCGACAAGGACTTTGCGCTTTTTTTGCCTGAACGCACGCGATTTGGCTTTCGCATTCGCAGCGTCGGTCAAGGTGGGCGACACAGCGCAGCAAGCGTAAACCGCAAATGCTCCGTTCAGTCTTTCGTCACCAGATACCAGGAAAACCGCCAGCGCAGCAGGGCACGGAGCAGCCAGTCGAAGACGAATCCCAGGGCGGTGATCCAGAGCACGTAGGGCAGGATCACGTCCATGGCCAGGTAGCGGCGGACCAGGAAGATGCGGTAGCCGAGACCGTCGGTCGACGCGATGGCCTCGGCGGCGATCAGGAAGAGCCAGGCCGCCCCCAGGGACAGGCGGACGGTGTCGATGAGCCGGGGCAGAACCTGGGGCAGCACGATGCGGTAGACGATGTCGAGCTGGCTGGCCCCCAGCGTGAGGGCCTTGGTGATCTGCTCGCCGGGCAGCTTGCGTGTGGTCAGGTAGATGTCCCTGGTAATCATGGGGAAGGTGCCCAGGGAGATGAGGCTCACCTTCGCCAGCTCGTCCACCCCCAAGGCGATGAAGAGGACGGGCAGGATGGCGAGTGGCGGCACCATGGCGATGAAGGTGATGAAGGGGGCAAAGCCCGCGCTCATCCCCGGAAACAGGCCCATGTTGATCCCCAGCAGCAGGCCGGCGACCGCCGCGACTGTAACACCGGTCAGCAGGCGCCCCAGGCTCGCCTTGGTGTCTTTCAACATCAGGTACTCGCGGCTGCGCTTGTCCTCGTGAAAGGCCATACGCTCGACGGCGTCCGCCATCTGGGTGAAGCCGGGCAACAGCTTGTCGCTGGGGTTCTCCCGGTGGCGGGCGTCGGAGGCGATCAGGTAGACCCCCAGCACCAGGGCGAACGGCAGGACGGCAAGCGCCCAAGCGAGCAACCGCCCGGTCCTTGCGTGGATTCCCCAGAGGCGCGGGGCCCTCTTCGTCACGGTGCGGTGGCCGCCCCCGCCATGTGGTCCGCATCGAAGCGGAGCTTCACGTTATTCGCATCGCCCGCGACGCTTCCGTCCGGGTAGGAAATACCCACCAGGTCGGCGGAGGGTGCGCCCTCTCCGTACAGACCCTTGTCGAAGGAGAAGCGGCGCACATAGTCCATGGTCTCCTTGACCTTATCGCTGCGGGCGAAATCCGCCGCCTTGGCAGGATCGTAAAACATGGCTGTCGTGCGCAGCTGGGCCTTGAATTCGGCCACGGTGGCACCCGCCGCCCCGGCCATATACTCGACGGCCTCCTTGGCGACGTTACCGGTTCCGGATAGGACGGTCATGGTCTCGTACCAGGCCCCCACCAGGGCCTTCTCGAGGCTGTCCGGGGCATCGGTCTTGACCACCATCAGGTCGATGATCTCGCCGGGGATCTTGGAGGAGTCGAACACCAGCTCGGCGCCCTGCACGTTGCGCACTTGCTGCAGGGGCGGGTTCCAGGTGACCACGGCGCCGTTGGGGTCCGCAGCGAACAGGGCGGCGATGTCGGCGTCGCTGGTGTTGACCAGCGTAACGTCGCGCTCGGACAGTCCGTTCATGTCCAGCGCCCTGGCCAACATGTAATGGGACACGGACAGCTCCACCAAATTGATAGTGCGGCCCTTGAGGTCCACCACGCTCGCGCCGTTCTTCATGACGATGCCGTCGTTGCCGTCCGAGAAGTCGCCGACGATGAGCGCCGTACTGTCCACGCCGCCCACGGCCGGGATGGTCAGGGCATCCATGTTGGTCATGGTGCAGGCGTCGAAGTGACCAGATGTGTAGAGATTGATGGACTCGATGTAGTCGTTGACCAGGGTCAGCTCGATCTCGATGCCCTCCTTGTCGGCCCACTTTTTCAAAATGCCGGCGTAGTCCGCGTAGCCCCAGGGCTCCCAGCCGGTGTAATGGGACCAGGCCACCCGATAACGCTCGGCGGCATCGGCCGCACCCGCCAGCCCCAGCAGGGCGATAAATAACAGGGGAAGGGTCCGCTTCATGGTCTTGGTCTCCTCGATTAGTCGATGATCTCGATGGGAAAGTCCTTGGCCACGCGCTCCGCGTGCTCGACCCGGGCGATGGCCTCGTCGGATTCGGCGGCCATCTTGTCCATCTGCAGGATACGCTCGGCCATCTTCGGCAGGGCCTCCTGCCGGTAGCGCGAGACGTCGTCCAGGGCGGCGCGGACGTCCTCGAAGGCTCGCTTCAGGGCGTCGATGTCGATCTGGGTGGCGCTGGCCTGCTTGTGGATGGCGGCACCCTGGGTCTTGAGCCTTTCGGCGGTGCCCGTGATGAGGTCGGAGGTGGTGTCGGTCAGGGCCTGGACCTTTTCCAGGACGATCCGCTGGTTGGCCAGGGCGAGGGCCAGGGTCACCGCCACCTGCAGGGCGCTCACGGTGACGTTGAGCGCCCGATTGACGCCCCGGATCAGCTCCTTGTTGTTGCGGATGATCATCTCGATCGTAAGGAAGCCCTGCTGGTTGACCAGGAGCTGCTGCTGCAGGTCCTGGATGCGCTGGCGCAGGGGAAACAGGAGCTCCTCCTGGATGAACTTGTAACGGGCGTCGGACTCGGAGATTTCGGTCTGCAGCTTGTCCTCCAAACCCGCATCGATGAGCTGACCCAGCTTCACCGCCCGCTCCAGCTTGTGGGTCAGCTCACGCATCAGCTTCTGGTCGTCGATCAACGTGATGTTGTCGCGCTTGAGCTGCTCCTGGCCGTCCTTGAGGGAGCGGATGATGGCGTCGATCACGGTCGAGGCGCTCTCGTAGCGGGAGAAATAGCGCTTGAGCGGCGTGCCCACGCCCGGGATGCGCCCCAGCAGGCGCGTGAGCCAGCCGGCCTCCAGGTCGTATTTGCCGGGGTCGAGCTCTTCCACCTTGATTTTGAGGTCCACCAGGGCATTCGCCACCTCGCCGCCGTCCTCGCTACGCTCGTAGAGCTTGGCCACCGGCTGCTTGAGCATCTGGCTGCGGTGGGCGGCGTCCTTCTGGAGCTGGGAGCCCATCGCCTCGATGGCGGCCTTGGTGCGGTGCTGGGCATCGGCATCTGTGGCGGGTGTGCTCAGGATGCGCGCCACCAGGTCGTCGGCCTGCTGAGCCAGCTCAGGATCGGCCTGGGCATCAGCGTGAATGGCCTCGGGATCGGCGACATCCAGCTCCTTGCGAAGCTGCTGCTCCTCGGCGAAAACCAGGGTCTGATTGTTGTTGCTCATGTGCCCCATCTCCTGTCCTGTGCGTCGATCTCGAGCCCCGAAGGGACGCGACATACCAGCCCGGGGCAACGCCCCGGGTAAACAAGGTCAATTATCGGCCCTGAAAGGGCGTGACATCAAAGCCGCCAATCCCAGAGGCGTCGTCCTGTTTCTTGATCCACTGCGACGATGATTTCTGGGATGATATGTTGCGCCCCTTTGGGGCTTCGTCTGGCCGCGATCCAGTTACATGGTAACGGTTGAAAAGCAACGCGATCCTGTAGGGGGAGCGCAAAGCGGTTCCACCGTTACCGCTTGTTACGTAGCAGTCGATTTCAATCCCCCTCGCCACCGATGTTGTAATCCGGTGCCCGCCGGGCCAGCTCCGCCAGCTCGCGCATGGCGGTCTCCAGGTCGGTGCCGGCGTGGCCGCGCACCGTGTCCATCGCGGCGATGGCCGCCATGGTGGAATCGATCTGGGTCATGGCCCGCTCGTTCTGGGCGAGCCAGTGGTCGACCTTGGCGCGCTGGGCCTCTTTTAGCGCGAGCCGCGCGCGCAGGCTTTCCAGCTCCTCTGTTTTTGACGCCGACGGCTCGCGGATGCGCTTCAAGGTACGCACGCGCGATTCGACGTAGTCCTCGTCGATGGCCTCGATGCTGGCCAGGGTATGGACCATGCGCTGCAGATTGTCCAGGCCGGAAAGGTACACCTGCTCTGCCATTCCCAGGTAACGCCCGTGGGTCAGCTCCGAGGGATCGAGCTTCTTGTCCAACAGGGCCTGAAAGGCCTCGAGCTTATCCCCCAGGCGCTCGAGCTGCGCCAGGCCGTCTTTGGACCCGATCTCGCTCAGCTCACGCTCGAGATCACGTACGGCCCGGCCGCGCCGGTCGCTCAAGGCCCGGTGAAGGTCTTGCAGATACGCGGAGGCGTGGTGGTCACGGCGCAGGAAATAGTCCACCGCCCAGCTACCCAGCCCCACTGCGCCACCCAGCACCGCCGGGACCACGAACAGGCTGGAGGGACCCAGGAGCACGGCGGCGGCCGCGCCCAGAATGCCGACGGCGGTGGGGTAGAGCACGTAGGGCTTCTGGGCCGTGGCTGCCAGCACGGCGCGGGACACGGCGGCCTGGGAGAAGTCCTGGTGTTTGGAGGGGGCCTCGCGGGAGACCTGCTGCTGCGCGGCGGGCATGATCTTTAGAGGTTCTCCGCCGCCAGGGTGACTTCGACCCGCGGCAGGCGATAGCCGTAGGCCCGGTCCGACTCGCCCGGCAGGCGCGGCAATGGCCGGGAGGAGCCGTAGCCCAGGATGCGCAGCCGGTTGGCGTCGATGCCGTAGGTGACCATCAAATAGCGGGCCACGGCCTCGGCCCGATCCTGTGAAAGCTCGAGATTGGCCCGGGGGTCGCCGGCGATGCCCGTGTGCCCCTTTACCAGAATCCGGAAGTTGGGGTAATAAACGAGCCGCTCGGCGAGGCGGTCCAGCTCCAGTTTGCCCTCGTAGGCGAGGTCGGCGGTACCGCGCCGAAATCCGATGGGCTCCATCTTGAGGCTGCCGATTTCCTCGAGTCGCCCCCAGCCCGCATCGTCCAGGGGCGGAAAGCGATGCGTCCGATCACCGCCCTCGCCGGCCGTTGCACCCAGGCGTTGCGAGAGATCTGCTACGAACTGGCGGTTCGTGATGCGATAGGGGTCACCGTCGGGCAGCGGGTCGCCGTCCAGGTCGCCGCTGTCGGTCAGGATGCGGATGGCGCCTCGGATCGCCTCCTCCAGTCCCTCGTCGGCGAAGGGCCCCCCGCCGGAAATACCAAACCAGACCACCGCGTTCTCGCCCAAGGTCGTCCAAGAGACTCCGCGCAGCATGGCACGCACCTGCTCGCGGCTCAGACCCGTGGCCTTCATCACGTCGTCCTCCATTTCTCCCGGGCGGTCCCGATAGAGCTTGAGGGTCTCGAAGTAGCTGTCGAGCAGGGCCGCCACGGCCTCCGGGTGCTCACGGGAGAACCGCCGGCCGACCAGCAGGATATCGACGATCAGCCTTTCGGTGTCCTCGGTGCCGATGAGCTTGACGATGCCGGGCTTGGCCAGCGCCCGCGACACGTCGGGCTCCCACAGGACGGCCGCGCCCACCTCGCCGTCCAGCAGCTTCTCCAGGGCGGCGGAGGATCCGTCGGTCTCCACGCGCCAGCGCCCGCGGCGGTCCTGCATGAAGGGGATGTCGAAATGGGTGCGAATGGCGCGCAGCAAGTGCTCGCTGGGCGAGGCCGGTGTGAAGGCGACCTTGATGTCGCTCGCCTGCCGCAGCCCGTCCAGGTTGGCGGCAACCTCCGCGCGTGCCAGGATGGCGTCGCCGCCTTTCGACTCGTCGATCACCGCGACGATGGTGCCGGGAAACCCAAGTGGTGCGCCGGACAGCAGATAGGAATCCACCGTGGCCACGGCGAATTGGATCTCCCCGGACTTCAGTCGCTCGAAGCGGGCCTGGTAGTCCGCGTTGTCGTTCTCGCAGCGCAGAATCCAGCCGGACTGGCGCATACGCTTGGCCATGGGATCGGAGCACAGGGGGAAGTAGCCGATCCAGTTGTCGGTGCCCACCACCAGGGTACCCCGGGTCGCGCTGGCGTCGGAGGTTTCGCGCTGGCGCGTATCCTGAAGGATGGGCAGCAGGTACCTGGCACCGAGAATGCCCGCCAGCCCCAGGACCAGGATCAGGGCCGCGGCCTTCACATGGGGTGACATGGCGCCGGACTCAGTTGCCGAAGTCGGTCAGGTCGAAGGCCGGTGC
>JAJDOL010000210.1 GCA_022340195.1 Chromatiaceae bacterium
TGCCGGCATCGTAGACCAACAGCTTGTAGAGCTCCGCCTCTACCAGCCCGCCTACCCCCAGCCCGTCCACCGCCCGCTCGACCATCGCCGCCAAGTCCTGTTTCCAGAGCCTGCCCGAGAGGCGGACCCGGTCCGCCCCTAGCTGCCAGGTGCGCCGCACGTCCGTATCCAGGAGGGTCTCCGTGCCCCGACCATAGGGGGCGCGCTCGGCGACGGCGATGATCTGCTCGGCCTGCACCGGCAGCAGCGGAGAAATCGCACCGCAACACGCCCACAGGCGGCTTGTGCCGGTCTCTGACCTGCTTCCGTAATCGGCTATCCGGATTCTACTCGGGCATTCCCCCTCTCGCGCGCGGCGCGCAGTCTTGGTAAACCGCGGCGAAGCGCCGGGCCTGTTCCTCCACCCAATCCCACTCTCCCGCTTCAACGCGCCGTTTGTCGAACAGCGGACCGCCGACACCGAAAGCGTAGGCGCCATTCTCCAGATACGCTGGCATGTTTTTCAGGTCGACGCCCCCGGTGGGTATCAACTTGATGTGATCGAGAGGCCCCCTGATGTCCTTCAGGTAGTCGGGCCCGAACCGATTTGCCGGGAAGAGCTTGACCATATCCGCACCGAATTGCCAAGCCTGGTAGATCTCCGTCGGAGTAAATCCTCCGGGGATAACGGGAACATTCTCCTTTTTGCAGACCCGGATGACTTCGGAATTAACGATGGGGGTGACAATGAAGGATGCCCCGGCCGAAAGGGCGGCGTCGAGATCATCCAGGGAGCATACGGTGCCCGCGCCTACGTTCATCTTCCCCTCTGCCCGTTCCTTGGCCAAGCGAATCAATGCGGCGGCATTGTCGCTGTTCATGGTGATCTCGATATTGCGCAGACCGCCTCGAGCGGAGTGGAGGACGATATTCTCCACCTCCCTCGAGCCGTAGCCGCGCAGAATCCCGATAACGGGCAGTGCCTCGAACAGGGACCAGTCAAAGGAAATCGTCATGAGGGTCGGTCGGAATCGAAGGGTCGAATCTTGAATTCATTCGTTTGTTGCTTCACAAGACCTGAACCTACCCCTCTATGATCTGGCGCCGCGCGTAAGGATAGGGTATAGGAAATCCGACCGCCTTCATAACCGGAGACCGCACACCCTTCCGGACTGACAACCAAGAGCCTTGTCGAGCGCTGCGCCTCGCGACCGTCGATTTACGGTTGAGGGAGGCCGAGCTCGACTCCGAGCAATCGGAAACCGGTCTCTGAGCTCGATCAAGCCAAACCGACCGCAATTTCACGGCTTGAAACACACCGTGCACCTGGTGGCCTATCTTTAGAAACACCAGGTTTCGTGCCTATAATGCGCTACCTAATCTGAGGGCGAACGCCGCATTAGGCATTCAAACCGATATTGAGACGAGGAGACACTTACCATGAGAAACGCGCGTAAGCTCGCCGCCGCATTTATCACCGCCAGCGCCGCCCTCTTCGGGCAGGCGGCGTCGGCCGGTTTCCCCTTTTTCGACAACTTCTTCGGTAACAACGACGACGATTACTACGACCGTTACCGGCCATACGGGTACGGCGGTCCCTGGGGATACGGAGGCGGCCCCTACGGTTACGGCGGCGGGCCCTACGGCTGGGGCGGCGGGCCCTACGGCTGGGGCGGCGGGCCCTACGGTTACGGCGGCCCCTACGGCTACGGCGGCTACTATGGCGCTCAGCAGGCCCCGACCCAACAACCCGCACCGCCTCCTGCACCCGAATGATCCTTGGCTGAAGTCTCCGCACGGGCGGCGGGATCTACCGCCGCCCAGAACCCGCGGCCGCCGCCTCGGCGGCGAGTCCGCGGGCCTGTTTCTCGGTCAGATATCTCCAAGGCAAGGGGATCAGGCTCGGTACCAGCCGTCGGTAGCTTCGATAAACCTCCCCGTGATACACAACGAGCTTGCGTTCCTCCAGCCTAGATCCCAGCAGGAAATAGAGGGTGATCATCGCCGCCGTCGCAAGGAAGGCGGGATCCATGTCCCTGGTCCAAACCAGTACCAGCCCCAGGCTGTACCAGGGATGGCGCACATAACGGTGCAGCGGCGAGAGGTGGAAGCTTTCCTGGTCCTCCACGGAAATCACGCCGCTGCGCCACTGTCTGATTCCCAAGAACTCAGAGCCGTCGTACCAGCGCAGGGACCACAATAAGCCGGCGAGCGCTGCGCCGGCCAGCCCATTGGCGATCCACCAGCTGTGTTCGGTCCATTCCCAAAGCCATGGCCCCCGCTCCCAGTAAGTGAGCGCCAGAGGCGGCAGCAAGAGTATTGTCGCGCACAGGTTGAAGAACAATCGGTACCCAGGCATCCAATCGGGATGCGCTCGGACAACCCACCGTTTGAGCCACAGCGAGGCAAGCAGCGAATGTAGCCCGAAGTAAATCAGCCAGGCGAGCACTATCAATCCGAGACGGACGTCGACGGCAGCGTTCAGCATCAAGTCCTCCAAGGCGTCGTTTACCAACCGGCGATCGGTCCCCTGGATTTGGGAATGGCTCCGGCAGACACGTTAAAATACTCTAAGATACTTATGTACTGGCACGCGGTGCCATGAATCTCGGAAAGACATTATGTCGACCAGATCCCTACGCCAGCCGCTTCTGCCGCCGCTCAGCACCGACTTGAGGCGTCTCCTCGCCCTGGTGCTCCTCCTCTTCGGCCTGTTGGCCGTCAACTCGGTCTACCTGATTACGGTTAGCATCACCGAGACCTTAACCGGGCAGACAATCCAGAATCATTTCTATCTTCTCGTCTTCCTGGGCCACCTGGTCCTGGGCCTGATCCTGTTGATACCCGCCCTGGTCTTCGGCGCCCTTCATCTGCGACGCGCACGGCACCATCCAAACCGCTACGCCGTTCGCGCCGGCCTGGCGCTTTATACGAGCATGATCCTGCTTCTTGCTTCCGGCATACTGCTTACGCGCTTTGGTTTCTTCGAGGTCAATGATCCGCTGGTTCGCACCTGGTCCTATTGGACCCACGTACTGACGCCGCTCGCCGTTATCTGGCTCTTCGTCCTGCATCGACTGGCCGGTCCACGCCTGCGCTGGCGAATCGGTGCCTCGTGGGCGTCCGCCGCGGTGGTCCTGACCGTGGTAGCCGTGGCGTGGCATCTCACAGACCCATCGGCGTCGGCACCGCTCGAAAGGACCTTCCAGCCGGCGCTTTCCAAGACGCCGGCGGGCGCACCTATCGAGGCGGAGCACCTGATGGTCGATGCGGTGTGCGCCGAGTGTCACGCGGACATCGCCGAACAGCACGAGCGCAGCATGCACCGCATGAGCTCCTTCAACAACCCGGCCTACCGGTTCAGCATCGACGATACGAGGGCCGCGCTTCTGGCGCGCGACGGCAACGTGGGTGCCGCCAGGCTTTGCGCCACCTGCCATGACCAGGTACCCCTGTTTTCCGGCCGCTTCGACAATCCCGACTATGACCCGAACAAAGACCCGGGGTCCCGGGTCGG
>JAJDOL010000216.1 GCA_022340195.1 Chromatiaceae bacterium
GCTGGCGATTTCACGGTTGGTTGCCAGAAAGGCGACCGAGAATGACTTTCCGGCGGAGCACCCCAGAGCGCATGCCGGTGGCACGGCATCGACGACCGTGCGACCGCATGCGAGAAAGGCGTTTTGGCGCCCGATGTTGAACTGGCGGTAGCGCTCGATTCCATGGGTCACCCGGTTGACTAGGGGAAAGTAGTTCCAGAACCGCACTACGGTCGGAAATCCGAGTGCCTCCAGGCATTCGAAGATCTTTCGATAAGCCGCTTCGGCGGCTTGCTGTAAAGGGGGGGGCGGCGCTTCCGGTCCGAACGTGATCGCGAGCTCCTCTTCCGATCCACGCAGGTAACCGAACAAAAGCGACGTTCCGCGACGGTATCGAATGGGGCCGCGAATGCCCAGCTCCAAAGGTTCTGTTGTCCGCCATAGCTCGAAAAATTCTTTGTCGCCAGCCAGCAGCGGGATGGAAACCGTAGGGACGCACAACCCGAGGGCCTGGCTCGTATCCTCGACATCACCGAAATGGATGCCGCCCAGCACCCTATCCAGCCACGCCGGCGATTGCTGAGCAAATCGGGGAAAGGGTAGGCGGGCGATCTCCAGCGATCGTTCTCCCTGAATCATCGTTCCTCCATTTCAAGCGTGTCCCCGACATAGCGGATGTTTGCTTTACGCCTGAGCCAACCGCGGATCGAACGTACTGGAGTAGCCAGCGCGGAGATGTAGTAGATCGCTTTGAAGATCCGAATTGATCCCCAAATCGGGGTCTTTCCGAAGATGTCGCCAGCCAGGACCGACAAAATCGCCTGTTTCACGCGGAAGACATTCCGTGGGGCCATGAACAAATTGCGCAGGGTGGGGTTGGTGATCCGATAGATGAACCAGGAGAATGTCTTTGGTCCGTGCGTCATGACGCGATCGAACTCGGCAAGAGCACTGGCGGCCCGCTCCGGGCAGCGTAGGCAGGTATCTATGGCCTCGGCTCCGGCAAAGGCGCTGTTCATGGCGAGCATGACGCCGGAAGAAAAAATTGGATCGATAAAGGCGTAGGCGTCGCCCAGCAACAAATAATTGGTGCCGTAGCTGCGGTCACAGACGTAGGCGAAATTGCCCGTCACTTCAACCTCCGAGATCAGCTCCGCCTGCGCCAGACGCTCGGCCAGAACGCGACATTCGGCGACGTTCTCGAAAAAGAAATCCCGCAGCGATCCAAGGCGCGTCTTCAAGTAGTGGGGCCAGGTGACCATTCCGACACTGGTGGCGCCGTCGGATAGGGGGATAAACCAGAACCACCCATGGGCAAACCAGAAAATGGTGATGTGTCCCTCCTTCATCCCTTCGTGGCGACGCGCTCCCCGGAAGTGACCGTAGACCGCGGAGCTGTTGTGCTTGGGGTTGCGGTGCTTGGCTTTGAGCCGATTACCGAGAAAGGTATCGCGACCGGAAGCGTCGACAACGAAGCGCGTACGCCAGCTTTGGCAGCATCCGTCCCCGTGCTCGGCCTGTATGCGTGCGCCCTGACTTTCGGATAGATCGACTTGCCGTACCCGGCAGCCTTGGACCACCTTCGCGCCCTTGCGGTGGGCGTTGTCGATGAGTATTCGGTCGAATTCGGAGCGTCGCACCTGAAACGCCGATGGCATGGACCTGTCCCAGGCGTCGGCGAATTCGAAGGATTGGTGATGATCGTGCCAAGGGGAAACGAACTCCGCTCCCCACTTGCGCATGCCGATGGCTTGGACCTCTTCCAGCACGCCCAGTCGCTCGAACAGAGGCAAGTTGGCGGGAAGCAGGGATTCTCCGATATGAAAGCGGGGATGGCGCTCCTTTTCCAACAGGGTCACGCGATGTCCCTTCTCCGCCAACAAGGCCGCTGCCGTCGAGCCGGCGGGTCCACCACCGATGATGAGGACATCGCAAAGGAATTCTTCACATCGATTCGGTTCGTTGGAAGGGTTGCTCATAAGCCTCGACTCGAAGAATTCCATTGCCGGTGCCCGCGGGCTCAGCCCGGGCGAACGGCGCGAAAGTCGCCGAAGACGCCATTTTGAATGTGCAGCTCCGCGTCGGCGAAGCCTTGCGCGCGCAAGGCGCCGAGAATTCGCTCCGGAGGCACGCACTGGTCGAGACTGTCCCAGTAAAAGGACATCAGCTTTCCGGCTTTGCGATTGGCGGTCAATAAGCGCGTGGCAAAAGGCACCAGATACTTGAGATAAAGCTGCAGTATTCGGTAGGCCCAGGGGTTGACGTGAGGCAGAACCTCGAGGATCAGCAGGATGCCGCCCGGTCTGAGCACCCGATGAAATTCCGCGAAGGCGTCGTTCAGATCGGCCGTGTGCCGCAAGGCATGTCCGAGGCTGATGAAATCGACCGAGCAATCTGTGAGCGGAATCCGCTCCGCGCGACCGGCGACGAGCTGCCTGATCCCGCGTCCGCGAGCCACCTGCAGCATGGCAAGGCTGGGATCGATGGCGAGCACGCTCCCGCGAGGACCCACCATGGCTTGCTCCTGGTGCGCCATGACACCGGTTCCGCAGCCGATGTCGAGGACCCGCTGGCCCGTGGCCACGCCGGCCCGTGCCAATGCCTGGAGGCGGTAGCGCTCCCCGGTACCCAGGCTCATCAGGTGGTTGATTCGGTCGTAGCTCCGGGCCGAGGCGTCGAACAGCCGAGAAACGTAGGCTTGACGTTGCTCTGGGAGCTCGTAATGGCCGCGCAGCGGTGGATGGGGTGGGAGCGCAGTTTCAGGGGGACGCCTGGTTTTGGACATGTTTCTCTTGTTCGTTGGGGTATCCGGAGTCACCACGGCTCGCACGGGCAAGGGCTTCGGCGCAGAGGGGTCGCGGGGAGTGCGACGGTCCGGTACCGGGCCCAGGTCTCCCGTTCCAGCATACGCCGATTTCCGGTCGCTTCCGTCCAGTGCTTGCCCACATTGAACCACAGGCAAAACCGGGACTCCAAGGCCGCCGTTTCCCTGTGGGGGCCATGAAAAGCCCGCCGGGCGAGGACGCGAACATGTGGTCAACGGTACGTCAGCCCGGCAGGCACTTTGGGCACGTCGGAGAGAGCAGCCCCAACGCGCGCAAGAGTCCGATTGGATACAGGCCGCGCCGCAGCAGCTTGCCCGCGACCATGCGTGAGATCGCCCAAGTATCGGCCACGGGGCGATAGTGGCTGGGTCGCCGATCGGGGCGGTAGATGCTTTCGATGTCGATGCTCTCGGTGAGCGTGCCGGTCGCCGCGGCATCGATGAGGATCTCGCTTTCGAACACGAACCCGGCTCCCTCCCGTGGCAGGGTGTCCACTTGTGCGAACAGGATCGAGGGATACAGTCGCAGACCCGATTGGCTGTCGTGTACCGGATGCCCTGCCGCCCAGGAGATCCAGAAATCGGCGAAGCGGTTCGCGAAGCGTCGCATGGGGGGGGCTTGGTCGCGACCTCGGCGGCGGGCGCCGATGATGATGCGCCCCGGAAAGTGGTCGGCGGCCTCGAGCAGACGTGGGATATCTTCGGGCCGGTGCTGACCATCGGCGTCAAAGGTGACGATCCGCTCACATCCGGCTGCGATGGCGTGCGTGATCCCGCGGTGGATGCTGATAGCCTTGCCCGCATTGCTCTCGTTGCGCAGCAAGGTCAGGGGGAGACCCTCCAGGGACTGGATCGTTCCATCGGTCGAGCCATCGTCCACGACTATTAGCAGGCTTGCTTGCTCCAGCACGCTGGCTACCAGCTCGCGTATGGCCGATGCCTCGTTGTAGGCGGGCATCACCACCGCAATACCGGTCATGTCATGGCCCCGTTGATAGAGATGATTTGACCCGAGAGATACCCCGTGTTGCCGTTGACCAAGTAGTCCACCAGGTCGGCGACCTCCTCGGGGGTGCCCGCCCGGCGCATGGGGACGAGCCGCTCGATGGTAGCCGCATCGAAGCTGTCCCGGGTCATGGAGCCGGCGATGATGCCCGGGGCCACGGCATTGACGGTAATCCCGCGGCTGGCCAGCTCGACGGCCAGAGACTTGGTAACCCCGAGCAGTCCTGACTTGGCGGCAGCATAGTTGGTTTGACCGGCGTTGCCCCTGATCGCGGCGACCGAGGAGATATTGACGATGCGTCCCCAACGGGTGCGGATCATCGGCAGCAGGAGCGGCTGAGTGACGTTGTAGAAGCCGTTCAGGCTCGTGTCTACGACCTCTCTCCATTGACACGCTTTCATGCCTGCCAGGGGCGCGTCCAGGTGCACGCCGGCGTTGTTCACCAGTACCTGGATCGGCCCCGCGGCCAGTAACCCTTCGATGGCTTGGGCGCAAGCACCGCAATCCCTGACGTCGAAGCAGGTGGTCGAGGCGACGTGGCCGTCGAAGCGGATCTCCGCCGCCAGCCGCTCGGCGGCATCGGGACGCCGGTGGGCATGGACCACCACTTCCAGGCCGCTGGCCGCCAGCCGACGGCAGATGGCCCCGCCGATGTCGCCGCTCCCGCCGGTGACCAGGGCTCGCTTCATCGGCCTTCGGCTCTTGGTTTGCCCCCCGGTCTGACCAACATCAGGCGGCCTTGGGCCAGCTCTTTTCCGGCGTGGACGACCGCGAAGGTATAGACGGCGTTGCCGCCCAGCCCGAGGACGCAACGGGCCTGGATCTCCAAGGGGCCTGGGAGATCGTCCAGGCGTGTCGCCCGGATGTCGACTCGCGAGGCGCCGGCCAGCACGGCCGATCCGGGGGGGTTGCCCCGTTGCCGCCCGATCAGTCCCGCATGGATCGCGGCGGCCTGGGCGCCGTACTCGATGGTGTGAACGCCGTGGAGCATGCCTTGATGGCGAAGGGGGTTGTCCGGCGAGCGATGGCTGTCGCTGCGACAGTCGATCCGCTCGACGTCCCAGTCCACCAACGCCGAGATCAGACACATCCGCCCGGTGTGGGGGATCAGCTCGCAGAGCGCCCGGGGAGTCATGCGGCGATCGACTTCATGTCTACCTGCAGGAACTGGCGCGCAGCAAGCGGGAAGCGCAGGGATTCGTCATGGCCGATAGCCAAGGCGGCGAGCAGAGGCAATGCGCGGGCAGCTGGGTTACCGCGACGCAAGCGCTCCAGCTCGGGACAGCGCCTCATCGAAGTCGTTTCTTTTCTGTCGCTTACCAGCGAGATGCCGAGCTCGGCGAAGGCCGTTGCCGTGGGCTCAGCGCCTAGCAGCAGGGCGCAGCCGAAGGCGCTGATCATGGGCCGATGGGACGCGAGCGGAGGTGGGGCGGGCACGTCGAACGCGACCAGCAGGAGCTCGCCGTCCCGCGATGCCAGCTGGGTCCAGGCCTCGAGCAGCCCGGTGGCGAAGCTGCCCTCGCCCGCGGACAGGCTGGTAGTCGATGCCAGGCTTCCGTTTCCGATGGACCAGTAACCCGCCGCGGCGTTGTGAACCGAGTTGTGGAACAGGGTGGGGGACATCTGGCCCGGGTCGGTGGCGACCGTGTCGCACATGCGGTCGACGATGCCCATGTCGCCGTCCGCCGAGACAAATACGCCCCGCAGCCGATCGAAGTCGGGCTCCGAGTCTATCGTCGCTTGGCGGGCAGCCTCGAGGGCGATACGAATCGGGAGGGTGGCCCGCCGTCGCTCGTTGGCGGGCAAAAGCTTGGGTGTGAGCATTGGCAGCGGGGCCGCACAATAGGATGCTTGGCCGCAAAGCACGGGCCGCGCCTGATCCCAGTCCTGCAGTCCCGGGGCGACCAACCCCACGCCCTTGACGAAGATGGGTTTCATGGCGAGCCGAAGACCAGCGTGCAATTGCTCCCGCCGAAGCCGAAGGAGTTACTCAGGACCCGCCTCGGTCGCGCGCTTTGGGTCTCTGTAAGCACCTGGAGCGACAGCACCGGGTCCGGGCTCCGGCACCCCAGCGTCGCGGGCAGGATTCCCTGCTCCAGGGCCAAGAAACAGACCACCGCCTCGGTGATACCGGCCGCGCCCAGCGTATGCCCGGTCCATCCCTTGGTCGAGCTCGCCGCCGGCGGATCGGGAAAGACACGACAAACCGCAGCATCCTCCGCCTTGTCGTTGGCGCTGGTGGCCGTGCCGTGCAGATTGATGTAATCGATGTCCCCGGGCTGGAGACCGGCGGATTCGAGGGCTTCGGTCATGGCCGATACCGCGCCGCGGCCATCGGCGCGCGGACTGGACATGTGGTATCCGTCGCTGCTCTCCCCATAACCCAGAAGTGCGACCCTGGCATCCGTCCCCGGCGCGCGCTCGAGCAGAGCGAAGCTGGCGGCCTCGCCAATGTTGATGCCCTTGCGGTCCACGCCCCAGGGCGCACAGGGGGCCTTTGCCAGCAGCCCCAAGGCATTGAATCCGTAAAGCGTGGAAACGCAGAGGCTGTCGACGCCGCCGACCACCGCCGCGTCGCAGATCCCGGTCGCTATATGGCGATACGCGGTCGCGAAGGCCTTGGCGCTGGAGGAGCAGGCGGTGGAAAGCACCGCTGTTGGACCGTCGATTCCCAGCGCGTCCCGGCAGAAATCGCCGAGGGCGTGCATCGGCTGGGTATAGGGGAAGCGCAGATCGGCATCCAATTCCCGAGTCCGCTCGGCGGCTCGCTGCCGATAACAGTGCTCGGCATGGGCGATGCCCGAGGTGCTGGTCCCCAGGAACAGACCGACGCGTGTCGCTCCGTAGCGGCTCATGGCCCGCTGCACGGCGTCCTGAAAGCCGTCCTGGGTCATTCCCAACCACGCTAGGCGGTGGTTGCGGCAATCGTAGCGCGCGAGCGGCCCTACTAACGGCAAGTCTTCCAGGCCATCGACCGGTCCGACCCAGGTGTCGAGCCCGAACCGGCGCAGCCCCTCGGGCCGCAGGCCCGACTCCCCCCGCCGCAGTGCATCGATGGTGGCCACGGTGCCGCGCCCCAGGGCATTCGTCACGGTGTAGGCCGAGATCGCAAGGGGCTTCAATGACATCGGGCTGGGTATGGGGCGAGCTTTAGCGGGCGAGGCACGAATCATAGCAGTTGCGGCCCATGGACGACAGGATCCTAGCGGCTCGATCCGGGTCGCGACGAAAGGCTGTTTCGCCCTCGAACGGCTTGCGTGCCGCCGGTCATGAGTCCCTGCTCAGGCCCGGGGTCGGCGAGCAGCCAGGACAGGGCGAACGCCAGGGCGATGCCGATGGCTACAGTTGAGCCGATGGCATGCAGCACTGGAATGCTCGATAGTCCGAGTAGGGCGAATATCGCGAAGCTGGAGAAGGCACAGAGGGCGAGGGTAGCGAAGGTGGTGCCATGCTCTTCGGGGGGTTGTCCGGGGCGGGTAAAGAACAGGCTGTAGTCGATGCTCAATCCGAGCACGAGCAACAGAGCCACCAGATGGAACAGGTTGATCCGGCCATCCAGGAGGATGATCAGCCCCAGGTCGAGCTGCAGAGTCAGGCTAATCACGACGACAATTCGTCCCAGGCGCCTCAAATCCCGCAGGCCGACAAGGAGCACCAGCAAGATTGCCGCCGCGCTGATCCCGACCTTGGAGACGGTCTCTGTCAGGAAGCGGTTTAACAAGGCGGAGCTGGCCGCCGCGAGGTCGATGTAATGCATCCCGGCGGGTGGCGTCGGGATCACTTGCCGTGTGTCATCCAGGCCGATCAGCGCCACGAGGGAAAGCCAGTGTTGGCCGATGGGGGTGAGCAGGGACGTGATCTGGGCAGCCGCGGGTGTCTTCTGGAGACTCGCCATGGTCGCGGGCTCCGCCCTTCTTGCGGCCGCGACGTCGGCCACGAAGGGGGCGAAGGCCTCGCGGCGAAAGGGTAGGCTCGTCAGCGCCCGGTCCAGATCCGACTCGAGGGTGCCGGTATCGGGCAGCTGCGCCTGGCGCAGACGCTGCTCCCGGACGCTCGGCAGGAACACGGACGCGGCCTCGAAGCCCTGGATGCGACCCTCGGCGATCATCTCCTCCATCGCTGGACGGACTCGTTCCTGATCCCGCAACGCCTGCTCGGGGTCCGCCGCCCAGTGGTAGAAGAGCCGGCTGACATCCGGGGCTCCGAGCTCGCCGCGCAGATGCTCGTCCAGAGCGATGTCCGCGGGTGGGACCGTGCTCAGACGGCGCAGGTCGGTCTCCCAGGGCAGGCCGTAGCGGGCGAGGACGGCGAGGAGCACCGCAGAGAGCAGTCCGCCGAGAACAGGGGAGAGACGAATTCGGGCAGGTGGTCTGGCGAGCGAAGCAACTCGCAGACTCCTGCGCCCTGCTTTTCGAGGCACCGCGACGAGCATGAGAGGCAACAGGTAGCGACTGGCGAGCCCCGCGACCAGGACCCCGGTCGCCGCCAGCACGCCGAGCTGGACTAAGCCTGCGAAGTCGGTAAGGGTCAGCGCAAGGTACCCCAACGCGGTGGTGAAGACGCCCAGAAAAAGGGTCGGCCAGATGTCTGCCACTGTCCCCGATGTACGGAAACGGCTGTGGCCGAGGACGTGCAGAGGGTAGTCGATGGCGACGCCGAGCAGGGTTATACCCATGGCCAGGGCGATGCCGTGGACGTAGCCGAACAGTCCCTGGACGACCAGGATCCCGGCGAGCATGCCGCTGACCACCGGTAAGGCCCCGAGCAGGGTGAGCCAGGGATTGCGAAAGGCAGCTACCAGGATCAGCAGGATCAGGAGGGTGCCGTACAGGCTCAGGCGGGTGGTCTGGGCGCGAATGAGATTCCGTGAGCCCACCGCAAAGGAGCCAGGTCCGGCGATTTGCAGGCTTGTCCGGGATTTCGGGTCGGCGCGCTCGAAGGCCACGCGGATAGCACGCAGGGCCCTTTGCTGGGCTTGTAGGTCCGAGGCCGAGGCGCGCGTCTGCGCCACCAGCAGGGCAATGGAACCATCGCTGGTGAACCAGACGCCCTCGATTCGCCGGGGCTCGGAAGCAGGCCGCCACGCCTGGAGAAGGGCTCGAAAGCAGGCCGTGGGGTCGGCGGCGAGGCGATGCTTGTCCGGGGGTGGAAAGGGTCCGGAGAGCTCCAGTAGACGTGCTTCGAGTGCCCGCCGCAGACCCTCGCCGCGCAGGTCGTTCCGGCAGGCCGGGTCGGGACCCAGAAGATAGCGCAACGGGTACAGGGTCTCCAGCGATCCGTCATCGAGACGCAAGGCGCCGTTCTCGATGCGGGAAAAGGCCGGATCGTCGGCCAAGGCGGCGCGCAGACACCGGCTGATGCGCGCCAGCTCCGCGGCATCGCCACCGCCGAGCGCAACCAGAATCAGACGAGCGGCCGGCCCCCCGCGAAGCTGCTCGAGGAGCAGACGCTCCTCGGG
>JAJDOL010000217.1 GCA_022340195.1 Chromatiaceae bacterium
TCTGAGATGGGCCGTCATCACGCACTGCAGGTGGTGGATCAGCGTTTGAAGGCCTCCGGCCTCGATGAGGCCGACCGCAATCGGCTGTCCGTTGACGAGCGCCTGCAACTGGCCAACGCCTTCTTCGGCGGTGGCCATGAATTAATCGTCGCCCGGCGCCATTTCATCGATGGTGCCACCCACAATAATCAGCTGGCGTCTTCGGGAGTCCTGACTCCGGAAGAGCATTATCGATATATGCGATTCACTGTCGACGCCCTGCGTGATTTGTATGCCAACAACCGCTATATCCGATATGTTGCGGTATTCCAGAACTGGCTGAAGCAGGCAGGCGCCTCATTCGATCATTTGCACAAGCAGCTGGTGGCGATCGACGAGCGCGGCGTGCAGAACGATCTGGAATTAGAGCGGGTGCGGGATAATCCGAATATCTACAATGAAGCGGCGGTCAATTTTGCAAGCTACCACAATCTGGTTGTGGCCGAAAACGATCACGCTATCGCCTTCGCCGGCTTTGGCCATCGCTTCCCGACAATAGAGATCTTTTCCAAGAGCGAGCGCAGCCAGCCGTGGAACCACTCGGCCGAAGAGCTGCGCGGCATCTCCGATTTGGTACATGGATGTCATGCCGCCGCCGGCCCCGACATCCCTTGTAATGAGGAGTGGTACTACAAGCCACCCGATGTCGATGTGCGGATGCCGTGGCGCATCCTGATCAAATGGCGCGTCTCGACGCCGGCAGGGTTCGAAGGCGGAACCAGGATTTATGTCAACGCGATTGACCCGGAGAGTCTCCGCGACCGGGTCGTGCCGAGGCTGTTCCAACTCAAGAACGAGGGAAAAATCGCCCTGATGAATATCGCCTTCGAATGCGCCTGCATTCCCAACTGCCTGCGCTACAATCCCGCCGTCCGGCAGCAGGAAACGCCCAATCAGGAATTTCCGCCGTTGTCGGTCGGTCCTGCCCCGGGGGAGTGAACATTCCCGATAGTCAATACCGATGCTGTGTGTTGAAGCGGCCAATGCCCCGAAAGACACGGTTGCCGTGCCGCCGGACAGGGAGCACAGTCTGGAGATGGCGGTCGAGACGCTGCCCCTGCCCGAGTAAGCGAATGCTTCAGGCCAGGGTTGACTCCTCGTAGCTGGCGTTTCGCTCCCCCAGCCACCAGACCCACAGGTTGTGATCGTAGTCGGCGGCCATCGCTGTGCTGCCGTCCGCGGACAGGGCGGAGCAGGCAATCTCCCGGCCGTTGCATTGCAGCTCCGGGCTGAGGGCGACACCGTCCACGCCGATGAGTTGAAAGCTGCCGGGGCTGATGGCCCACAGGGCCATGCCGTCGGCGGCGAGGTCCGCGATATTGGCGAGACTTTGCTTTTCCTCCGGTCGGGCGCCCGCACCGGCTTCCCAGACCATTTGCGGCGAACCCAAGCGCAGTCGATGGTCTTCCGTAAAGCGTAGCGGCGGTCGCTGGAAGGCAAACAGGTCGCCTGGCGACGGTATTTCGAGGCGATCCACCACCTCCAGGCGACCTTTCGTGATTTGCAGTACGTTCAGAGATCCGCGCTGCCGTACCGAGACGAGCTCGCCGTCATCACTGGCGGCGACTGCGATCGTTTCACCGCTGCCCAGATCCAGCATTTGAGCGTCGCCCGTGGTCAGCTCGATGAGCCAGATTCGTTCCTTCTCGGCTGCCAACAGGGTGTCGTCACCGACGAAACAGATATCCACCCAAGGGGAGCGAACGTCTTGTTTCAGCCGTTGGATTTGGTCACCGGTTTCCAAGCTCCAGAGAAGGATCTCCTCTCGACGGGCCGTGGCAAAAAACATCTCGGAGATGGCCAAGGCGGTGCGACCACCTTCTTCGGCCTGATCGGCCAAGGAATGGATCTGCCGACCGCGGCGAAGATCCCAAAGCTTTACCGTGCGATCAGGGCTGGAGTTGCCGGCACTGAGAGCCAGGGCTCCGTCTTTCGATAGAACCAGTGAACGAACCGTACCAAAGTGACCGTTCAAACCCCTCTGTCGTGCCTGCTCCGACGCCTGCGGACTCACGTATTTGGCGCTCACCGGAAGGTCGTCCGCTCGCTCGCTCATCGCCTCCAGGTCGACGCCGTGCAGCAGCCAGCGCAGCCCGGGGCGTGGCGGAATTTCGCCGTGAAGCAACGCCTCGGCATACGCTTGCAGACGGTTTTCTTCTGCAGGCGTCAAGCGAGGCGAACGATCCAGCCACTCCCGGGCGGACTCGGCGGGTGGCATCGCCTGAGAGGCCAGCTCCTCGACCAGCTCGAAGCAACTATTGGGCGGAAACACCTGCACCTCGGCGTCTTCGGCGGCTTCCGCCGCCTCGCGGCCTGCGTCCGCCAACCGTTGCCAATAGAGGTCCAACTGGATGCTGTCCGCTTCGGACTCTTTGCTGTGTTCCGAAAAGATCCAAAGCCCGTTGTGATGTTCGGAGTCGCGAAGTTTTCCCGGCGCGGGGTCCAGGCGATTCTCCGCTGGCCCCCAGTTGCCGTTCGGCCTCAATAGCCGGCGATCCATTAGGATGGCACGGGCGATTGGCGCGAGCACGGACGACAGCCTGTCCAAGGGGAGAGCGAATGCGATCAGGCGATCGGAATCGGCTCGAAGTTGGTAAACCACGCCGATCAACCGGCCGTCACGCAACAGGGGACCGAAAACCTGCATCGCTCCCTCGAGGGTTTGACCGTCGGGCGTTCGAAACTCCAAAACGTGCGGTTCACCCGGTTCGTCCGCATAGTTTGAATCTCGGACCACACCCGCCAGATACCAGTCGGCGTTGGATGCAGACACCAGGGCGCAGCAGTGTGCCTCGAACTCCACCGGATCCTCGGCCAACTTCAGCGAACCTTCCCTCTCCTGGTCGAGCACCAGTTCGTACAGAACCAAATTTCCGTCGAACCGCAACAGGTTCGCCTCGGCAGTTTCGGTTGGCTCCTCGCCGAAAAGTGCGGTTGCGGTAGGTAGCGGTTCGCTCTCCGCCTCGCGTTGTATCACGGCCAGATTCTGGTAAAGCAGGAACCCGCGCTGTCCGTTGACGATTACCCGCGCGCGGGCGAGTCGTTTTCTTTCTTCGTCTGTCACGCGAAATCTGGCCGTGAGATACTCTTGCACCCGTTTTGCTTCCCAGTCCCGTTCTGCGCGGACCAGGTGATCGCGAAGCGCACGGCGAAGCTCCATGGGATCCTCTATGCTCGCGGCTCCCCCGACTGCATCCTCCAAAAAATGAAATAAATGGGTTCTTGCTCCGGAACCGGAAGGCGTTATCCCGGTGACGGGATGGACGGTTTTCTCCCCGAGCAACAGGACTTTCTGGTCGTGGCTCAAACTCCAGAACAGGTCGTTCCAATGGGTAAATCCACCCCCCTTTTCGGTATCGAATTCGATGATTCTCCGAATGTCCCCGGTGCAGATCAGACTGGCGGCGGCCTCGCCGCTGGGCGGTGTCGCATCGTTTGCCCCGCTGCGCAGGCTACCGAGAATCTCTCGAATTTTCCGAATTTGCTCGTCCGCAGGATCCGGCGAAATCGGCGTCGTTTCCAGGAGCAGGCGATCGCGCACGGGCGATTCGCCGGCCGCCGCGAGCGCCTTGCGGTCGGCGGGAACCGTTACGATCCGTAGCTGGCCGCCTCTGCGGTTCCGCTCCTCCAACGTGAGCTTCAGCAGATCGCGAATGTGGGGATACCCAAACGAGCGCTCGTCATAAATGACGATGACGGCGTCCAGTTTCGCGATTCGTTCCGTGGGCTGAACCGGGATATCGTTCCCCTGCCATATCTGGATACGGAAGCCGTCGTCCTGCAAGGTCGAATACAGGCTTTTCAGAGGCCATGCCTCTTCGTCGACCCAGGCGAATAGCTGAACTTCGGGTTCTCTCGGAGAAATACTCCAGCTCCAGCGGACGACCTCATGACGCCAATCCAAATCCCGCAGTTGGTCGGTCAGAACCTGGGGGAGATCTTCCAATTCGTCGTCGAGCCGGACGTACAGCAGCGGACGTTGCCCCTCGGGGTAGAGGTCGAGCTTCCGCTGATCAGGACCGCCCAGCCGCAGGCGTCCCGGCGGCGTTGATAGGAAGGTTTCCCTCTTCAGTCCGGTCGGATCGACAATGGACAGTTTCGTCGTGTTGATTTGCCAACCTTCGGCGACGGGCCAGGAGATGTGGATGGCCAACGGATCGGTAAGGGGTGCGTTCCAGACCAGCGCGCGCGCTTCGGGTGGCAGGGTGATCAAGAGGCCATCGGGAAGTCGGCGCAGGCCCACGGCAACCTTCGCTCCTACAAGAGGCTCGGTGGATCGTGTATGTTCCTGCCGCAGCGCGCCGGCCGCTTCGCTGTCTCGAATAGCTTCCGGGAGCCGCTCCAGGAAGCGGCGGGTCCAATGCTGCAGATCGCTGTCCCGAGGGTTCCGACGCAGGGCGTGTATCACCGCCCCCAGTTGCCTTTCCGAACGGACGAGGTCGCCACGCAGCGCCCAGTAGGCGGTTTCCTCCTCGCGCAGCACCACTGGATCGAGCTCTCGGTGGTATTCCTGGATCAGTTCCCAGGCAGTATCCAATTCCTCGACCCGCCTGCGTAATCGCCGGTGAAGGGCTTGGCGAACCTCCGGCAGAAGTACCACGGCATTCGCGTCACGGGCCTGCAACAAACGAGAAGACCACAGGTCCGCCTCCAAGCCTGGATCCGAACGGGGAAGGAGTTGCAGGCGTATGCCGCGCACCAGCTCGATCTCGGCCCGCAGGGCCAGGGACAACGGGCGAACCAGATCGATCAGGGCGGGTGATCGCCGGACCTCCGTCTCGATCAACTGCTCGCCGATGTCCTGGATCATTGGCTGGACATCAGGCCGCGACCGATCCACTGACGTACGGTGGCCACCGTGGTCGTACGGCTCCAAGGCAGGATGTGAAAGCACTCACGCAGCGTGGAAGGGACACGCGCCGGGACGTAGGGAACGACAGCCAATACCGGACAGCCCGCCCTGCGTTGTCGGCGGGCGAATTCGCGCCACGCACCGTCCGTCTCTTCAGCGTTTCCGGCCCGTGCCGCACCTATGCCGAGATCGGTGAGCACGACTACCGGGGTACCGGCGGGGGGAGATCGATGGACCTTGCGCCAAGTCGAGCGTCTGCCGCGGCCGATGCCGTTTTCCGGTAGGCCATCGAATCGCAGCTCCTCCACTCGCTCCCCGCCCACGGTGTCGCGAATCGACTTGGCCAAGACCATTTGATCCCGTCGGTAGGGCAGCATGGCGTCGGAGCGGTCCAATAACAGCTGCAGCCCCAGGCGGGTCGTCGCAATGGTGAGGCGCGGCAGGCGGGTGATGGCCCGGCGTCGCGCGACCGCGTCCAACAGCGCGTTGATGTCCAGCGCCCCATCCGGCTTTGGTGTGGCGAGGGCGCTAGAGAGGACCGATCGCGTCCTGCCGGGCTCGAACAGCGGCTGGAGCGCCGGAAGGTCTCCCAACTGGAACGGTTTTACTTCACCCAAACCGCCCTGGGTTTCCGTCAGCCAGTCCGGATCCCTTGTGTCCTTTGCGACCAAGCGGCCGGGCAGAGTCGGGGAATAGTATCGATCCTGCGCTTGCCGATCCTGTTGCGTCGGGCCGCCAGTGCCCGACGGTTCTTCTTCCGGTTGTCCCCATCGGGTCGTTTCACGGTCCGTCGGCAGCGTGGGCTCGAAGGCTTCCGCAGTTCCCATCGAAGCTGAAGCAATCGGCCGGTCGACCCCGGGTCGTTCCATGCCGGTAAGTTCCGGCAACCATTGCCAGGCCTTTTCCCGTTCCCGTTGGGAAAGCCCATCCAACGCGATCAGTGCGTCGGCGATGGATACCACGCCACGGGGGCGGGAGAGCTGATTGCTCACCGTGTTTTCCGCGTGTTGCGTCCGTTTTCCGTGTCACCCAGTTTGCGCATTCCGATGTCGACCAGATGCCGCCAGCGTTCCCTTTCGTCTTCTGTTTCTCCGTTGGGACTTACCCCCAGTTCATTGCAGGCCACCAGGGCATCCAGGTACTCGGCCGTACTCGGTTCGCGCAGATCACGGGCCTGGGCCTCCTCGCGCAGTTGTGCGATCTTTTGGGCCACCGGTAGATAGGCCGCCGAGCCAGTGCCTTCCAATTGGGCTTTGGCGATTCTAACCAGTTCCTCCGGCGTTTTGTGGCGTAACTCCAGCACAATGCAGCGGCGCAGAAAGGCGTTGGGGAGCTCGCGTTCCTTGTTGGTGGTGATGAAGATCAGGGGATAGGGCCTTTGTTCCACCACCCGGGTACCGGTCTCCGCCACCGTGAAACGCCTGGAACCGAAGGCCTCGAGAAGATTGTTCGGCACGTCCGGATCGGCCTTGTCGATCTCGTCGATCAACACCACGGCGCCCGGCTGTCGGTATTCGATGAGCTTGTCCGGATCATTTGGGTCAATGGTCGCTGGATCGCGACAGGGTTCGATCTGCAAACCGGCGGCGTCCGTTGCTCCCCGCAGGCCGGCATTTTTCGCATCGAAGGCCCACCAAAGCACCCCCGGCGTCAGGTAATTGTGCAGATTGACGACCTTCACTCGGGCCGCTTCCACGCTGGCGGCGATGTTGGCGTCGTTGAGCCGGCCGAGGGCATCGAAGTCCCACATCAGGTCCCGGGCCTGGGTGCGGGCGTTCACCGCATAGCTGTAGAAACGGCAGCCGAGCTCATTGGCCACGAAGGGGGCCAGGGAGGACTTACCCGATCCGGCCGGGCCCTGCAGCAACAGGGGGCGGCCGGTTTTTTGCGCCACCTGTACCGCGAATACGGTCTTCGGGTCGTGCACATAGACCTTTCCGTCGCCCAGTTCGCCGAAGCTGGCCCGGGCTTGCTCGTCGGTGATGCGCCAGTGCGACGCGCCGGGTTTGAACAGGGGGAGCTGTTCACTGCTCATGACTGGTTTCTCCTCGCTTGGGTCGCCCCAATCTTTCCATGCAACGGTTGAAATCGCGCAGGGCTCGGTGCTCGTCGTATCGTGGGTCGGTTCCGGTTCCCAGGGCGGGAAGGATGGCCTCGAAGCGGTCTCGAAGCTCATCGGGAACCGAGATAGGATGGTCGTCGGTCAGGACAACGAACAATACCTCTTTGAGCTCCGCTTGCAGCGTGGCGATTTGTCGCAATATCTCGTCATCCGCATCCACGATGACCGAGCAGAGGGTCTCGTCCTCCGTCCGGTACTTCAATTCTGCGCTAATGTCCGCTTGCGAGGCGTCTTCCTCCAGGTCCAGGCGGGAAAGTATCGAGCTGCGAACCTGCTCGACTATCCCGCCTCGCCGCCCCACCGGTACGTGCTGCTGAATCGAGAAGCTCTTCGGGTCCCAGCGCAGATGAGGGCGTGCGCGCCGGGCGAACATCTCGGGGGTGAAATCGCCGTATTCTGCATTGACCAAGGCGCCGCGGTGCCCTGGGTCGGTGGACGTGATTCGGGCGAAACGGGCCGCTGCCTGTTCGTGTATCCAGAACGGTGCCAGCCAGTCGAAGGTCTCGGTCCCTTGCGTGATACTGAGGTTCCCGCCCAGTTCCCGGATCGCGTCCAGTTGCCGGCGCATGGGCAGACTGAAAAGGTGGCGCACGAAAAGGCGCGGTACCGCCTTGTCCGGTTTCCAATGGCTTTCCGCGTCCCAATTCAGCCGCTGCGCCGTCCCACGCAGGGCTGTGATATCAATGCCCCCGAAGTAGTTTCGCCCTGACAGCGCGCTTTCCAGGGCGGCGATGGGCGTGTGCGGGATTTCCACCCGTTGCCGTACGGGGTCCAGCGCCTTGTTCAGGGCCTCGCGGCGGTTGTCCATTTCCCAGGCTTTGTATTGGAAGTCGCTGAATTGAATAGCCCGGAGAAAGTCGCCGAGCCGGTCGAATGTCAGACCGTCGCAGAGAAACGAACACAGGGGAAAGTCCGGCTCGGTGCGACGGCGAATGGACAAGTAGCCGGCCTCATGCAATACAAAATCGCTTTGCACGGAGACCGGGGACAACAACACCACAGCACCATGGCAGGTGGCGAGTTGCTCGGAAATGGTCTCGTTCCAATTATTGTCGAGCTCCAAACCGTACTCGTCCATCCAAGGATCGAAATCGTCGTCATGCAGTTCTCGCACCAGTCTTCGTGCCCGCTCCTTGTCTACATCGGCCCTTGCGCTGTAACTGACGAAGATTCGCGGTCTGGGCACGACGTATGACACCCTCGGTGGCTGGATTCACCGGAAAAATGAGCAACCTACGGGTTTATGGACCAGCCGCATGGGGCAAGTCAAGGCGTGGCGGTAGCGGAGAGCCGGATCCAGACGATGACCCCGGCGTCGGAGCTGTTGAAAGGGGTTCGGGCAGCAACGGATTTGCGCATGGACGATCGCTCGGCCAGCATAGCCAAACCTCCGCCGCCAATCAGTGATGCGGAACGACCCATTGGTGCCCCTGCGCAATGGGCATTTGTTCGGTGAGGCGGCGTCCTGGAAATGATCAACGGCCGGGGATTCAAGCCTACCGACTGGCCCGATAGAAGGCTGCCTATACTCCGCGTACAGAACTAGAACAGTATTGGTCACCGGGACCAGCGCACCGGCGATCCTCGCTGGCGCCGCCTGACGGAGATCCGTGCCCGCGCGGCCAAGTCCGTCTTCCTCTTTCGATGTCCGGGGCTAGGCCGCCAAATCCGCCCACGCCAGCCTGCCTTGGCTGCTGTACCTTCGCAGGCAGCTCGGCGACCGCGTCCACTTCTGGCCATTCGACGGCTGGCGGATCCCCGCAGGGCGCTCGGCAGTGGCGGCGGTCTACCCCGCCCTGTGCAAGCGTGCCCTTCCCCGGGCAGGACGCACCTCGGACCAACACGACGCCTATTTCGTCGCCACATGGCTGAGCTAGGCGGACCTCGACGGGTGCCTGCAAGAAATCCTCGCACCTTCGTTGACGCCCGCCGAGCGCGCCGCAGCAGAAGTCGAGGGATGGATCCTTGGCGTCGAATAATCAGATCGTTTCGTCCGCTGACCTCGCTAAAACGCCGACTCGCCTGTGAGGCACCGCTTGCTGCGATGGGACGACTACTCGTTCTTTCCCGGCTCGGCCGGGCGCTCCACATCGTTCCGCGACGGCGGGCTTTCTTTGGTCAAGCGGCGCTGACGCTTTTCGTCCTGCTTCTTCTTTTTCGCCAACGCCTTCTGACGTTTTTCGTACTGATAGTTTGGTGTCGCCAACTCGAGCTTTTCTCCTTACACAAATCAGGTTTCAATCTTGTCCCGAGAAGGGGCCGGCACTCTGAGTGCTGACCCTTCTAAGACGAGCGGGCGCGACGCTCCAGGCTATGCCAAGGACTCGCCGCGTGCTCCCTATTCGTTACCGAGCGCCGCGGCTCGACCTCACGCTGCGTCTCGCGCAGCGCAGCGCGGACTCACCACCGGGGGCCGCCCCGGCCGCCGCCGCCCCCTCTGGGCTTTTTGTCCTCTGCGATATTGACCCTGATTGTTCGCCCTCCGACATCCTTTCCGTTTTCCGCCAGTGCCTTTTCTGCAGCCTGCTGGGTGGCAAAGGTGACGAAGGCAAACCCCTTGGGCCGCCCGGTATCCCGGTCCATGATCAGGGCGAGCTCGTCGATTTCTCCATACTTCGAGAATAGGTCGCGTAATTGGGCGTCGTCTACCGTGTAAGGGAGGTTTCCGACGTACAGCTTGTTTTGTTGCATAATTGCTCCAGGTTTACCTTTTTAAATTGAGAGATATTGCCGGTACCTTCCGGCTCGAGAACACCACCCAGAGACGCGATTCCTTATCCCTGACGAGGCTTGCTTGGGGGCTGTCTATTGGCGAATGGCGTTAGTCGTGGCGAGGCGCTTAGGGCGGCGCACGTTATTGAATAGCACACTGCCAAACCGATGAGATTAGACGATCACCAAGCATAAGGATACATATTTCGTTCGGCACAGGGAAGTCGGCCTTCCGGACCAGGTCGGTTTGGGGTCGACCCGGAAGTCGAGCGGATTGCGCGGGTGTCGCTCTTGGTCCCCGCCTCTTCAGGCCGCCGGCACTGTGCGTCGGCGATAGGGCCCTTCGGCGGGCGGCTCCCCGTAGCCCTCCGGCTCGCGGAAATACGCACACTCGGCCTTGCCGTGGGGAATCGTGATGACCGAGTAATAGACTTCAACGCAAGTCATGTTCCGGCAATCGCCTTAGGCCGGGTGCTCGGTCATCCAGTGTCTGGCTATCTCTTCCCGCCGGCAGATCCACACCGGGTCTTGGCTCTGTACATAATCGAGAAAGCGCCCCAGCGCCATCGCGCGGGCCGGGTGACCGCTGATGCGACCATGCAGCCCGATACTCATCATCTTCGGGCTCCGCGCGCCCTCCTGCCACAGCTGGTCGAAGGCGTCTTTGAGTAGACTGAAGAAGTCGTCCCCGGAGGAGAAACCGTTCGGCAGGAGGTAGCGGGCGTCGTTGTTGACCAGCGTATAGGGGACCACCAGGTGCGCGGGCGATCCCGGAAGCCAATAGGGCAAGTCGTCGTTATAAGCGTCCGAATCGTAGAGGAGCCCGCCCTCCTCACGCAGCAAGCGGCGGGTGTTGTGACTGACCCGCCCGGTGTACCAACCGACGGGGCGTTTGCCGCAGATCCGCTCGATGATCTCGAGGGTGCGGCGGATGTGCTGCCTCTCTTCGTCCTCGGGGATGTCGCGATAGTCGAGCCAGCGGTAGCCATGCCCGGCGACTTCGTGTCCGACAGCGCAGAGCGCGCGCCCGATCTCGGGGTTGAGCTCCAGGGCTCGGCCGACGGCAAAGGCGGTCAGCGCCATGCCGCGGACATTGAATAGCTCCAGGATGCGCCACACGCCCGCGCGCGATCCGTATTCATACATCCCCTCGACGCTGA
>JAJDOL010000262.1 GCA_022340195.1 Chromatiaceae bacterium
CAACTCACCATGGCATGTCAGAGTCGGAGCGCATCTTGGATTTTTTCACAGCCTCTCAGACCAGCGCCGGGTACTCGGGCCGATAGACCTGCCCACGAATAAAATCGACCATGTCGGCTGGGCGGTCGATCCGCGCCAGGCCCGAGTCGAAAACCAGTCGCGCGACCCGAGCGGCGGTCTGGATCTCGATCTCGAGGATTCGACGAACGAATAGAGCTCGTCGGTCGGTGGGCGCGTCTTGCGCAGCCCGAGATAGAGCGGGTCGCGGAGGTATTGCTCGTTGTTGGTGCCGGCGTCGAGATACATCGGGAGCAAATACTGCGGAGGTACGCCGGCCGCGGCGGTGTAGAGCTGGAGCTTGCCGATCGGGATGCCCATGCCGTTGGCGCCAAGGTCGCCGAGGCCGAGGATGCGTCCACCGTCGGTCACGCAGATGAAGCGGATGTCCTTCTGCGGCCAGTTCCCGAGGATATCTCGGATCTGCCCGCGCCGCTCGATCGAGACATACATCCCCCTGGCTTGGCGGTAGATGTGACCGAACTTGAGACAGACCTCGCCGATGGTCGGGTCGTAGATTATCGGCAGGAAGCGCGCCGGGTCGGACATGACGGTCCGATAGAACAGGGTTTCATCGTGGTCGAGCAGGTTGACCAGGAAGATGTAGCGATCCAGGTCGGTATTCTTGTGGTCGAGCTGCGCCATCACCCGGCGCAGCTGCAGGTCCTCGTCCTCGGTCACGTCGGGCACCAGACCCACCAGACCGAGGGACTGCCTTTCGGTCTCGCTGAAGGCGGTGGACTTGTTCAGGGACGAATCCCGAAGCAGCTCTACGCCGCGCTTGGAAACGGTCGTCATCGTCAAGGGCTCCTCTGTTGGCGATATCCTGCAATTCCAGTTGGGGACCGTCGCTACTCCACGGTCGCGACATAGGGGCGGACCATCTTCGCCGGATCCACGACCCGGTCGAAGTCCTCCTCGCTCACCAGGCCGAGCTTCAGCGCGGCTGCCTTCAGCGTCAGATCGTTGTCCAGAGCGAAATGGGCGATCTTCGAGGCCGCATCGTAGCCGATGACCGGCGACAGCGCGGTCACGAGCATCAGGGAGCGTTCCAGGTACTCGGCGATCTTCTTGTGGTTGGGTTGGGTCCCCTCGACGAGGAACTTGCAGAAGTTGGTGCAGCTGTCCGTAAGAAGGGTGATCGAATGGGTGATGTTGGCGATCATGAGCGGCTTGTAAACGTTCATTTCCAGATAGCCACTGGCGCCGCCAAAACCGACCGCCACGTCGTTTGCCATCACCTGCACGGCAACCATCGTCAGGGCCTCGGCCTGAGTCGGATTGACCTTGCCCGGCATGATCGAGGAGCCCGGCTCGTTCGCGGGGATTGTCAGCTCCGCGAAGCCGGCCCGCGGGCCGCAGGACATGAGTCGAATGTCGTTTCCGATTTTGAATAGCGACACCGCGAGCGTCCGCATCGTGCCGGACAGTTGGACGAGGGCGTCGTGGGCGCCCTGAACAGTGAACTTGTTCGGTGCGCTGACGAACGGCAGACCGGTCAGCTTGGCGATCTCGGCCGCCGCTGCCTCGGCAAAGCCTGGTGCCGAATTGATCCCCGTGCCGACGGCAGTGCCTCCGAGCGCCAAGCGGTGCACGCCGTCCAACGCGGAGTCGATGCGCTCGAGATCGTCCGCGAGCATCCCGACATAGCCCGACCATTCCTGGCCAAGCGTAAGCGGTGTCGCATCCTGCATGTGCGTCCGGCCAATCTTGACAACGTCCTGCCACTCCTCGGCTTTCCCGGCGATCGCATCGTGAAGCACCTGCACTGCCGGGATCAATCGCCGGCTCACGTTGAGCGCTGCCGCGATGTACATCGCCGAGGGGAATGAGTCGTTCGACGATTGCGCCATGTTGACGTGATCGTTGGGGTGGACCGGCGTCTTGCTGCCGAGCGGTGTGCCGGCAAGCTGGCAGCAGCGGTTGGAGATCACCTCGTTCACGTTCATGTTGAATTGAGTGCCGCTGCCCGTCATCCAGACGTGCAGCGGGAACATATCGGCATGCTGGCCTGCCAGGATCTCGTCGCAAACCTGCACGATCAGTTTGTGCGCCGTGTCATTCAATCGCCCGTGTTCATGATTTGCGTTGGCTGCTCCTTTCTTCAGGATCGCGTAGGCGGCAATCATCTCCCGCGGAATCAGATCCTTGCCGATGCTGAAGTGCTCCAGCGAGCGCTGCGTCTGCGCGCCCCAGAGCTTGTCGAGTGGGACTTCGACCTTGCCCAGACTGTCGGTTTCGGTGCGAACATTGGACATTTCGGTACTCCTTCGTACGCCGAGACGAACCCTGGAAAAGAATAGCAGATGTTCGTGTTCGTACGATTAGCGAGGCTGCCCACGTAACCTGGAGACAGGCATCACCCGAGCGTGTTCGAATTCTGCTGCGCCGCCATCTTGATGCGCTCCAGCAGGTACCCATCCCGGAGGGGCTTTCCGAGACGTCCAGGGCGACTACGACGTCTCCGTACCTAGCTGGGAGTAGAGAGCCGGCTCGATAATCATGGAGGTTGGGAAGGGCCTATTTTTCCTCGCCGGAAGAAGCCGACAGACACAGCAACTCCTTCGCCGAGCCAACCCCGAGCTTGCTCAGCAAATTGCGCCGGTGCGCCTCGGCGGTGCGCGGGCTGATCGCCAGTTCTTTGGCGATCTCCTTGCTGGTTTTGCCTGCCAGCAGGTGGTCGAGCACCTGCCTTTCGCGTCCGGTCAGCGCGGCGAGGCAGTGATCGAACCGCGTCGTCGTCGACGACAAAAACCCGTTGGCCTTTCACGCGAGTCATGCCCCTCGATCTTCTCGCAGAGCTCGATGAGTTGCACGCTTTGCCCCGGCAAACATCCAGACTCGCCACATACGGACAATAGTACTGCGAAATCGCTGCAGCGCGGACTGGGCTCGGTAGAGGCGCGAAATCTGCGCAATGTCGGCCCGCTCGGGGTGGCCGATCCGCATCAGCGGGTCAGATGCAGGGCAGGACCTCTTCGGCAACTGGGTCGCAAAGCGTGGTGAACGGCCCCATGGTGACCCGCTGGAAACCGGTCTGGTTTGGGTGGCGGGTCCCTCTTGCGCCCGAAGTGTTCCACGTCTTCCGCGACAGGTACGCTGAACAACGCTTTTCTTTTGGGGGGCAACCGCTTCGGGCACCGGTGGAACGGCCTGCGATCAAGTCAGGTTGCACCTCGAAGCAGGGCTTGGAGTCGGTGGAGAGAGACCGGCTTGGTAAGGCGGGCGATTACTGTTGGCGGAAGGGGTTTCGAGGTTGGATTTCCAGGCTTGCCAGTACACAACACGAACCGCATCGAGGGCTTGAGCTCCGTTAGCTCCAGGGCAAGCTCGGCACCGTCTCCGTCCGGTAGACCGATGTCGAACAAAGCCAGATCGAAATCCCGGCTGACCACGGCGGACCGGGCGTCATGGCAGGTGCCGACCGCGACAACCTGGTAGCCAAACTCTGCAAGCTCCCACGCGAGCATCTGGCGAAGGGCCGCATCGTCTTCGAGCAGCAGCAGGGTGGTTGTGCTAGCCGCCTCTCGCGAGCCGGGGGAATCCCGGCCAGCGATGAGGGCGACCTCTGAACCGGGATCGTAAGGCGCCGGAATGCCAACGTCCGGGCTCATCCCTGATCACCCAGGGCGGTGCGTAGCTTCTTGCGAGCACGAAATAGGCGCGTGCCAACACCGGCGGATGTCAAATTCAGACGATCCGCAATCTCCTTTTGCGAGCACCCGTGGAGGACCTGCAATATGAGGGGCTCACGGTATTCGACTGGGAGCTCGCGGATGGCCCGGCGCAGCACGAAGGCTTCGGTGGAGGTGTCATATGACTCGCGCTTGGAGTCAAGCTCCTCTGGTGTTATATCGCTCTGAACAAATCGACAGCGTTCGAAACGCCGTGCGTTCTCGCGGCGCAGGATCGTGTATAGCCAGCCCTTTGCCGCTTGTCGATTCTGGAGCTTACCGAAAGAGCGCCAAGCGCGGGCCAAGCTTTCCTGCACCAAATCCTCGGCCGTGTGGCGGTTACCCGAGAGCCGGTAGGCGTAATTGTATAGATCCCGCCAGTACTGCTTGGCGAGTTTCTCGAAGTCGACTGAGACGTCCTGCGCGATTCCTGCGGCGGCGGTGCTGCTCATCTGTGATCTCCTGTTTCGCGAATACGGATCTTGTCCGTCCTCGATGAGCAGGGACCATGCCAGCTTTCAACTAATTGTTTTTTTTGATCTAGATCTGATTTTCACCCAACGAAGACCACGTTTCGTTGTAACGATGCATTACAGCGGCTGGAATCGTAACGGATCGTTACAGAGCCCAGACGACCTTCTCGTTGGCGCTTAACTCCCGGTAGATGGCGTCGAGCTGGCCCTTGCTCGTGGCCTCGATGACAATGGTGACGGAAACCCACTTTCCGCCGCTGCTCTCACGCAAGGTAACCGCGGCCTCGTTCAGATCGGGGGCATGGCGCCGCACCAGTTGCACAACGAGCGAATCGAAGTCCTCGCCCGTCTTGCCCATTGCCTTGATGGGGAAGCGGCAAGGGAACTCCAGCAGAGTTTCCTGGTCCCGGTGTATCTGGTTCGAGCTCACGGGAAGTCGCAGAACGACATGGAATGGCAGGGGGGGCTAAGGCGATTTCCAAAAGCGGTCTGGTGGGAGGCAAGGACTGAATTCCTGTTGCGGTGATTCACGACAAGCTGGCCTTATAGTCTTGAAAAAGTGTATCAATCCGTCTGAACAGGGTACCGGGCACGCCGTCACCGACCGGCTTGCCGTCGAGCCGGGTGACCGGCTGTACCTCTCGGCTCGAGCTGCAGATCCATATCTCGTCGGCGGTTTCGAGCTCGTCTCTCGTGATTTGGCGCTCCGCACACGGCATATCGGAACCTCGCGCGAGCTCCAGCACCAAGTCCCGGGTGACACCGGGCAACAGCAGGTTGCTCGAAGGAGGGGTGAGGATTTCCCCGTCCTGTATGATGAAGGGATTGGTCGAGGAGCCCTCTGTCACCAGCCCGTCGCGGATTAGAATCGCCTCGGTGGCACCGGCGTCCTGAGCCTCCTGTCGCAGCAGAACATTGCCGAGGAGTGATGTGGCCTTTATGTCGCAGCGGTTCCAGCGATTGTCTTCCAGAACCACGCCCGCGACGCCCTTTTTGGCGATATCCGGGTCCTTGGGCTTTGCGATCCAGGCCATAACGAACACTGTGGCCTTGCTCCCTCGAGGAAACAGGTGGTTCCGCGCCCAATCCACGCCCCGGGTCACCTGCAGATAGACCAGCTGCTCGATGTCCGGCGTCGCCCCGGTGAGGCGTTTGAAGATCTTCTCCCAATCCTCTGGCTGCAAGGGGTTCTCCATGCGGATCGAATGCAGGCTGTTGTCGAGCCGCTGCATGTGCTGCGCGAGCCGAAACAGGCGTCCACCGTAGACGGGAATTACCTCGTAGACGCCGTCGCCGAACAGGAAACCTCGGTCCATAACCGAGATCCGGGCCTCCTCGAGGGGCATGAGCTCACCATTGAGATAGACCTCGCTCATATCAGAACCATTTCAGCACGGTATCCTTCGCCTTCTGCAGCAGTCCGCCTTCGGCCACATCCTGCAGTGCGATCAGGGGAACACGGCGTACTTCCTTATCCTCGAAAACGACGCTGATATGGCCCACGACGGTGCCCTTGGCGATGGGTGCAGAGATGTCGGGATTCTTGATCAGCTTGGCGGAGAGCTTATCGTACTTACGTCGCGGAATGGTTACAGAGACGTCTTCGGCCGGCCCCACGGGAAGCTCGTCGATCTCGCCCATCCAGATGCGCAGGGTTTCGATCTGCTTGCCTGCGGGATAGAGATCGTGGGTTTCGTAGAAGCGAAAACCGTAATTCAACAGCGTCAGGCTGGCCGCGGCACGCGCCTTCGGCCCGGTCGAGCCCATCACCACGGAGGTCAAGCGCATATTGTCGCGCTTTGCCGAGGCGATCAGACAATAGCCAGCCGCTTCGGTGTGGCCGGTCTTCACGCCATCGACGGAATCGTCCTGGTACAGAAGCATGTTTCTGTTGCCTTGCTTGATGCCGTTGTAGACGAAATCCCTCTGGGAGTACCAGGCGTAGTATTCGGGGAACTCCCGGATAGTGGCAGCGGTAACCCGAGCCAAGTCCCGTGCAGTGCTGTAGTGCTCCGGCTGTGGCAGCCCGTCGGCGTTCACGAAATGGCTGTTGGTCATTCCGAGTCGCTTGGCGTGCGTATTCATGAGCTCGGCGAAAGTCGCCTCGCTGCCTGCAACATACTCGGCGAGGGCGACGCTCGCGTCGTTGCCCGATTGAATGATCATACCCTTGAGCAGGTCCTCTACGGATACCCGTTTCCCCACTTCGACAAACATCTTGGAGCCGCCGGTCCGCCAGGCCTTCTCGCTGATGAGTGCCTTGTCGTCCAGCTTGATGTTGCCCGCTGCCAGCTCTCGGAACACCACGTAGGCGGTCAGGATTTTGGTCAGGCTTGCCGGTTCCAGGCGCTCATCGGCGTTATGCTCCGCCAGAATAGATCCGCTGTTGTGGTCGACCAGCAGATAGCCTTTGGCAGCCAGCTGCGGCGGATCGGGAATCGGAATCTCGACGGCTGTCGGGGTAGACGACGGGCTATCCATCGTTGGGGTTTCCTCCGCCAAGACCAGGGCGGAGAAGGAGGCGAGCAGTGCCAAAACGTGGAAGTAAGACTTCATCGGCGTAGATCGGTCAGCGGACTGGGCCAAAGAGAAGGGGCGCGGACGCGCCCCGTCGGATAGTCGCATTCTAACTCGGATCGCTTCTTTGGGCTTACTCCACGATGACGTGAGACCCTTGCAACCCCATGGACGCGAGCTTTTGGGATAGGTCTTTCGCGCTTTTTCGCGAGTCGAGTGGTCCGACGCGGACCTTGTACCAAGGTGATTTCTCGCCGTCCGTGCTGCGAACCTGGACCTGTTCGGCGATATGGTCCACTAATCGCCGCCGCAGCTGCTCGGCGTTCAAGCGGCTGCCGAAGGCACCCACCTGCAGGTACATGGATGAGCCGCTCGCCAGCCCGGGACTCGCTTCGGCCTTGGCTACCATGGCCTTAGGCATGGGCACCGAGGTTTTCGTCGTTTTGGCTATCCGAAGCGGCGTGTTTTTCTGGTGCGTGTCCGCTTTGTCCACCTTCGCCACCCTCGTCTCCGTCGCTTTGGAGCGCGCGACCGGTTTCTTCGCTGCAGGTGTCTTGCGGGCCGCGAGCACTTTCTCGGGTGCCGGACTCCTGGTTTCGGCCGCATCGTCGGCGGAGGCGAGGAAGCTGTCTTGCCGCTCTGTCCCGGGTCGGCTGGGATCGATGGCCCTGACCTCTACCATGGCTGTCCCCGTTGCCACTACCCCCAGCTTGCGGGCGGCCGTATAGGACAGATCGATGACCCGCTTGCCATGGAAGGGCCCGCGGTCGTTGATCTTAACGACCGCGCTGCGTCCGTTCTTCACGTTGGTCACTCGGGCATAGGTCGGAAGCGGTAAGGTCTTGTGCGCTGCGGTCATACCGTACATGTCGTAACGCTCGCCGCTGCTGGTTTTGCGGCCGTGGAACTTTTTGCCGTACCAGGAGGCGATACCCCGCTCCACATAGCCCTTGCTGCTAGCCTTCGTGTAATAACGCTTGCCGAAGACCACGTAGGTCTCGGGATTGCCGTACTTGCTCTTGGGCTCGATCTTGGGCTGCGCATCCTCGATGCTGGACAGATCAGGTGGGTTGCCCGTTGCCGAGTCCCTGTCGATGGTACTGGAGCATCCGGACAAGAGTCCCAGCGACAGGAGCAGAGCCGCGCCGGTCAACAGAATGATTTGTGATTTTTGCCATTTGCTGTGTCGCCCCATAGTCATTCCCCAAACCTCTCGAATTTGTCGCCGGCGGCCTGCGCTCGGTCCTTTGCCTCGTAAACAGCCTGGATGTCGCGGCTGAGCTGGAACACGGCCATGGCGTAAAGGTTGCTGTGGTTGTAGCGAGTGATCACGTAGAAGTTGTCGAGCCCCAACCAATATTCGGGCTCTGGGCCCTCGAGACGGATCAGCGTCACCCGTGTCGACCCGGGCAGGCTTTCACTCGGTGTGATCTCCATCGCCCGAAGCCTGCCGACGCTGGTTGACGGCCTTGCGGGTTCCTTACCTGTCGCCTCGATCCCTCCGGGCGTATCTCCCGCCACCCGTGCCTCAAAGGCTATCGGCTCCCCGGTCTTCCACCCATGATGCTTCAGGTAGTTTCCGACGCTGCCGATCGCATCCGCTGTGCTCTTCCATAGGTCCCGTCGACCGTCGCCGTCAAAGTCAACCGCGTAGGCACGGTAACTCGATGGAATAAACTGAGGCAGGCCCACGGCCCCTGCATAGGAGCCCGTCATCGCGAGGGCGTCCACCGATTCGTCCCGAATCAGGAGAAGAAACTCCTCGAGCTCCTTGCGGAAAAAGTCCGCCCGACTGGGATAGGAGAATCCCAAAGTGCTCAGCGCATCGAGCACGCGGTGCTTGCCCATGCTGGCGCCGTAGTTGGTCTCGACGCCGATGATAGCGGTGACGATTTGTGGTGGCGCACCATAGATCGCTTGGGCGCGCTCGAGCAGCGCTTGATTCTCATGCCAAAAGTCGACGCCTCCCCGGATCCGCTTGTCGGTGACGAAGATAGGCCGGTATTTGTACCAGGGCTTGGCCTCATAAGGGCGGCGAATGGCGTCTATGACCGCCTGGCTGTAGCTGGCCTGCCCCATCAGGGTTGCGATCTCGCCCTTTTCGAGGCCATGCCTGCGTTCCATATCGGACGCGAAACGTTCGGCCGCGGAACGATAGCTCACCGGTTCCCCGGCCGCCGCAGTTAGAGCGACAAGGGTGGTAAAAAACCCAATCCACACACGCATTGATCGCATCGCCCGTGCACCGAACCACACACGCTTCAAGCGCTAGGTTATAAATATTACGAAACTTTCTAGGAACGAAGCAATTTTCTGTGCGTATGGATGGACATCACCATCCCGAAACCGGCCATGATGGTCACGAGCGACGTACCCCCGTAGCTCACGAGCGGCAAGGGAACGCCCACCACCGGCAGGAGTCCGGTGACCATTCCGGTGTTGACGAACAAGTACACGAAGAAGACCAGGACGAGCCCGCCGGCGAGCAGTCGCCCGTAGGTATCCTGAGCCTGCGTGGCGATGTAGAGTCCGCGCAGGATGATGAACAGGTAAATTGCCAGCAGAACCAGGATGCCCAACAGCCCGTGCTCCTCGCCGAGAACCGCAAAGATGAAGTCCGTCGAGCGCTCGGGCAGGAATTCGAGGTGGGATTGGGTTCCTTTGAGCCAGCCTTTGCCATAGACACCGCCGGAGCCGATTGCAATCTTGGACTGGATGATGTGATAACCGGCACCGAGCGGGTCGCTTTCCGGGTTGAGAAAAGTGAGAACACGCCGGCGCTGGTAGGGGTGCATGAAATACCAAAGGAATGGCGTCAGGGCGGCGGCGGCACCACCGAGCAGGATGATCAGGCGCCAACTCAGCCCCGACAGGAACAACACCATGGCCCCGGAGCTGGCGACTAACAGCGCTGTGCCCAGATCCGGCTGGCGAGCGATGAGCAGCACCGGGATCGCTGTGAGTACAGCCGCCAAAAATACGCGCGGCCCGCTCGGAGGCAGCGGCCGTTCCGCCAAAAGCCAGGCGAGCATCATGGGCACCGCGAGCTTGAGTATCTCCGAGGGCTGAAAACGAATCACGCCCAGGTCCAGCCAACGCTGGGCACCCTTTCCGACCTCTCCCATCACGAGAACGCCCAGCAGCATGGCCAGCCCCACGCCGAACAGAGGCAGTGACCAGCGCCGCAGCTCCGACGGTGGGATTTGGGCGACGACGATCATCACGACGAATGCAACGCCGAGGCGGATCATCTGTTGATCGAGCTTGTCCGGGTTTTGGCCCGTGGCACTGAAGAGCACCAGCAGACCGCAGCCGCACAGAAGCAGCAGCGCGATCAATAACGGCAGGTCCAGATGCGCTCGCGCCAGCGGACCCGCCCGGGTCGCTGCCGGTGCGCCGTCCAGAGCCGAGCTAAAGAATCTATCCGCCATCTGCAACCACCGGCTCCGCGGGTATACCGCGCAATAGATAGGCGTCCATCACCTGGCGGGCAACGGGTGCTGCGACTGCTCCTCCGTGACCACCATTCTCGACGACCACCGCGACGGCGATGCGCGGATCCTCCACCGGTGCGAAGGCCACGAACAGGGCATGGTCGCGCCTGCGCTCGGCGACCTCCGATTCGCGATAACGCTCCTTCTGTCCCACGGAAAAAACCTGCGCGGTACCCGTCTTGCCGGCGATGCTGTATGCGTTTGTGCGGATGCGTTTGGCCGTGCCGCGCTCGCTCTCCACCACCTTCGCCATGGATGCGATCACCTTATCGAGGTTGCGCGGCGAGAGCGGAAGCTGCCGAACCGCTGCCGGGATAGCGAGCTCCGCCTCCGATCCCGGTATCTCCGTGGCACGCGCGACACGCGGCTGTACAAAGCGACCGCGTGCCGCAAGGGTTGCTGTCGCGGCGGCGAGCTGCAGCGGCGTGGCCAAATAGGAGCCCTGCCCGATCCCCATGATGAGGGTTTCTCCAGGGAACCAGGGCTGATTGCGGGCACGCTCTTTCCATTCCCTGGATGGCAGTAGGCCTCCGAGCTCGCCGAAGACGTCGATACCGCTCGGCTCGCCGAAGCCGAATCCGGCGAGGAAATCGTGCAGCCGGTCGACACCCAGGTCGTGGGCCAGCCGGTAAAAATAGACGTCGCACGACTGGACAATGGCCTTCTCCAACGAGACGGTTCCGTGCCCCCAGCGGTTCCAGCATCGGTACTTGTGACTGTGTCCCGGAAGCTGATAGAAGCCGGGGCACCATTTGGGCTCGGTGAAGCCGATGGCGCCGAGCTCCAATCCGCCGAGGCCGATAAATGGCTTTACCGTGGATCCCGGCGGGTATTGGCCGCGGATGGCACGGTTGAACAGCGGCTTGTCCGGGGAGTCGCGCAGAGCCTTGTAGTCCGCCGAGCTTATGCCTTCCACGAACAGGTTGGGATCGAAGCTGGGAAGGCTGACCAGGGCGAGAACGCCGCCGGTGCGCGGGTCTATGGCGACAACCGCGCCGCGGCGGTCCCCCAAGGCGGCGGCAGCGTCCCGCTGCAGTTGGATGTCCAGGTACAGCTTGAGATCTTTCCCCGCCGTGGGCGGCTGGCTCTCCAATATTCGGAGAACACGGCCCCTGGCGTTCACTTCCACCTGCTGGTATCCCACGCTGCCATGCAATAGGTCCTCATAGGCCTTCTCCACCCCTCCCTTACCGATGTAGTTGGTTCCAGCGTAGTCCGATGCATCGATGCGCTCGAGCTCCTGCTCATTGATTCGGCCGACGTAGCTCAGCACGTGGGCCGTGTGCTCGCCCAGAGGATAAGAGCGCAGCAGCTGGGCACGGATGTCGACCCCCGGAAAGCGGTGTCCGTTGACGGCGAAACGGGCGACCTCATCCTGGCCCAGGTCGGTGCGAATGGGGACCCCTTCGAAACGCCGACGCTTCTTGCGCATGCGCGAAAAACGCTTCAGATCCTGCTCGCCGATATCGATGAAAGCTCCGAGTGCTTTGATGGTCGCGTCCAGGTCCTGGACCTTCTCGAGTGTGATCTCCAGGGAGTAGGAGGGGTAGTTGTCCGCCAGCAGGATACCGTTGGCGTCGTAGATCAATCCGCGTGTGGGGGGGAGGGGCTCGAGCCTCACCCGGTTGTCCTCGGACAGGGTGGAGAAGTGGGCGTGGTTCTCGATCTGCAGTTGGGCGAGTCTTCCTGCCACCAGGAGCATCGCCGCGAACACCAGGACGCCGGCGACCAGCGCGCGGTTGGCGAAGAGCCGGCTCTCCCCTGAATGATCCTTGAAGATTGATTCCACCAAGGTTCGGATTCTCTATTTCTCAGGCTACAGCGAAACGCCGGCGTACGTCGCGCAACAGGATGAAGACCCAGGGCCACAGCAACATGCCGACGAAGGTGGGTATCCAGTAAAAGAGCGTCGGCGTCGGTTGACCCGTGGCACCTATTACCCACAGAGCGAGCAGGCGCTCGACCAACAGCAGCACCCACACGGATACGGCTTGCTGCGGCAGAGGAAAGACGCGGATGCGCGCGTGCAGCTCTACCGCGAGATAAACGGGCACCGATAGGCTCAGCGCGTGCTGTCCGAGCACCGTCCCGGAGGTGACATCCAATACGAGACCGGCGCCCCAAGCCCAGAACACTCCCACCCGAGTCGGCAGGGCGAGAGCCCAATAGATCAGCGTCATTGCTACCCATTGGGGGCGGAAGTCTTCCGCCCATGCTGGCATCGGAAGGATAGTCAGAATCAGCGCGATGCCCAAGGTGATCAGGATCACGTGGGTCCCGCTGCGCGGCTTCTCGCTCATTGCGACTTCTGTGCATCCCCGCCGCTTCGCTCGGTCAGGGCCTCGTCCAGAAGGGAAGGCGGCAGGGTCCACACCAACAGGACTTCGCGGCTGCGGTCGAGGCGGGCCGTTGGCTCGGCGATCACGGTGGCGAACGGCTTGCCCGGCTCCTGTCGAACCTCCACCACCCGGGCCACCGGGTAGCCGGGCGGAAAATGTCCGCCGAGACCCGAGGTTACCAGCAGGTCCCCGGCCCGCACATCGGCATTCTTCGGCACATGGGGCAGCTCGAGGCGATTGATGAATCCCGTGCCCTGGGCCACGGTGCGTAGACCGTTGCGATTAACCTGCACCGGCAGCCCGTGGCTCGCATCGGTAATCAAAAGCACGGTCGCGGTCAAGGGATTGACCCGCACGACCTGTCCCATGACGGCGTTGGCGTCGAGCACGGGTTGGCCGACGAAAACGCCAGAGGTGGAGCCCTTGTTTACCATTACCTGCTGGCGATAGGGATCCAGATCGACGGACATCAACTCCGCGATGAGAACGCGATCGCCGATCTTGAACGAAGATCCCAGCAGATCTCTCAGACGCCTGTTCTCCGCCTCCAACGCCTCGAGCAGCTGCAGCCTTCCCTTCAATACCAGATTGTCCCGGCGCAGGGACTCGTTGCGCTGGCGTAGCTTGTCCTCTTCCGCCAATTGGCCCTGCAGCTTCCGAGCCATGGTGCCTGGGAGATCGGCCAGGTAGTGCAGTGGATAGACGACGACAGCGAGGGCCGAGCGCAGCAAATCGAGATGTTGATAGCGGTGATCCGCCGCAATCAGCCCGATGGCGAGCACCACCGCCAGCAAGACGCGGAAGGAGGGCGAGGGGCCATGTACGAACAGAGGTTTGATGGCCTGTTACCGGTTGCGGAGGGCTTAGCGCCGAGGAAGCGGGGCCGAGGGCGGACCGTGTCGGCCGTACACCAGATCGACTCCCGGTCGGTTACTCGGTAGCGAACAGATCGAGGCCGCGCTCGTCGGCTGTCTCCAGGGCGCGGCCGCCTCCGCGGGCGACGCATGTCAGGGGATCCTCGGCCACCAGCACAGGCAATCCGGTTTCCTCTTCCAACAGGCGGTCGATGTCACGCAACAGCGCACCGCCGCCGGTAACCACGATGCCCCGCTCGGCGACATCGGCGCCAAGCTCCGGGGGCGTCTGCTCCAGGGCTGTTTTTACCGCTCCGGTGATACCCGACAAGGGCTCCTGCAAGGCCTCGAGTATCTCGTTGCTGTTCAGGGTGAAGCTGCGGGGGATACCCTCGGCCAGGTTGCGACCCTTGACTTCGATCTCGCGCACGTCATTACCCGGGAACGCGGATCCGATCTCGTGCTTGATGCGCTCGGCTGTCGCTTCGCCGATCAGTGTGCCGTAGTTTCGGCGCACATAGTTGATGATGGCATCGTCGAAACGGTCGCCACCTATGCGCACTGAATTCGAGTAGACGATGCCGTTCAGGGAGATGACAGCTACCTCCGAGGTACCGCCTCCGATATCGAGCACCATGGAGCCACGCGCCTCCTCCACCGGGAGTCCGGCGCCGATGGCTGCGGCCATGGGCTCTTCGATCAGAAAGACCTCACGGGCACCTGCGCCGGCGGCGGATTCCTTGATGGCCCGGCGTTCTACCTGGGTGGAGCCGCAGGGGACGCAAATAAGCACCTGCGGGCTGGGTCGGAGGACCCGGCTCTCGTGCACCTTGTGGATGAAAT
>JAJDOL010000273.1 GCA_022340195.1 Chromatiaceae bacterium
GTGCGCCGTGGCGATGGTGATGCCGCGCTCGCGCTCTTCCGGGGCATTGTCGATCTGGTCGAAGGCCTTGACCTCGCCGCCGTGCTTCTCGGCCATCACCATGGTGATCGCCGCCGTCAGCGTCGTCTTGCCATGGTCCACGTGGCCGATCGTGCCTACGTTTACGTGCGGCTTTTTGCGCTCGAATTTTGCTTTGGACATGGACTGCTCTCCGCAAATTACCAAATGCCTTGACGTGTGCTGCTTCGCACCAACCTAACAGTCGAACATGGAGCCCATGACCGGAATTGAACCGGTGACCTCACCCTTACCAAGGGTGTGCTCTACCAACTGAGCTACATGGGCGAGCTCTATCGAATGATGGATCAGGGGCTTGTAGAACTACCGGATCGAACATGCTTAGCCCCCTTCTGCATCTTCTTCAGCCGCAGCTTCCTTTAATTCAAACCCCACAATGCGCACCAGGCTGCGCCATATCGACCAAGAAGCTCTTAACTCGGCCCTGAGACCGCGGTACGCGCTTCGCCAATCAAACTCTAGATCTCGATCTAGTGCTATAGCCCATTCCCGCGACGGCGAGTCCGCGTAACGGGGTCAACATACACTCACGCCACCTTCGGGATAGACCGGCCTAGCACTTCTGTCTGGAGCGGGTGATGGGAATCGAACCCACGTCATCAGCTTGGAAGGCTGAGGTTCTACCGTTGAACTACACCCGCGCGCAAACCGATGCGTAACGACCCAACATACCCAGTCGATGCTGGTGGAGGGGGGAGGATTCGAACCTCCGAAGGCTGAGCCGTCAGATTTACAGTCTGATCCCTTTGGCCACTCGGGAACCCCTCCGACAACGAGCGGACCATTGTAAAAAATCGGACATCCAGTGTCAAACCCACCGATATCTCTATAAACCAAGTCAAAAATAGCACATTCAACTATATGATATTGGTACAACAAATTTCGATTTGCCCTCTTCCGCGAAACAATTGTCGATTCAAAACTGATACTGGAAACCGGGCGCTTGTGGCAACCCTTCGCGGGAGCGAACAGCGTAGCTGGCTACAAGCAGTTCCCTGGCAACAAAGATCCCCAGCCTGATACCATCTCGGCCAGCGAGCTTGCGAGCCCGCTTGTTCGGCCCAGTACCATTTCTATCAATGCCTTCGGCACTGGAGATCTCGATGGAAGTAACCATTTTCGGTAGCGGCTACGTTGGCCTGGTGACTGGGGCCTGCCTCGCCGAAGTCGGTAATACCGTGCTTTGTGTCGACGTCGATGCCAATAAGATCGCCATGCTAAACGACGGCGGCATACCGATTTACGAGCCAGGTCTGGAGGACATGGTGAAAAAAAACCGCGACGCGGGCCGTCTGTCATTCTCGACGGATGCGGCGGCTGGCGTCGCACATGGGCTCTTTCAGTTCATCGCCGTCGGCACGCCGCCCGACGACGACGGTTCCGCCGACCTGCGGCATGTCCTCTCGGTCGCCCGCACCATCGGAGAGCACATGGATTCTTATCGCATTCTTGTCGATAAGTCCACGGTGCCCGTTGGAACGGCAGACAAGGTCGCCGAGACGGTACGCCAAGCACAGACAGCACGGGATGCGCGCGTCGAATTCGACGTCGTCTCCAATCCCGAGTTCCTCAAGGAAGGTGCGGCAATCGAGGACTTTATGCGGCCCGACCGCATTATCGTCGGCACCGACGATCCGCGCACCGGCGAATTGCTGCGCGCGCTCTACTCTCCATTCAATCGCAACCACGATCGCGTCATGCTGATGGACGTGCGCTCGGCGGAGCTTACCAAGTACGCCGCCAACGCCATGCTGGCAACCAAGATAAGTTTCATGAACGAGCTATCCAACATCGCCGAGGCGGTCGGCGCAGACATCGAGAAGATACGACTGGGTATCGGATCCGACCCTCGCATCGGTTACCAGTTCATCTATCCCGGTTGCGGATACGGCGGTTCCTGCTTTCCGAAGGACGTTCGAGCCCTGGAGCAGACCAGCCGTGCCATCGGATACGATCCACAGCTGCTGAGCGCTGTGGAATCGGTCAACCATCGTCAGAAACAAGTCCTGTTCAATAAGATCAGCAACTACTTCGGCGGCAACTTGAAAGGCCGCACCATTGCGGTCTGGGGGCTGGCCTTCAAACCCAATACGGACGACATGCGCGAGGCATCCAGCCGCAGGCTAATGGAGTCCCTGTGGGACGCCGGCGCCCGCATCCAGGCCTTCGATCCGGTTGCCATGGGAGAGGCGCTTCGGATCTACGGACGTCGGGATGATTTCGTCCTCGCCGAAGACGCCATGTCCGCCGTGGAGGGAGCAGACGCCTTGGCAATAGCTACAGAATGGACGGAGTTCCGCAGCCCGGACTTTTCGGCCATCGCGCACAACCTCAATCACCCCGTGCTGTTCGACGGCCGCAACATGTTCGATCCCGGCGTCGTTACTGCGGCAGGACTGACTTATTTCTCCATTGGGCGACAAGCATCCAAGAACAAAGGCGCAATATGATCGACTGAAGCATTGACTCCTGTCCGACGGCATCTTCCGCGGAGAACCCAGTCGCCTAAGTCCAGGGACAGGACTCGCGCAGGCGGCACTGCGTGCACAGGGGTCGGATGCGACAGACCTCCTTGCCGTGACGCACAATCAAGGCATGGTACTCGTTGAACAACCCGACGTCTTGTCCAAGAGCCGTCTCGACGCCGTGGCGGATTGTCTCGTAGCCTTCGCTTCCAGTAAGCACTCCCAGGCGCTGAAAAATCCGGCGTGTATAGGCGTCCACGACGAATACTGGTCGATCAAAGGCATAGAGCAGCATGTCGTCCGCCGTCTCGGGGCCGATACCGTGGATACGGAGCAGAAATCGACGCAGCTCACCCGTTTCCAATGTACGCAAGCCATCCAATCCCCTCGCCTTCAGGTAGGCGCGGCAAAAGGCTTGTAGCCGCTGGGATTTGAGGTTGAAGTAACCGACGGGCCGCAGACATTCGGCCAGTTCATCCGAGGACAGGGAAAGGATCGCCTCGGCCTCGAGCGGGGTTCGACTGCACAGGCGCGCCAAACCCTGTTCCACGTTGGACCAGGATGCATTCTGGGTGAGGATAGCACCGACCATGATCTCGAACGGCGTGCCCCCCGGCCACCAGTACTGGGGACCGTAGCTCCCAAGCAGAAACCCGAAAATGGTCCGCAGCTTCGTGGCTTCGAAAGTCGGAATCGAATGCTGCGACATCAGCGCCGAAATAACTCGCGGCTCTTTAGGGGTCGCTCGCCCAGATACGGCGCCAATATTAACCGCGTCAGCGCCTTCGCCTCCCTGGCCACAGATTCGTTCAACGGTTCGCCCGCCGCGAGGTGCAGAAGAATCTCGCCGGCGACAGCCTGCTGCCCATCCCCGCTCCCCGCGGCCCGCAGACCGGCCTCATGCTCGTAGACATAGTATCGTCCCGGGGACACAGGCTGACCTGTGCCGGCCTCCCTGTCGAGCTCTACCGCATAGCCTATCTCACGCAGCAACCGCAGCTCGAATTGGCGCAAAAGGGTTTCCACATCCTCCCCCGCAGCGAGCGCGGACAGGGCCGAGTGGTAGAAGGCGAATAGCGTCTCATGCGGATCCCCTCTCTGAAGCAGCCGCATGAGCAGCTCGTTGAGGTAGAATCCGCAGTAAAGGACCCTTCCCGTCAGCCCGAGGGCGGGCCCGGCGGGCTCAGCCCGTACCAATGTCTTGACCTCGCCCCTTCCGCTCCAGCTCGCCCACAGGGGCTGGAAGAGTTGCAGCACCTCCCCGACAGCAGGTCGACCCCGGCGGGATTGTCTGGCTCCCTTGGCCAGAAGGGCCAGCCGGCCGTGGACGCAGGAGAATACCTCCAGGATCAAGCTCGAGTTGCTGAAATTGCGGCGGTGAAGCACGAAACAGCGCTGAAGGTGATCACGCGCCACCTTATCCGAGCAGATAGGCATTCGCACCCGTCACACGTCTTTGTAACCCAGGCTCGCCAGCGCTGCCTCATCGCTCGACCAGCTCTTTTTGACCTTCACCCAGACGTCGAGGTGAACTGGACATTCGAACATCTCTTGCATCTGAAGGCGCGCGCGGGTTGCAGCGGCCTTCAGGGACTCACCCCGATCGCCGATGATGATCCTCTTCTGCCCGGGCCGCTCCACCCAAACCAGGGCATCGATGCGATAGCGGCCGCCGTCGTCGGAGAAGCGCTCGATCTCGACTGTCGTGCGATAGGGAAGCTCGTCTCCGTAACGCCGGGTCAGCTGCTCGCGTAGCAGCTCGGCGGCAAAGAAGCGCTCGGGGCGGTCCGTGATCTGGTCGGAGGGAAAGATGGCCGCACGCGTCGGCAACGACTCCATCACCAGTCGCTCGAGGTTGTCGATCTGATCACCGGTCGTTGCCGAAACCGGTACCAGCGCTCTAAAGGCGTGTCGTCCCGAGAGATCCTCGATGTACGGCAACAGGCGCCGCTTGTCCCTGACCCGGTCGATCTTGTTGACCACGGCAATGGCGGGTACCTTGGCATCGGCAACCGCTCGCAGGGCTTTGGCGTCCTCCGCCACGAAGCGCAGTGCCTCGACCGTGAACAGAACAAGATCCACGTCGGCGACCGCGGCCCGGGCCGTGCGGTTGAGGTAGCGATTTAGGGCTCCGCGACCGCGCTGGTGGATGCCGGGTGTGTCCACGTAGATCGCCTGGGAGCGATCCCCTGTCCTGATCCCTAGAACGGCATGCCGAGTGGTTTGTGCCTTGTCCGAGGTGATGGCCAGTTTCTGCCCGAGCAACCGATTGAGCAGAGTAGACTTGCCTACATTGGGCCGGCCCGCGATGGCAACAAAGCCACAGCGTCGTACGCGCGTCGAGTCCGCGACGGATCGACCGTCCTCCGGATTGGTGGCGACGGTCATGGAATTCGGATTCGTACCCAATCTCCGGAAGCGGGTCAGTCCGGGACGACCTGAACGCCTGCCTCGACGGCAAGCAATCGAAGCATCCGTTCCGCCGCCTGTTGCTCAGCGCGTCTCCGGCTTGTGCCCTCCCCGTCCGTCTCTTCCCCAACATCGGCCAGCATGCACCGCACCTCGAAATGCTGGGCGTGATCGCTACCCTTGACCTGCAGCACCTCGTAGGTCGGCAAGGGGCGCTTATCGCGCTGCAAAAGCTCCTGGAGGCGGGTCTTCGGATCTTTCGAGATCGCCGAGGCGAGGATCCGATCCAGGGAATCCCTAAACACCGAGAGTATTACGTGGCGCGCCGACACGAAGCCGAGATCCAGATATACGGCAGCAAAAACCGCCTCGAGTGCATCGGCAAGTATGGACTCGCGGGCATGGCCACCGGCGCGTGCCTCCCCGGCCCCCAGACGCAGGTAATCGCCCAGATGCATGTCGCGCGCAAGCGCAGCCAAGGACTCCCGTTTGACCAGCGAGGCCCTCAGTCTGCTCAGCCTCCCCTCATCGGCGTCCGGACAGCGCTCCCAGATGACATCGGCGATCACGAATCCGATCAAGGCGTCGCCCAGAAACTCCAATCGTTCGTTATTTTCACCGGGCACGCTGCGATGGGTCAATGCCTGAACCAGCAGCCGCTTCTCGCGGAATCTGCAGCCGAGTACGCGCGCCAAGCGCCCGGGGTCTGCACTCACTTTTTGCCGACTTGCACTTGGTGGTCGAAGCTCAAAAGCACATCCACGTTTGCGAACAGGGGCTCCTGTATCTTGTATTTTACACTCACGCGATAGCCCTCGTTCGTTTGGTCGATCTTGAAGTCCTTTGTTTTAACCGTATAGATATAGTTAACGTTGAGCCGATCATCGATAGCCCGACGCAATCCGCGCTTTCCCCGCTTGACCAGGGAGGGGTCCTCATTAAGGCTCTGCATCAACGAGCGAATTTGAAGATAATCCATGTAATGTGGCCCCAGCTTCATACCGATCGTTAAAAAGAACACGGCGAGGGCCAGGAAGAAAAGCAGTCCCAGGGCACCGATTCCACCCTGACGTTGCATAGCGTGCCTCATCATGCGTCCGGGTACCTCCTAATCAATTCGAGTACCGAGTCGACCCCAATCCACCGGAAATCCGTCGAGCTGACTGTCCCAGCTCATCCAGATTGCGAACGCCTTTCCTACCAGGTTTTCTTCCGGCACAAATCCCCAACAACGGCCGTCGTTGCTGTTGTCCCGATTGTCACCCATAACAAAGTATTTACCTTCCGGTACCTCGAGCGCCCCCCCGACCGCCAGCGTTGAGTAGAAATTGCATTTGAAATCCGGCGAATTCGGATCGACCAGTATCTCATGCTCTACACCGCTAAGATCCTCCAGGCGCAAATCAGCGTTGGACATTCCCATCCCCGAGCCGACACCGAGGTACTTCCCCACGGGCGTCTGGGGTGCGGGCTTGCCGTTCACATAGAGGGTCTTGTTGCGATAACGGATCTCGTCACCGGGAACGCCGACAACACGCTTGATGTAGTCGATCGAGGGATCCCGGGGAAAGCGGAACACGACGACGTCCCCGCGCTCCGGATCGCCAATCTGCACGAACTTCTTGTTCAGGACCGGCCAGCGCAGCCCGTAAGCGAATTTGTTCACCAGAATGAAGTCCCCCACCAGCAGGGTCGGCATCATTGAGCCCGACGGGATGCGAAACGGCTCGATGAGAAAAGAGCGCAACAGAAGAACAATGAGAATCACCGGAAAAAAGGAGCGCGAATACTCGACGATTACCGGTTCTTTATATGGCGTTGCCGGCGCACCGCCTGTGACATGCGCGCCGCCGGCGGCCGTCGGCTCAAGCGCCAACCGTCTGCGCCGCGGCGCAAACAACATCGCGTCAGCGAGCCAGATACCGCCCGTTACCAAACAGGCAAGCACCAATAGAGTGGGAAAATCGAAATTCATAGCGTTGGTTTCCGTGTGCCGAAGAATCCAGGACGGATGCTTACGGCCCGTCCAAGCCATTCAAGATATTAATTATCCTTTCCAACCTGGAGCACCGCAAGGAAAGCCGCCTGAGGTATCTCGACCTTCCCCACCCGCTTCATGCGCCGCTTGCCCGCCTTCTGCTTCTCCAACAACTTTCGCTTGCGAGTCACGTCACCACCGTAGCATTTAGCGGTTACGTTCTTGCGCAGAGCTTTGACCGTCGTACGGGCGATGATCTTGCTGCCGATGGCAGCCTGTATAGCTACCTCGAACATCTGCCGCGGAATAATCTCCTTCATGCGAACGGCCACCTCGTGGCCGCGAAACTGGGCATTGTCCCGATGCACAATGACAGACAGGGCATCCACGCGCTCCCCGTTGATCAGAACGTCGAGCTTGACCAGATCCGAAACCTGAAACCGCTTGAAATCATACTCGAAAGATGCATAACCGCGGCTGACGGACTTCAGGCGGTCGAAAAAATCCAGTACCACCTCGCTCAGAGGCAGCTCGTAGGTAGCCTGGACCTGACCACCCAGATATTGGATGTTCTTCTGCACCCCACGCTTCTCTATGCACAGGTTGATGACGGGGCCGAGCTGGTCTTGGGGTACCAGTAGGTGGGCCTCGATGATGGGCTCGCGGATCTCTGCAATCTTACCGGTTTCTGGCAGGTTGGCCGGATTGTCCACCCGGATGACCTCGCCGTCGGAGCGCAGGACCTCATAGATAACCGTAGGCGCCGTCGTTACCAGGTCCAGATCGTATTCGCGCTCTAGTCTTTCCTGGACGATCTCCATATGCAGCATGCCGAGGAAGCCACAGCGGAATCCAAATCCCAGGGCCTGGGAGACCTCGGGCTCATAAAAAAGGGCGGCATCGTTGAGCCGCAGCTTACGCAGGGCATCGCGCAGATCCTCGTAGTCGTCGGAGAGCGTCGGGTAGAGTCCGGCGAACACCTTTGGCTGTACGTGCTTGAACCCCGGCAGGGCGGCGTCGGCCGGGAGGTCCGCATGGGTGATGGTATCGCCCACCGGAGCACCGTCGATCTCCTTGATCCCGGCGACGAGGAAACCAACCTCTCCCGTCCCGAGGATCTGGCGCTCCATCTTCTTGGGTGTAAAAACCCCGATGCTGTCCGCCTGATGGGTGCGGCCGGTGGACATGACGAGCAGCTTGTCGCGGCGTTTTATGGCACCGTTGACTACCCTGACCAGGGAAACAACGCCGACGTAGGAATCGAACCAGGAATCGATGATGAGGGCCTGCAATCGTCCATTGGGATTGCCCTGCGGCGGTGGAATGATCGCCACCAGGCGCTCGAGCAGATCCGAGATTCCCTCGCCCGTTTTGGCACTCACCCGCAGGGCGTCCCTCGCCTCCAAACCGATAATCTCCTCGATCTGATTGATCACCCGCTCCGGCTCGGCCGATGGCAAGTCGATCTTGTTGAGCACAGGTAGCACCTCGAGTCCCTGCTCGATGGCGGTGTAGCAGTTGGCCACACTCTGGGCCTCGACTCCCTGGGCGGCATCCACAACCAGCAGGGCGCCCTCGCAGGCGGCCAGCGAACGCGACACCTCGTAAGAGAAGTCGACGTGACCCGGCGTGTCGATGAAGTTGAGCTGGTAGGTCTCACCGTTTCTGGCCCCGTAGTCGAGGGTGACGCTCTGGGCCTTGATGGTGATCCCGCGCTCGCGCTCGAGGTCCATCGTGTCCAACACCTGATCGGCCATCTCGCGATCGCTGAGCGCCCCACTGAGCTGAATGAATCGGTCAGCGATAGTAGATTTTCCGTGATCGATATGGGCGATGATGGAGAAGTTGCGGATGTGACTAATATCGGCCATCGAATCACGATAAGGTGGTTGAAGAAAAGCGGCGCTCGATTGCGCGGACCGAGCCGTGTAGCAGCGACCGACTTGGGCAGCATACCCAAGACGGCTGCTCAGACGAAGCACGGATTACGAAGCGGCGAAATCGCTCTGATGAAAGGCGCAACCACGGTGCAAAGCATGCTTCGCAACCGTGGGTGCAACAGTGAGAATAGCGGAAAGCCGAACCTACCGGTAGGTCCTACTCCGCCGGGATCCGTACCGCGAAGAACATACGCTCGTCACCCCGTTGGATCAGGGTAGCAATCGAACGGCCGGGCTCGACACCTTCCAGCAACTCGCGGAATTGCTTGGCGTTCTCGACGGGCTTGTTGTCAAACATCAGAATCACGTCGCCCGGACCAATGCCGGCGCGCTCCGCTGCACCCGGGTTGACCTCCTGAACAATCACGCCCCCGTGCTCCAGGGCAAGCTGGTCGCGCTGCTCCATATCCAGGTCCCCGACCACCAGGCCGATACTGTTCGCCGTCGCCCGCTCCGGCTCGACGGCCGCGATAAGCTCGTCCTCGTCGGGCAACTCGCCGATTACAACGGTCACATCAATGATTCTACCGCTGCGCAGCACCTCCAGCTTCGCGGGCTCATTTACCCGACTGGCGCCGACCAGTGGCGGCAGTGCACTGTGGGTGGAGATCTCTTTGCCTTCGAACCTCAAGATCACGTCCCCCTCCCGCAGATCCGCCGCCTGTGCGGGACTGTCCGCAAGCACCTGGGCAATCAGCGCCCCCTTGGGTTGATCCATACCGAAGCTCTCTGCCAACTCGCGGCTTACTTGCTGAATTTTCACGCCGAGCCAGCCGCGGCTGACACGCCCCGTGGCTTTGAGCTGCTCGACCACGTCCATCGCCATGTCGATCGGTATGGCAAACGACAACCCCATGAAGCCGCCCGTGCGGCTGTAGATCTGGGAATTCACACCGACGACCTCACCATCCAGGTTGAACAGAGGGCCACCAGAATTTCCCGGGTTAATGGCCACATCGGTTTGGATGAAGGGGACATAGTTTTCGCTCGGCAGGCTGCGGCCCTTGGCACTGACGATGCCGGCGGTTGCCGAGTGCTCGAAGCCGAATGGGGATCCTATCGCGAGCACCCATTCACCGACCTTGAGGTCCTTCGCACTACCCAATTTAACGGGCGCCAGGTTCTGGGCCTCTACCTTGAGCAGGGCGATATCGCTGCGCTGATCCGAGCCCACGAGCCTGGCGAGGAACTCCCGGCGATCGCTGGTGCGAACGATGATCTCGTCGGCGCTTTCCACGACGTGCGAGTTGGTGAGCAGATACCCGTCCGAGGAGATGAGGAAGCCGGAGCCCAAGGACCTGGACTGCTCGTCGTCTTCATGTGGCGTTGGCCCCTCCTCGCCGAAGAAACGGCGGAAAAAATCGTAGAGAGGGCTGTCTTGGGGCAGGTCCGGTACCGAAAAACCGTGGAATACGCGTGGACTGTGGCGGGACTGCTTGGTACTGATATTGACAACGGACGGTCCGTACTTGTCCACCAGCTGGGTAAACTCCGGCAGGGACCGGGCCATGGTGCTCGACGGCAACGCCAGCAAGCCAAAAACCAGGCAGAGCGGCGCCAACACGAAAACGATTCTTCTCATAGAAACTCCTTTAGCAATCGAGCCGGGCAAGCGCTTGGAACCAAACATGCGTTTTCAAAACGCGCCGGATACCTTCGCGCCACCGTGGCGGGACAAAACAGGGACATATTCCGTCTATGCAACCGTTTGCACAACACTGAGCCCGGACCAAACTGAAACATCCGAAATCCCGGCACCCTCGGTCTAATGCGTTGCGGAATGAACGGAGACATGAAACGCCGCCACCCGGCCGTGATCGACGCGATCTGCAAAGCGCAGAATCCTGGGCCGGTAGCGCTCATCCAACGACCTCGTGCGGCTAAACCGGACAAGCCAAGCCAACGCCACCGCAAATCCACCCACCCCCGTCAGAACGCTCAGCTCCTGCGTGTACGCGAAGGCCATGAGCTCGGCAACATAGGTGCCCGATATCGCACCGCCAATCATGGCCAACAGGGGTACCAGGTAAGCGACGAACGACGCCTCCAGCAAGGCGCCTTCCGGCAGCCCTATGACCACGCGATCGCCAGGCATCGCTCCGATGGCATTGTGTACCCGCAACAGCGATCGTCTGCGACCCAAGTACCGGGCAAGCAACCCGGTACCACAGGCACCGCTGACAACACAGCCACCACAGGAGCTGCGACGTTGGCCCTCTACCTCCGTCATGTCGCCCTGCACCGAAACAACGACACCCGCCTCCTCGATCACCGCTGCGCTCCCGGCAAGTGCCGGACGCTCGCAAGCACCGTCTGTACCGTCTCCCGTGGTACCTCGCCGACCACCGTGACCTGATAACCCGATATCCGCTTGCCGGCGGCATGGACGGCCCCGATGCGGGTGTCGCCCTCCAAACCTTCCTTGGGGTCGCGCTCGATGTAGACAGACATGGATGCCAAGCCGTCGGACAGTACGAAATGGTCCACGGGTTGGCCATCGGCATCGCGCAAATTGTCGTACATCATCAACAAGAAACCGGGAGGAAGGGAGTCGAAGCGCCAGGGAAGCGAATCGAGATCGAGGTCTGCCGGCTCGGACCGGCGTGGCTGCGGCACCGGGCCCACCTCGACAGCAGGGCCCTCGGCCGGCAACAGGTCCAGCGACGTGAACATAATCTGCTCAATGGGATCGGGTTGCTGTCCCATTAGATCGGACTTGAGCGGCAACCCGCTTTCCACATCCAGGTAGAATCGGTACCCGTATCGTAGTCGATCCCTCGGGATAACACCGACCACTTCCGTCTGCCTACCGGCCACGCGGGCGGTACCCAAGGGGTGAACGCCGTAATGATCGCTCAGCTTCTCGGGATTCAGCGTCCAGGCGTGCAGTACATCCTTTCGGACGCCGTGGCCCTTTACTGAAATGGGACGGGAATTCGACAGCTCGCAGGTGACGCTGCCTTTCTCTCGGGTCAGGGTACGAACCGGCCCGTTGAGGGAAACCAAGCGCTCCCGTGTCTGCCCGTTCTCCACTCGGTGAGTGATACGCAAGGCTTCGAGCCTGGTGCCATGCAGATAAACAATCGTTCCCTCGTAGCTCAAGGATCGCAGCGCGTCGGCCATCCGCACCAACTGCTCACCCGGCTCTCGACCCGAAGCTGCAGCCTCGCCAAACCACATTGGAAGCAACGACAGCAGGAGAAACAGATGCAGGGTCATGCACTCGGCAGGGTGACGGGCGGAGAATCGGGACATCGTGTCCGTTCTGTCCAAGCCGTCAGCGTGTTTCATAACCGACAACTGTCGCATAGGGCAGAAATCCTTTCATGCCAGATACGGGTGATAGCTCCTGGTGATTCACGAGGAATCTATCCAGCTTACTCTCCAACGCCGGCTTGTCGAGATGCCAGCGCCTCGTTGGGCGGGATATCATGAACTTTTCCGGCGCCGACGCGGCGACCTGGCGGTTTGGGGACACCTGGACTTCGGATCCGGGATTGAACATCTGGGGAAGGGCAAATACAGCCAGAAAGGCGGCGGCAGCCGCCAGCGCAGCACCGGTAAAGCGACCGACAAGGGGAGTCCGTTGCCGACGTTTGGCAGCCCTCACAAAGGGAACAGGCTCCTCGGCGATGCGCTCGGTCACGAGGGTGACTATTCGTCGGTATTCCTCGCTCATTGGCTCTGATCGTATGGCACTGCCGATGAGATGGAAACGCTCCCAAGCCGCTGCGAGCTCTGTGCTGGACTCGAGTGCCGATAAGGTCGTGTGCACAAGCTCCGGGTCAATTTCTCCATCTACGAACGCCGAGAGATGTTGTCGTTGCTGTTCACTCATCGCTTTGCCTCACCGCATTTCAAGGACCGAGCAAAGGTTGCAGACGCTTATCGATCGCTTCGCGGGCGCGGAAGATGCGTGAGCGCACTGTACCGATCGGGCATTCCATCGCGTTCGCAATCTCCTCGTAGCTCAGGCCATCGAGCTCACGCAAGACGATCGCTGTCCTCAAATCCTCCGGCAACTCGTCAAGCGCTCGCTGCACCGTCTGCGCGATCTCCATACTCAGCAGATGACTCTCCGGCGTACCCATTTCACGCAACCGCCCGCCCAGGTCCATCTGCTCTGCAACTTCCGCCTCCACATCATCGCCGGGGGGACGACGACCCTGCGCAACCAGGTGGTTCTTTACCGTGTTGATCGCAATGCGATAAAGCCACGTGTAGAAGGCACTCTCACCGCGGAACCCCGGAAGCGCCCGATAGGCCTTGAGAAATGCCTCCTGGGCAACATCCATGATCTCGCTCGGATCGCGGATATAGCGGGAAATGAGGCTAGCGACCTTCTGCTGATACTTGATCACCAAGAGATCGAATGCTCGCTTGTCTCCTTCCTGCGCTCTGGTTACCAGTTCCTGGTCGGACCGCCGATCAGACATGGGCTCGGCGTCTCTCTTCCGGTATCCGTGAATCCGATGGCATTGACAGTTCCCCAATACGAAAGTTCTTAGCCCTGACTGAAACCGGGCCTTTGCAGACCAAAAAATTGAGAAACGATTGATCCAGGCCGGCAATCGGTCCAGTTTATAGGTGTAGAGACCTCTTTGCATCTGCACGCGCTTGTTGGAATTGTCATCGATTCCAGCGCCTGCATTTCAGTAAGATCCAGGAACATGAGCAAAAATCTTCGCTACGACGTCCTTGTCCTCGGCAGCGGCGCGGCAGGTCTAAGCCTCGCATTGCGGCTACGTCCGGACATCTCTATTGCCGTAATCTCCAAACGCGCGCTGCACGAGGGAAACACCTACTACGCCCAAGGTGGAATCTCTGCGGTTCTGGATCCGAAGGATTCCGTGGACTCCCACATCCAGGACACCTTGCGGGCCGGCGGCGCGCTGTGCGATCCCGAGGTTGTTCGCTTGGTCGTGGAGCGAGGACCTCGATCGATCCACTGGCTGCTCGATCAGGGCGTAAGCTTCACCCGCAACGACCAGGGACGAGACAAGGGCGACTATCACCTGACCCGCGAGGGTGGGCACAGCCACCGTCGTGTTATTCACACGGCGGACGCCACCGGCAAGGAAGTCGAGGGCACGCTGGCCACACGTATACATGAGCGGGACAACGTCGCCATCTTTGAAGACCATATCGCGGTCGACCTGATCAAAAGCCACAAGATCGGGCTCGGGGACAATCGGTGCATCGGTGCTTACGTGCTGGACCGCCGCTCGGGACAGGTAGTAACCATGCTCGCCCGCTTTGTCGTCCTGGCAACGGGTGGTGCCAGCAAGGTCTACCTGTATACCAGCAACCCCGACGTCGCCACCGGCGACGGCATCGCCATGGCCTGGCGCGCCGGATGCCGGGTCGCCAACATGGAGTTCATGCAGTTTCATCCAACCTGCCTCTACCACCCCAAGGCCAAGTCCTTTCTCGTCTCCGAGGCACTGCGCGGTGAAGGTGCACGCCTGCTGCTGCCGAATGGCGAACGCTTCATGCCACGTTTCGACAAACGCGCCGAGTTGGCCCCGCGGGACATTGTCGCTCGCGCCATCGACCATGAGATGAAGCGCCTCGGCAGCGCTTGTTTGTACCTGGATATCTCCCACAGGCCCACCGAGCTCATCGACCGTCACTTCCCCACAATTCGCAAACGCTGTCTGGAGCTCGGAATGGATATTGCCCGCGATCCGATCCCCGTCGTGCCCGCTGCCCACTATACCTGCGGTGGGGTCTTGGTGGACAAGCAGGCGCACACCGACGTACCAGGCCTTTACGCCATAGGCGAGGCCGCCTATACGGGTCTGCACGGGGCAAACCGCATGGCCAGCAACTCGCTGCTAGAGTGCTTGGTTTTCAGCGAGCTGGCAGCACGGGACATCGAAGGACTTATGGCCGAGCCGGCATTGCGGCTGGAGGTTCCCCCCTGGGACGATAGCAGAGTCACGGAACCCGACGAAGAGATCGTGGTCGTCCACAACTGGGAGGAGCTGCGCCGCTTCATGTGGGACTATGTCGGCATCGTTCGCACCAACAAACGGTTGCGGCGGGCCAAGCGTCGGGTGGACTTGTTGCGCCAGGAGATCATCGAATATTACAGCAACTTCCGCGTCTGCAACGACCTGCTGGAGCTGCGAAATCTGGTCGAGGTGGCGGACCTGATCATACAGTCCGCGCTGAGCCGGCGCGAGAGCCGCGGACTGCACTACACCCTCGACTTTCCGGAAAAAGACCCATCGCAGTGCACACCGACCGTGCTGATTCCGGACAGCTACCGACCGCGGCGCAAATCCTGAGGCGGACACCGGACAAGCGATCCCAACCTTCCCTGAGAGGCAATCCCCGCTGCTCCGACAGAAGGGCACCTTGAAGAATTCAAGTGCCCGTGCGGTGAATGGATGCGCCGTTGCTCTGACCTATTCCGAGTCTCGCGCGGAATCGTCCTCATCCTCGTCCGCATCCGGAATGCGACGAGGATCGGGATTGGCGTCGTCATCCATGAGGATGCGATGGCCATCTCCCTCCAAGTCGTCGAACTGACCGCTGCGGCTGGCCCAGAACAGGACGCCGACGGCGACGAGTCCGAGAAGGAGCATTCCGGGGATCAAACCGTAGATCACTTCCATAAACAGGTAGCGGAATCTCAGCCGCGCTCGGACGCGCCGAACAGGCCACGGATACGGGCCGAGTTACCGATGACGGCCAGGGAGCTCACAGGCATAGACACAGCCGCAACCAGCGGGGTGACCAAAGCCGCCATCGCCAACGGCACCATGACGACATTGTAGGCAATGGAGATGCCGATATTCTGGCGGATGGTACGCAGAGCACGCCGCGATAGGGCCGTCGCCTGTTCGACTTTGGCGAGATCGGCACTCATGAGGACGATGTCGGCACTTGCGATGGAGACGTCCGTACCGCTGCCCAAAGCGATTCCGACATCGGCACGGACCAGAGCCGGGGCATCGTTTACGCCGTCGCCTACCATGGCGACGCGCCCACCGCGGCGCTGCAGGTCGGTGATGACCCGATCCTTGTCCTCGGGCAGGACCTCGGCGATTACCTCCATCCCGCCGAGTTGGCACGCGGTGCGTTCCGCCGCCGCCCGCCGGTCTCCGGTCAACAAGGTGACCCGAATCCCCTGCCCCTTGAGTCCGGCGACCATCCGGGCCGCGCCCTCACGCAGCCGGTCCTCGACTCCCAGGACCATGACCTCCTTTCCGTCCACACCCAGGTGCAAGGCGCTACCGCCCCCCGCCGCAATGACCGAGGCGCCGCTTCTGAGATCCGGATCGGGCTCGACGCCGTTCTCGCACATCCAGTCAGGGGTACCGGCAACCAGCCGCCGGCCATTCACCAACCCCCTGATGCCGAATCCAGGTCGCACATGCACCTCGCGCACCTCGCGACGATCAGACTCGATCCCGGCACGCTTGCACAGATCCAGCACGGCCGAAGCGATGGGGTGCTCCGAAAATCGCTCCACTGCCGCAAGATCCGACAGGTACTCCCTCAGCTCGTCTGCCCCAGGGCTCCCGATTTCCTCAAATGGCGATAGCTTCCCCGCGCCAGGATTCCAGTCGATCGCTGCGCCGCGCACCGATGTGACAACTGGCCGGCCCTCCGTCAGGGTCCCAGTCTTGTCGAAGACGAAGTGGCCGATGGTCGAGAGCCCCTCCAGGACCGCCCCGTTCTTGATCAGTATGCCGTTTCGCGCACCAAGGCCGGAGGCGACTGCGATGGCCATGGGGGTCGCTAGACCGAAGGCGCAGGGACAGGTAATGATGAGCACCGCCGTGGCGGCCATGAGTGCCCTCTCCACGTCGACATGGGCCCACCAGAGGAAGGTCAGAGTGCCGAGGGCCAGTGTAACGGCCACGAACCAGGGCACCACCCGGTCCGCGATGCACTGGATGGGCGCTTTGCTCGCCTGGGCCTCCTCGACCAGTTTGACGATGCGGCCCAATGCCGTGTTCTTGAGGAGGCCCTCGACACGGACCTGCAGGACACCGGGGCCGTTCAGGGTCCCCGCCGCAACCTGTCCGCCCTTGCGCTTAACGACGGGCTCAGACTCCCCGGTGAGCATGGACTCGTCGATGCTGCTCTCCCCCTCCAGCACCCTGCCGTCCACGGGGATCTTCTCCCCAGGCCTTACCAGTACCGTCTCACCCTCTTTGACGGCTCGCATGGGCACGACGACTTCATCCCCGTCCCGGATTACGGTCGCTACCTTGGGCTGCAGATCGAGCAACCTCTGGGTCGAGGCGACCGCCTGACGCTTGGAGAGGGCCTCCAGAAAACGGCCCACCAGGATGACGAAGAGAAAATTGACCACCGTATCCCAGTAAACCTCGCCAACGCCGGTGAGGGTAACGTAGATCGAGTACAGGTAGGTGATGGATGCGCCGATGGCGATCGGCAGATCCATGGTGAGATTGACCCTGCGCAGTCCGGCCCAGGCGCCCTTGAAGAAGGGGAAGCCCGAGTAGACCAGGGTCGGCGTGGCGATTGCGAAGCCGATCCAATGGAAAAGATCGCGAAACTCGCCCCTTGCTGCGCCTGAATAGAGGGCGATGGAAATCCAGAGCAGGTTCATCATCGCAAAGCCCGCGAAGGCCATGCGGTACAATAGCGCCCTGTTCGCGCGCTTGAGGGAACCCTCGGCCGCCTCCGGATCGAAGGGTACCGCCGCGTAACCGATGTCCGCCAGACGCCCCAGTGCCTGGGAAAGCTTCAGGCGCCGGTTGTCCCACTTGAGCCGCAGCCGGCGACCCGTAAGGTTGACCCGGGCGTCCTCGACACCTGGCATGGCCTCGAGACCATTCTCGATCAGCCAGACGCAAGCCGCGCAGTGGATACCCTCGACCAACAGGTTGATCTCGCGGGTCTCGCCCAGGGAGTCGACGTACTCCTCCTGGACCTCGTCGATGTCGTAGAGGGCAAGCTGCTTCGGAGGCTCGGGGGGTGGACCCAGGACCTCCCCCTCCGGCGTGCGCCGGTAAAAGCCATCGAGGCCGGCCGCATAGATCGCCTCGCACACGGACTTGCAGCCGGTGCAGCAAAAGTCCCGCTCGCCATTCCCGATTCGGCCCTCGACCCGCGCCTTTACCGGCACAGGTAGACCACAATGAAAACAGCGAGATTCTGCTGCCCCCCCCGAGTCCGAGACTTGCCGGTCGGCGAGTGCCTCACCGGTGCTCACGAGGGATCGCCCACGGAGAATCGGTCAGGGCTCAGGGTCGCCGGACCTCGATGCGCTGGCCGACATGATATTCGTCGTCCCCGTTCCGGGCAGCAACCAGGGTGTCCCACACACCGATGAGCGGAAAGGACACATCGGCCACGTAGCGGCCGGGACCCTCCTCCGTCATGACGACGCTGAAGTCCCGTGTGGCGTCGGACGGCCGGTACACAAATAGCTCGACAGTCTCCGGACTCACCGGCTGCCCGGCCTTGTCTACCAGGAAGAAACGAATGGGAGTCTGCTCACCGGCATTGACGTCTTGCGGAATATCGGCGCGCAGTAACCAACCCGGGTCGCGAGCGTTCCTCGAGAGCATGGTGCGCTCGAGGTTTTGCCCGCGCTCGTAGAAGTCCTCGACCACCAATCCCGGATTAGTAGCGACGGCGAGGTAGACCATCACACCGTTCACGCCCAGGACGGCGAGCACCAGGCCGATCCAGGCGATGACCCAGGGGCTCTTCCAGGCCGGAATCGGTTTGTGCTCGTTGGCGACAGCTGGCTGCATTCGCAAAAACCAATAGGAAAAAATCAATAGGATCTCAGCGCCGCGGACCGATGAAAACGCTTTCCCGCTCCGTGCGCAGGATCTCGCCGGTGGACCGGGTTCCCTCCACGTGGAATCTGATCGGCATCTGTTCCGTAGTCAGCTCTGTGCGCGGTATACGCACGAAGACAATCTCGGGGGATACGAAACCGTTGCGGGCCGTGATGTCTTTCTCGGCCCCGATCAACGCCAACCCCTCGGGACCGGAGACGCTGACCCTGATCTGAAGGTCCTCGGTCGTCTTGTTCAGAACCTTCAGAGTGTACTTGTTTTGGATCGACCCGTCGCTCAAGGTAACGAAAAGGGGAGCCCGCTCGTGCAGTACCTTCAGCTCGATAGCATCCAGGGACGACAACCCATAGACGATACCCGCCACCGCCAGAAGCAGGATGGTCGAGTAAACCCAGACCCGACCACGCTTGAGCAGGGGCTTGGTCTTCACTCCGTTGAGCTCATCCAACGATGCGTAGCGAATCAGTCCCTTGGCGCGGTCCACCTTCTCCATTACTTGATCGCAGGCATCGATGCAGAGGGCACAGGTGATACAACCTTCTTGCTGCCCCTGCCGGATGTCGACGCCGGTGGGACACACGGCCACGCATTGCTTGCAGTCGACGCAATCGCCGGTCGTACGACCCTCTTCCTTCTGCCCCCGCTTGATTCGGCCGCGGGGCTCGCCACGATGAAAGTCGTAAGTGGGGAGCTCGGTGGTCTTATCCACCATCACCGCCTGTATGCGCGCATAGGGACACAACCAAAAGCAGGCCTGCTCACGCAGGTAGCCGGCAAGTCCGTAGGTACCAACGGTGAACAGGGCGACGGTGAAGTAGATGGTCACATTGGCCTCACCGTTAAAGAAGGTCATCCACAGGGTCGGGGCGTCCGTGAACCAGGCAACGAAGCTGAAGCCCGTCAGGAAACCGATCAGGAGCCAAAGCAGGTGCTTGGCGACCTTGATGGCGGCTTTTCTCGCATCCAGCGGTGCCTTGGCCAGCTTGCGCCGTGCCGCGGGCTGACCCTCAAACTTTTCCTCGATCCAGGTGTAGACGTCCGTCCAGACGGTCTGAAAGCAGAAGAAGCCGCACCACACGCGGCCTACCAGCGCGGTGACGACCGCGAGCAGGATAGCAAAGAACAGCAGGACCAGGGAGAGCATCCAAAAGTCCTGGGGAAGAACCGTGGCGCTGAAGATGTGAAACTGGCGGGCCGGAATGTCCCACAGGACCGCTTGGCGACCATCCCAACGCAGGTAAGGGCCGAGAAAGAAAACCAGCCACACCGAAGCGGCCAGCCACTTGATAAGGCGCCACTTTCCAGGGAGGCGTTTGGCATGGATGGTCTCGCCACCAGTATTGACATGCCAATAATCCGCCTCCTCGTAGAGCTGATCGACCGCTAGGCTCGTCTTCTCAACTTCACTCGTGCTCACTGACCATCTCCAGGGATGACGCCGGACACATCCAATCCAAAATGCGATAAGCGCAACCGTGCTAAGCGTCGCCGATCCGGAGAATCTACCGAAACCCTGGACCTCGGACATTGCGGTTTCGCAATTATAACCAAATGATTTCCATTGAATTCCATGTGGGCATGGCGGACAAATAAGGCGATTGACGGGAAATCGCCTAAGCCCCTGTAGCGGCGGGCCTTTGGAGTGAAACAGGAGAAGAAGCAAACAAAAAGCAAAAAGGGGGATTCGAGATCCCCCTTTCGCGTCATTGCAAGCTTACCGCTTATGGCTGGTCGCTCTTGTGCGCCGCGGAGTCACGATTCATGAGGGCAACGACCTTGAAGCCAAGGAACACGAAGATCACGATAGCGATCACGACCATCAGGATTGACATCAAGGTCACAGCGTCCCACGTCAGGAAGCCCATACCTTCCTCCTCTGCTCCAATCTGAAAACCACGGGCGGCTGAAGCCGCCCGAATTTACTTAGATTTCGGCGTCTATCATTGACCACCGCCAAGCTGGTGCACGTACACGACCAGCTTCTTTATCTCCTGCTCGTCGAGCTTACCGGTTTGGCCGAACGCGGGCATGACCGCATCACGCGTTCCCTCGACCCCAGGCTGGTTCACCCCGTACAAGATCGTGTGCTTCGCACTCTCGTATCCGCCCGGCTCGAAGCGCCAGATTCCATCGGTCAGGTTGGCGGCACCAACGGTCACCACCACTTCACCGTTCGGACCCTTGACGACCGCACCATCCGCGTCCGCGCCATGACATGCGGTGCAGCCCTTGGTGTTGAAAAGATTCCAACCCTCATCGCTTCCCTTCCGGCCTTCGTTGAGCGCGACGACCCAGTTGGCAAGCGTGTCCACCTCGCCCTCGGTCAGTAAATCCTTATGCGCTGTCATGGCGCCCTTGCGGCCCATCTGCAGGGTCTCTGCAAGCTTCGCCGGAGTACCCCCATAGAGCCAATCGTCGTCGGCCAGCACCGGAAAGCCCGGGTTACCCTGACCACCGCTGCCATGGCATGCCGAGCAATAGTCCCCGAACAGGACCTTGGCGGAGGCCAGGGTGTACTGGGTCAATCCCGGGTCCGCCATGATGGCCTCGGCGGTCATACCGGCGATCTGCTCCTCGAACGGCGCACGCACATCCGTGACCTGCGCGACGCCCTCGTCGTACTCCTGGATCTGGCTCCAGCCCAGGATTCCCTTGGTGTTGCCGCTCAAGGTAGGCCACATGGGGAAAAGGATGCCGTAGCCGATCCACCAGAGGATCGATGCCCAGAAACCGATCATCCACCAACGCGGAGCCGGGTTGTTCAGCTCCCGCAGATTGTCGTCCCAGAAGTGTCCGGTGTTGTTCTCACCGGGGAAGGGGTTATTTTCCGCCATCTTTTTCTCCGCTGACTTGGTTGTCCTCGTCGAACGGGATGAATCGCTTGGACTCGAGCTTCTCCCGGTTCTTGGGACGAAATACCTGGAAATACGCCACGATCATGAGGAGGAAGATGACGACGGTGAGAATCGTTCCGACCCAGTCGCTCGCCGTCATCGCACCCCAATCGGTATGGAAGTACTCCTTCAGACTATTCACGATAGACCACGTCGTCCTGCAACTTGGCCATGGTACCCAGCACCTGGAGATAAGCGACCACGGCGTCCATCTCGGTCTTTCCGTCCACCAACGCGGGAGCCGCCTCGACGTCGGCATCGCTGTAGGGAACGCCGATGGTCTTCATGCCGTTCATGTGCTTCTGCATGGTCGCGCCGTCCACCAGAGAATTGTCTAACCAGGGATAATTGGGCATGACGGATTCCGGGACCACCGAGCGCGGGGCGCGAAGGTGGGCGCGGTGCCACTCGTCGGAGTACTTACCACCCACGCGCGCGATATCCGGACCGGTGCGCTTGGAGCCCCACTGAAAGGGGTGATCGAAAATGGACTCGGATGCAAGGGAATAGTGGCCGTAGCGCTCGTTCTCGTCGCGAAACGGACGAATCATTTGGGAGTGGCAAAGGTAGCAGCCCTCCCGCTGATAGACGTCGCGACCGGCAAGCTCCAGGGCGGTGTAGGGACGCACACCGTCGCCGGGCTTCCAGTTCCACTGCTGCTTTCCATCGGCAACCGAGACGATGGGCTCCTGCCCCGCCTTGGCCCAGACGATTTCCGGATTCTTTTCCAGTGCGGGGAACGTGCCCTTGAGATAGAAAAGTGGGACGATCTCCACGATACCGCCGACGGACAGCGCGATGGCCAGCACAATCAGAAGGCCGACGATGTTTTGCTCCATCCACCCCTGGAAGCTCTTGGAGGAAGTGTTTTCTGCCATTTTCTGTTTACCTCCAGGATCAGGCGGCGGCTGCCGCGGTACGGGCCTTTGCCAGGCTTCCCTCCGAGCCGGACTTGGTCACGGTCATCAGGACATTGAAGAGCATGAGGACTGCGCCGAGCAGGAAGATCGCACCACCGATGGCGCGCATGGCATAGTAGGGATGCATGGCGTCAACGGACTCGACGAAGGTGTAAGCCAGGGTGCCGTACTCGTCGTAGGCCCTCCACATCAGGCCCTGCATGATGCCCGAGACCCACATGGCGACGATGTAGACCACCGTGCCGATGGTGGCCGTCCAGAAGTGGACATTGACCAGCTTCTCTGACCACATCTCAGTGTGGAACAGTCGGGTCATCAGGTGGTAGATGGCACCGATGGAGATGCCGGCGACCCAACCGAGGGCACCGGAGTGAACGTGGCCGATGGTCCAGTCGGTGTAGTGGGACAGGGCATTGACGGTCTTCAGGGACATGACCGGGCCCTCGAAGGTGGACATGGCATAGAAGGCCATGGCGATGACCAGGAAGCGCAGGACATAGTCGGTGCGCAGCTTATCCCAGGCACCCGAGAGGGTCATCATACCATTCACCGCGCCGCCCCAGGAGGGGATGATCATGGCGATGGAGACGGCGGCACCGAGGGAGCCGGTCCAGTCGGGGAGAGCCGTGTACTGTAGGTGGTGGGCGCCGAGCCAGACGTAGCCGAACATCAGGGCCCAGAAGTGGATGACCGACAGCCGGTATGAATAAACGGGCCGGTTGGCCTGTTTGGGCACGAAGTAGTACATGATGCCCAGGAACCCGGCGGTCAGGTAGAAGCCCACCGCGTTGTGGCCCCACCACCACTGGATCATGGCGTCCTGCACACCGGAGAAAACGGAGTAGGACTTGAACAGGCCGACGGGGATGGCCAGGCTGTTGACCACGTGCAGGTAGACGATCATTACCATCATGCCCATGAAGAACCAGTTCGACACATAGATGTGCGGGGTCTTGCGCTTGCCGATCGTCATCATGAAATTGAAGCTGAATGCCAGCCAGACCACGGCGATCGCAATATCGATAGGCCACTCGAGCTCGGCGTATTCCTTGGACTGGGTAAAACCCATAGGCAGCGTGATGACAGCGGAGACGATGATGGCGTTCCAGCCCCAGAACACGAACCAGGCCAGCTTGTCGCTCCATACCCGCACGCCACAGGTTCGCTGGACAGTGTAGAAGGCCGTGCCCATGAGCGTGCAGCCGCCGAAGGCGAAGATCACCGCGTTGGTGTGTAGCGGGCGAAGGCGCCCGAAGGACAGGTAGGGACTATCGAGATTCAGGACCGGCCACGCCAGCTCCGATGCAATATAGACCCCGACCAGCGCACCCACCACAAGGTAGACGGCCGCCATGATAGTGAACCAGCGTACAACGTCGAAGTTGTACTTTTGCTCCAGACCAGATTCCATATTCCCTCCCCGAGATTACCGGAAAATGACAGGGTTTGCAGGCATCCGGCCTCGCTTTATTCGCCGCTGAGATCCATCGGCTTAGCCCGATTAATAACACTGGATTTCAGTCGGAAAGTCAATATTACCGTAAACTAATACGCTGAAATAAAGGCATTCTTCTCGGATTCCCTTGATCTCAATCAGTCCTTCGGGCGGAGGGGCGGTGTCTCACGTGATAGGCGTCAGGGGTAAGGGACTTGCGGCCGAGCGACCGCGGAAACCGGAAAAAGCATACCGGCCGCCGTCCTGAGACGCCGACTCCGGCCGGTTGCGGGGAACCCCCGCGACCCTTACCTGAAAAAAGCGTCGACCGAGAAGCCTTCCTTTTCGAGGATATCGCGCAAACGCCTCAGAGCATCCATCTGGATTTGCCGGACGCGCTCGCGCGTCACCCCGAGCTCCTGGGCGACGCGCTCCAGGGTTGAGTGCTCGTAGCCGTGCAGGCCGAACCGGCGCTCCACTACCTCGCGCTGCTTGTCATTGAGCTTCTCCAGCCAGTGGTCGAGATTGGACTGGACATCTTGATCCTGAATCCTGTCCGCCGGGTCGTCGGCGGTCTCGTCCTGTAGCATATCCACCAGAGGCTTGTCGGCATCCTTTCCGTAGGGCGTATCGACGGAAGCTATGTGCTCGTTGAGGCCGAGCATGCGCTTGACCTCGCCGATGGGCCTATCCAAAAGGCCGGCAACATCCTCCGTGGTGGGCTCATGGTCGAGGCTCTGAGCAAGACCTCGGGCCGCCTTGAGATAGACGTTTATTTCCTTGACGACGTGAATGGGAAGACGGACCGTGCGCGTCTGGTTCATGATGGCCCGCTCGATGGTCTGGCGAATCCACCAAGTGGCGTAGGTCGAGAAGCGGAAACCTCGTTCCGGATCGAACTTCTCCACGGCACGAATTAGGCCCAGATTTCCCTCCTCGATCAGATCCAGGAGGGGAAGTCCGCGGTTCAGATAGCGACGCGCGATTTTAACGACCAACCGCAGGTTGCTTACGATCATGCGCTGGCGCGCCGCATTGTCACCGCCCTGGGCAAGGCGTGCGAAACTGACCTCTTCCTCCGCCGTCAGCAGCTTGGATCCGCCGATCTCGTTGAGGTACAGACGTGTCGCATCGAAATCGCCATCATCCGTCACAAACCGGCTCGGCGGCCGTACCACAGAATCCGATGATTCCGCGTCATCGCCCGTCTCACCGCCGGCCTCTTCCGGCTCGGCGTTGCCGATATCCTCCTCGATGCCGACACCATCGATAAGATCTGCCTCCTCAATGTCAATCTCAGGCTCGGAATCCAGGTCCTCTCGCTCTTTGGTTCTCGCCATGCAGACGTTGCCTTGCGACTGGAGACGCCCTCGGTTCAAGTCACGGGAGATACTTCAATGGATCAACGGCGGTACCGTTCCTGCGAATCTCGAAGTGGAGACGATACTTACCATCAGACGCCTGTCCGACCTCCGCGACGCCCTGTCCGCGCTTCACTGTGGCACCTTCGCTTACCAGGAGCCGGCGGTTGAAGCCGTATGCGCTCAGGTAGCTGTTGTTGTGCTTGACGATGATAAGGTTTCCGTAACCCTTAAGTCCACTGCCGCTGTAGACCACGGTACCGGCCTCCGCGGCCAGCACCTTCTGACCGGAGCGCCCCACAATTCGGATTCCCTGACGCGTTCGATCGCCACTGCGGAATCTCTGAACAACCTTACCCTCGAGCGGCCATCGCCACTGCAATCCGGATACCGCCTTCCCGCTACCGTCTGATTTTCGCGTCGATGTACTGGTCGATGTCTCGTGGGTGTTCTTGCGCGTGGCGCGCGTCTGCTTTGTCTTCGTTTTGGTCGTCTTTGCCGTTTTCGTACCGCCACGTATGCTCGCACTTCTCGCCCCCTGCGGCGGCTCGACACGCAACAGGGATCCGGCGTAGATACGGTAAGGCGGCCCCAAGTCGTTCCATCGAGCCAGGGTCTCGAAGCCGACCCGATGTCGGCCCGCGATCTTGTGCAAGGTATCACCGCGACGGATGCGGTAATAGCCGGCGGGCGCCGGGCCATAGGCGTCGTACACGGGCGCAGGCCCGGTAGATCCGCACCCCGTCAGGGACAAAACGAGCAGGAGCGCCGCAAACAAAAGCAGCGCCTTCCAGGTCATCACCCGCCAGGCGACGACCTGCGTGGTCAAGTCCGCCCCCCGATCGTCGCTACTTTCGCCCGCATCCCTGAAGTGACGCCTAGTGCAGTAGAACCACGAGGACGATCAGCAGAACCATGATCCATCCCACGCGGTCGACATAGGCGCGCAAGGTCGCCTCCATACGCTCGCCACCCCAGGACATCAAGGCGGCAACGAGAAAAAAACGCGCGCCGCGCCCGACTGCCGAGGCGATCAGGAAGGGTATCAAGGCCATGTGCAGAACACCGGCAGAGATAGTGAAGACCTTGTAGGGAATAGGAGAAAACCCGGCAATGAAGATGGCCCACACGCCCCATTTCTCGAACCAGGCTTGGGCAGCGGCAAAGGGCTCGGCATAGTGCCCCCCCGTCGACACCAAAGGGGCGATCAGCTCGAAGGCGAAGTGGCCGATCAAATAACCGAGGAGTCCGCCGAGTACCGATGTGGCCGTCGTCAAAGCGGCAAACCAGGAGGCCATCTGCGGCTTGGCCATGCTCATGGGGGCGAGCATCACGTCCGGAGGAATAGGAAAGAACGAGGATTCGGCAAAGCTCAAACCACCGAGATACCAGGGAGCGTGACGGTGCCGCGACCACACCATGACGCGATCATACAGTGAGGAAAAGATGCGCATTAAACGACGCCTCCGAGCAAGGGTACAAAGGTAACGGGCTCCAATATCTCATGGGTATAGCCGGTTTCGGTTCTGAATACGCGCACCAGCACCTGCTGATCCGGACGCCCGATGGGCAATACCATGCAACCTCCCATCGTCAGTTGATTGACGAGCACGCGAGGAATCCCTGCGGGCGCCGCGGTCACTATGATGCCACCGAAAGGCGCATACTCCGGCCAGCCCAGGGCGCCGTCGCCGTGGCGCAGTCGCACGTTGCGCAGCTGGAGCTTCTTCAGCCGGCGCCCGGCCCGCTCGGACAGACTCGCCACCCGCTCGACGCTATAGACCCGCCGCACCAGCGAGGCCAGCACCGCCGTCTGAAATCCCGAACCGGTTCCGACCTCGAGCACCGTATCGGGGCCTCCACCGTCGAGCAGCGCTTCGGTCATGCGTGCCACCGTGTACGGCTGAGAGATCGTCTGCCCATGGCCGATGGGCAAGGCCGAGTCCTCGTAGGCACGGCTGGCCAAAGCCTCGTCCACGAAAAGATGGCGCGGCAGGCGTCGCATGACGTCCAGCACATCCTGATTCTCGATCCCCGCCTCCTCGAGCCGCTGAATCAGACGCTCTCGCGTGCGCTGCGAGGTCATCCCAATCCCTTGTTGCCGCTTGTCCGGCATCAGTCGAACCTGGACAACCAATGCGCCAGCGGCTCGAGTGCCGCATGCCGCGTCAGATCCACATGCAAGGGGGAGACGGAGACATAGCCGTTGCGTACAGCGTGGAAGTCGGTTCCAGGCCCGGCGTCCTGCTCGGACCCGGCGGGTCCGACCCAGTAAAGTATGTTCCCGCGCGGGTCCTTTACTCTGGAGACCGGCTCCGCCCTGTGGCGATGCCCGAGCCGGGTGGCCCGCACGCCCCTGATCTGTTCGTAGGGCAGGTCCGGGACGTTTACGTTCAGAATGGTGCTCGCGCCCAGCGAGCCACGCTCCAGATTCGAAACCAATCGCGAAGCGACCCGGGCAGCGGCGTCCAAATGCTTGGGCTCCTGGGAATCGATGGAGATCGCCATCGCCGGCATCCCCAAAAATCGCCCCTCCATCGCCGCCGCCACCGTACCCGAGTAAATCACGTCGTCGCCGAGATTTGGACCCTGATTGATCCCGGCGATGACGATATCCGGCTCCTGCTCCAGCAATCCCGTGATGGCAATATGCACGCAATCGGTGGGCGTTCCCTCCACCCGGACGAACCCGTTCTCCGAGCGCCACACGCGGACTGGGACCGCCAGCGTCAGAGAATTGCTGGCACCGCTGCGGTCACGGTCCGGTGCCACCACCGAAATCTCACCGCACTGCTCCAGCTCCCGGGCGAGGACCTTCAGGCCCTGAGACTGGTACCCATCATCGTTGCTGATCAGAATTCTCATTGAAACTCTGGCGCGAGGACGCCCCGACATGGTCAGGATGGACGAATCAAACCCGTGGACTGCGAAACCAGGGGATGATACTGGAATCCCGAGCAGCGAACATCCGCCCTTGTGTGCGACGAACGGACCGCTCGAGACGAGCGCTCTCGAGGCACTGGTATACTTCTAAAGAGTCCGTACGCTTGAAGGTTACCGGAACCATGCGAAAACGCCTGCAAGAGTCCGAAGCCGAGCTGTTTCGCGCGTCCGTAGAAGACGTAGAGCCCATCGAGACAGATCAAGCCGAACCCTTCAGGCATCGCCCGCCCCCGGTCCCCATCGCGCAGCCGCGGGCGCTGAGCCGCAAAGCCGAGCGCGCCACCCTGTCGGAGGCAGAGGTCGAAACCGGCGACTACCTGCTCTTCACCCGTCCCGGCGTGCAGAAGCGCCTCCTGGCCGATCTGCAGCGCGGCCAAATGGAGGTGGAGCTGGAATTGGACCTGCATGGCCTGACTGCAACCTATGCAGAGCATGTTCTCGAGGAGTTCCTGCGCGACTGCGCTTTTCGGCACGTGCGTTGCGCTCTGATCGTCCACGGAAAGGGGTACCGCTCCGGCGAGCGGCAACCGGTGCTCAAGCGTAAGATCAACTATTGGCTGCGCTTGTACGACCAAGTCCTCGCCTTCTGCTCGGCAACACGGCGCGACGGCGGCACGGGTGCCGTCTACCTGCTACTTCGAAACCCGGAGAAATCCAGGCGTGAACGCAGGGGCGTTTGAACCGCAAGGACTCGAGAACATCTGGCGCTCGCTGTCGAGTTACAGCAATCTCACTTTTTCACGACCCCTGCGATCTGCTGCGCAACGCGCCGCAGATTGGCCGAGTAATCCGGTGCGAGGGGGTCGATGGCCAAAACCCGCCCGCCGATGGCGCGCGCGACCTGCGCGGCCGATTTCTTGTCGAACTGCGGCTGCACGAAGACAACCTTGACCTGTTCCCGCTTCGCCTGCTCGATCAAAGCCGCCAGGGCACGGGGCCCCGGCTCCTTACCCTCGTTTTCGATGGGTACCTGCGTGAGTCCGTACGCCTCGGCGAAGTAGCCCCATGACGGATGAAAGACCATGAACCTGCGGCTGGGCAGGTCGTCGAGCAGCAACCGGATGTCGCAATCCAAGGCGTACAACTCCGCCGCGAACGCCTCGTAGTTGTCCCTAAAGTCTTTCTGGTGGGCCGGATCCAACTCGGAAAGCTTGTCGCGGATTCCAGCTGCCATCTGCTTGACCAGGCTCGGATCTGTCCAGACATGAGGATCGCCCCCTCCCGTATCCCGGTGCTCATCTGTGCGGTCTTGCCCGGCACCGGGACCGGAATGGCCGTCGGCGTCATGCGCGTCCATCTCGCGCAGATCCAATCCTGCACGCAAATCGAGCACCTGCATCTTCCGATTCGCGGAGCGGATGCGATTCATCCAGGCCGCCTCGAAAGGGACACCGGCACGCACATAGAGCTCGGCCTCGGACAGCGCGGCAATTTGCTGCGCCGTCGGATCATAGCTATGCGGGTTAAACCCGGGGCGCACCATTGCATGCACATCAACGTGCTCGCCGCCGACCTTCTCGACAAAGGTCTGCAAGGGAAGCACGCTCACGAACACACGCAATCGCTCGGTCCCTGCCGAGCAGGGCACGGTCATTAGAACCCCGATCAGGCAAATCCCCAAAAAAAAGAAAGCGCGCCTTGTGAAATAAGATACGAGTCTTTTCGTCATGGATTCCAAACGATTCGGTTTCGGCCGCCGGGCCATTCCGGCAATCAGCGTCCGACTGCCCGGCCGGCTATGGAACTATATGATAGTGTGGAATCTTTGTAACGGACGCGTGCGACTGACACCAAGCGGATACCGTTGGCGCATCGGACGGGATGGGGCCGTGCTCGGATTCGCGGATTGCCGCCGACTCCCGCCTGCCTCGACCTGGAAAAGCTCAAGTGCACATGGACTTATAGCTATTTGTGACCTCCCGCACGGTAACAGGCCTTGCTCGCCGCTACTGTGTCGGTGTGATGAAGTGATTCGTTCCGTTCTCTTACACAAAGCTCGGAGGGGCAAGAATTATGGAAAAGAGAGATGCACTGTCGATGCTACAGACAGCGAAATCGGCACACGTTCAGTGGCGCGCACGAGCCCAGGCACTGGTTGCGGGTATTCCGCTGGAAAAGGAGCAGGTCCCAGTCGCCTACACCGACTGTAAATTCGGTAAGTGGTACTACGGGTTGGGCCAGCAGCTTTCGGTTCTAGATACCTACCGTGCAATCGAAGAGCCGCACCAACAGCTGCATTTGCTTTACATGAAGATTTTCAAGCACCTGTTCGGTGAAGACGAGAGATCCGTGTTGAAGAAGATGTTCGGGTCGAAAAGAAAACACCGTGCAGCAAGTCTCGCAGAGGCGCAGAGCCTGTTACCTCAGCTGGTCAACATTTCGGAGACCCTGTTGGAGGCGGTGGACATACTCGAGAACCAGATACGCCGCATGCCGGACGACGAATTCGCCGACCTCGCCGGGGCCGATCACGGCTACCGCGTGGACGTACAGAGCGCTGGCCTGCATGAGCACCACACTCACTAGAGCGGCGGCGAAAATCCTGAGACCTTTTTCCTGAACGATCCACACAGCGGTCCCTGCAGAAAGCCGGTATACCTTGCAGGGTCCGCCGTGCCCACCTTAGAAGAGGTCAACACACCTCAGTGATCTTTCACGACCGTCAGCGATAAAATTCGGACTTCAGTCCAACTCCCGGGAGACGCTTTTCCGACTCCAATCGACCAGCTCCCGCAACACCGCCGTTGCGTAGGCACCGGCGGGAAGCTCGAACCTCAGCTCGAGGGCGTCATCCCCGATCAACGATTCCAACGCACTGACCTTCAGGCGCAACGGCCGTCGTTCCTGGCGCAGTCCGGCCGCGGCGAGTCCAGCCGTCCAAACCGGGAAGCTTTCAGCAAGCTGCAGCTCCAACGCAGCCGCCTCGCCTGCGGTAAGCATCTCACCAGCTCCCCACAAAGGTCCGCTGGGGTTTATATCGAAGGCGAGGCAGCGTTCCCTCAGCTCGTCGTCGATGACCTCGGCGAGAAAGCTGGCCCGAGAGCCGGCGAGCTGCATTCGATCACCTGGAACGGGCCGATCCCAATCCCCGCGCGTGATGCGTTTGGCGAGCACTTCGTTGAACAGCTGAGAGCGCGCGGCGGAGAGCCAGATTCCACGCAGGTGTCGCTTTATACGCTTCACCGCGCCGGTGAAGAGCGCATGGGCCGCAGGGAGATTTCCCTCCCGGTTTCCGAAGCGCTGAGGGCCGTAATAGTTTGGAACACCCAGCTGGCCAATCGTCGCGAGCCGTTCACCCAGCGTCTCGATATCGCTGGTGAACCCGCCGACGCGGATGCGAAAGCGGTTCCCGCGCAGTGCACCGCGGCGCAGCTTGCGTCGGTGACGGCTCGTCTCCAAGACCTCGACCCCGTCCAGGTCCAATCCCGAAAAGTCGGAATCCCGTTGTAGACCCGTGTGAAGCGAGAACCATTGGGTGGTTACGGCATATCGGTCCTTCAGCCCCGCGTACCCCACCGAAGATGTCGGCAACCCGGCGTGGGCTGCAAGTCTGCGGGCCACCCATTCGGTGTTTGCCCCTGTCTTGCGCACAAGAACAAGGAGATGCTCGCCCTCTCCGTCCGGTTCGAAGCTCAGGATCTCGTCGACGCGAAAGTCTTCGGGCCGCTTCCGCAGCCAACCTGCAGCGACGGGACCGCCGTGGGCGTAGGGGAGATCGTCGAAGGAGCGCCAACAAGGCAGATCAGCAGCGTTCATTCAGCAACTGCTCACAGCTAACCGCTATCCCCTGGTGCGGTGAGCAAAACGACCGCGAAGGCAGCGATACCCTCGCCGCGACCCGTGAAGCCCATCCTTTCTGTGGTGGTCGCCTTCAGGTTCACCCGCCCGGTCGGACAGCCCAGGTCCTCGGCAAGAACCTGAGTCATGGCAGGCATATAGGGCTTGAGCTTGGGGCGTTGGGCGACGACCGTCAGGTCCACGTTGTGCACCCGGAGTCGGCGTTCGTCCAGTGACTGCATCACACGTCGCAAGAGAATGCGGCTGTCGATTCCGGAATACTGGGGGTCATCGTCCGGAAAATGCTGGCCTATGTCCCCCAGGGCGGCGGCGCCCAGCAGGGCATCGCAGAGGGCGTGAATGAGGACATCTCCGTCCGAGTGAGCGGCGAGCCCCTCCTCGTGCTCGATCCGAATTCCGCCGATGACCAGGGGTCGCCCAGCCGTGAAGCGGTGGGCGTCGATGCCTTGCCCGATCAGAACAGACATCAGTCCAGACGTCCTTGTTGCTCGAGATGGAATCCTGCCAAGGACAGATCCTCGGGGCGGGTGATCTTGATGTTGTCCGCGTGACCCTCGACCAGCATGGGCGCGAGTCCCATCAGCTCCAGGGCCCCGGCGTCGTCCGTCACCAGGCCACCCCCTTCCAGCGCCGCGCACAGGGCCTGGCGCAATAGACCGAAGCGAAACATCTGGGGGGTGAAGGCATGCCAAAGACGTTCTCGCGGGACAGTGGAACGCACCGTGCCGTCCTCGCCCACCTGCTTCATGGTGTCCCGTGCGGGCACGCCCAGGAGGCCGCCGACGGGATGGTCCATCAGACTGGTCAGCAAACGGTCGACATCGTCCCGGCGCAGGCAGGGCCTAGCCGCGTCATGGACCAGGACCCAATCCGTCTCGTCGGCCTCCCGGTCCAGGAAATCCAGGGCGTTGAGCACCGAATGGCAGCGCTCGACACCCCCGTCCACACGGCGGACGCGCGGATGGTCGGCGAAGGCTGTTCGGGGCCAGAATTGGTCTTCCGGGTCCAGGGCAACTATGACGCGCGAGAGCCGCGGGTGATCGAGAAAGAGGCGCAGGGAGAAATCGATCACCGGGCGGCCGCCCAGCTCGAGGTACTGCTTAGGAACCGTTGTTCCCATGCGGCGGCCGATACCGGCCGCAGGAATCACCCCCCAACAGCTGACCATCCGGCTCAAGGCGCTCGGGCCGCGTCGGCGGTGATCTCACGGCGCGCGAGCCCAGCATCCGAATCGCCCGCCGGGGATCGATTGTCTGTCTTCCCTTCGGCCGGCGCTCGGGTATCGGCGGTAGAAGGCGTCCGCTCCGGTTCAGAGTCATCGGGCTCCCCGATGACCTGGAGAAACATCTCGCCCTGCTTGATCATCCCGAGCTCGCTGCGTGCCCTTTCCTCAAGGGCATCCAGGCCCTCGCGGAGGTCCTGGACCTCCGCCTCGAGGGTCTGGTTGCGAGCCTGCATCTGCACGAGCTCCTGCTTCTGTGAGCCGATCTCATCCCGAAGCGCCTGGAGCTCCGCCAGACTGCCCTGACCGACCCACAGGCGATACTGCAATCCCAGCAGCAACAGCAAGAGCAATCCTGCAAGCCAGCGCATCAAATCGCGACGCCTGTGCGCTCAGAGCCAGCGAAAGGCGCCTTTTCCGGCGTAGGTCGCCTCGTCGCCCAGTTGGTCCTCGATGCGCATGAGCTGGTTATACTTGGCCACGCGGTCCGAACGGGACAGGGAGCCGGTCTTGATCTGGCCGGCTCCGGTTGCGACCACCAGATCGGCAATGGTAGTGTCCTCCGTCTCACCGGAGCGGTGGGATACCACGGCGGTGTAATTGGCATCATGGGCCATGCCGATGGCTTCCAGGGTCTCGGTCAGGGTCCCGATTTGGTTGACCTTGATTAGGATCGAGTTAGCGATGCCCTTGTCGATACCCTCCTTCAGGATCTTGGTGTTTGTAACGAACAGGTCGTCACCCACAATCTGGACCTTATCGCCGACGGCGTCGGTGAGCAGCTTCCAGCCATCCCAGTCCCCCTCGGCCATGCCGTCCTCGATGGAGAGGATCGGGTACTGGCTCACCCAGTCCGCAAGCAGGTCGGTCATACCTTGAGCGTCGAGCGTGCGGCCCTCGCCCGCCAGTGCATACTTGCCGTCCTTGTAGAACTCCGAGCTTGCCGCGTCCAGGCCCAGATAGATGTCGCCGCCAGGCTTGAAACCCGCCTTCTCGATGGCCTCCAAAACCACCTCGACGGCCGCTACATTGGACGGCATATCCGGCGCAAATCCGCCCTCGTCGCCGACACTGGTAGACAACCCTTTTCCGTGGAGCACAGACTTCAGGGAATGGAAGACCTCGGCCCCGTAACGCACCGCTTCGCGAATGCTGGAGGCACCCACGGGCATGATCATGAACTCCTGGAAGTCCACGCTGTTGTCGGCGTGCTCGCCGCCGTTGAGGATGTTCATCATCGGAACCGGGAGCAACGAGCCGCTGCCCAGGTAACGATAGAGGGGCACAGCCCGCTCCTGGGCGGCGGCATGGGCAGCGGCCATCGAGACGCCGAGCGTGGCGTTGGCGCCGAGACGGCTCTTGGTGTCGGTACCGTCGAGCTCGATCATCTTGCGGTCGATGCCCCCTTGGTCGCTGATGTCGGTACCGACCAAGGCATCGCGAATCTCGCCCTGGATGTTGGCGACAGCCTTGAGCACGCCTTTTCCCAAATAGCGGGACTTGTCCCCGTCGCGTAGCTCCAGGGCCTCGCGGGAGCCGGTGGATGCGCCGGAGGGGACCGCCGCTCGGCCGATGGCGCCGTCAGCGGTGATTACATCGGCCTCGACGGTGGGATTGCCGCGGGAATCCATGATCTCGCGGGCGCGGATGTCGACGATCTCAGACATTTGGTCTTTCCTCTCTTGGTGTAAAGCTCGCACAATGGGCGAGTCGGGTTAAGCGTCAAACAATCAAAGCCGCAATTCAGAAATTAGAACCGCAAAGGCACCGAGGACGCCAGGGAATTCGCTAAAAATGGGATTCTGACGGGTCTCACCCGAGGGGTGAAGCGCTTTCTCGACCTTTCCAGTTAGAAATCTTCGCTCCCCCAGCGGCTCAGATGCGGTTTCGAGGCTAAAGACGGTCCTCCGGGAAGCCGCGCGCCTTGACCACCCGGTCCAACTCCATCAGGGTCTCGAGCAACCCACGCATCGCCCCCAAGGGCCAAGCATTGGGACCGTCGCTCAGGGCCTTCTCGGGCTGGGGATGGGTCTCCATGAACAGGCCGGAGACGCCGGCCGCGACAGCGGCGCGCGCCAACACGGGCACCATCGCTCGCTGGCCTCCGGAGGTGGCCCCCCGGGCGCCCGGTAGCTGGACGGAGTGGGTGGCATCGAACACCACCGGGCAGCCGGTCTCACGCATCAGGGCCAAGGAACGCATGTCCGAGACCAGGTTGTTGTAGCCGAAGGAGACGCCACGCTCGCACACCAGGACCGCCTCGTTTCCCGCGGAACGCGCCTTCTCAACAACCAGCTTCATGTCCCAAGGCGCCAAGAACTGGCCCTTCTTGATATTGACGGGCTTGCCTTGGCGGGCCACCGCCAGGATGAAGTCGGTCTGGCGGCACAGGAATGCCGGGGTTTGAAGCAGGTCCGCCACCGTGGCAACCTCTTCCAGCGGCGTGTTCTGGTGGACGTCCGTCAGCACGGGAACGCCGACACGGTCGCGAACGCCGGCGAGAATCCGCAGTCCCTCTTCGATTCCAGGTCCGCGGAAGCTGCCGAGGGACGATCGGTTCGCCTTGTCGAAGGAGGCCTTGTAGATGAAGGGAATACCCAGCTCGCGCGTGATCTCCTCGAGCATACCGGCGCTCTCCTGCGCCATGCCCTCGCTCTCCAGCACACAGGGACCGGCGATCAGGAACAGGGGCCGGTCGAGCCCGACCTCGAAATCGAGCAACCGCATCATGCCGCCTTCTCCTTCGCCGCCTTGCGCCGGTGCAATGCGGCCTTGATGAAGCCACGGAAGAGGGAGTGACCGTCTCTCGGCGTGGAGGTGAACTCCGGATGGAACTGGCAGGCGATAAACCAGGGATGATCCGGGATCTCCACGATCTCAACCAGTTTTCCGTCCAGGGACCATCCGGAGCAACGCATCCCGGCATCCATCATGACGTCCAGATAGCGATTGTTGAACTCGTAGCGGTGGCGGTGGCGTTCGCGAACCTGGGGCTTGCCGTAGACGCTGCGGGCAAGGCTCCCGGGCTCCAACCGGCAGTTCTGTCCTCCCAGGCGCATGGTACCACCCAGGTCGGTATCCGCATCCCGTCGCTCGACACGGCCGTCCGCCTCCTGCCATTCCGTAATCAGCGCTATGACGGGATGCGGCGTTGTCGGATCGAGCTCGGTACTGTGAGCACCCTCCAGATCCGCCACGTTGCGGGCATACTCGATGACCGCTACCTGCATTCCGAGGCATATTCCGAGATAAGGTATCAGGTTTTCCCGCGCGTAACGGGCCGCGGCTATCTTGCCTTCAACCCCCCGCTCGCCGAATCCACCCGGAACCAGAACCGCGTCGAGGCCCCGCAGACACTCGGTGCCTTCCTCCTGAATCTGCTCCGAGTCCAGATAGACGATCTTGACCTTGGTCCTGGTGTGGACACCGGCATGTCCAAGGGCCTCCGAGAGGGACTTGTAGGCCTCGGTGAGGTGCATGTATTTCCCTACCATGCCAACGGTTACCTCGTGCTCGGGCCGATCGAACCCCTGGAGTACGTGCTCCCATTCGCTGAGATCGGCCTTCGAAGTCGAAAGTCCGAACTGCTGTACGACCAAGTCGTCCAGCTCCTGCGCATGCAGTAGGAAGGGGATACGGTAGATGTTGTCCGCGTCCACAGCCGAGATCACCGCCGCCTCCGGGACATTGGTGAAGAGGGCGATCTTCTTGCGCTCCGCCTCCGGTAGGTGCTGCTCGGCGCGGCACAGGAGTATATCCGGCTGGATACCGATAGAGCGCAGCTCCTTGACCGAGTGCTGGGTCGGCTTGGTCTTGATCTCACCGGAGGTCTTGATATAGGGAACCAGAGTCAGGTGCATGAACAGGGCGTTCTCCCGTCCCAACTCCACCCGCATCTGGCGTATCGCCTCCAGGAACGGCAGGGACTCGATGTCGCCTACCGTGCCCCCGATCTCTACCATGGCGATATCCGCATCATCAGCTCCCAAGCGTATGCTGTGCATTATCTCGTCGGTGATGTGCGGGATCACCTGGACCGTTCCACCAAGATAATCGCCGCGGCGCTCCTTCCGAATGACGCTGTCGTAAATCTGGCCGGTGGTGAAGTTATTGTTGCGCCCCATGCGGGTGCGCAGATAGCGTTCGTAGTGACCCAGATCCAGATCGGTTTCCGCGCCGTCGTCGGTCACATAGACCTCTCCGTGCTGAAACGGGCTCATGGTGCCCGGGTCCACGTTGATGTAGGGGTCCAGCTTGATCATGGTCACCAGCAGTCCACGCGCTTCCAGCAGTGCTGCCAGGGATGCGGACGCAATGCCCTTGCCAAGCGACGAGACCACACCGCCCGTAATGAAGATGTATTTGGTCATACCGACAAGGAATCGAGGGAAAGTAGAACCGGCCCGAATGCCGCGCACAAACTAACAAATTCCCTCGGGTGCCTCAATTCTTAAGGTTAAAGACAACCTGAAGGTCCGAGTTGCCCGAACGATGAACTGCTCGCTTCAAAAGCCTTCCCGGTACGTTCCTCCCCGCGCCTGAATGGGCGGGCAGCTTCACATGTTCCGCGCATTAACCTATACTCCGGGGGCGTTCGTCCAACATTATCGACCATCCACGACGCCGCTGCCTCCCTGATGTCCAGGACTGCGGCGCCCACGAACGACACTTTCTCTCGATCAGGAGCGACAAACTATGCAAAAGATTTCCAAGATCCTGGGCGTTGCCGCCATCGCCGGTGCCGCTGCTTTCTCCATGAGCTCCGCCCATGCCTGGTGGGGCGGGGGTCCGTGGGGCGGTGGTCCCGGTTGGGGCAACGGCGGCAACGACTGGTGGAACGACATGATGGGCGACGGTTACGGTGACTTCAACATGAGCATGAGTGGCGGCGGCCGCGGCTGGGGCCGCGGCTACAATCGCTACCGCGATTACTACGGTTACGGTCCCTATGGCTGGGGTGGTCCCTGGGGCGGTTATGGCGGTTATCCCGGCTACGGCGGTTACGGCATGCCATACGGCATGCCATACGCGGCTCCCGCTGTTCCAGCTGCACCCGCCGCTGGCGAGTCCAAATGACTACTTGAAAATCCTAACGTGAAGAGCCGCGCCCTAGTGCGCGGTTTTTTTTTCATTGAATGCCGCCAGCGTCTGTGCTCGAAATGCTGATTTTCTCGCCAAGGCATATCCCGCGGAACGACATTGCTTGATCCACGTCAAATGAATCTGCAAAATAGCGATAAGATTGAGCGGGGATCCAAATTTGACTGAGTCCAAGGTCATTTCATTCGAGACCATAAGGGTCGCCTGCCGGAACTGCACGCTCGGTGCGCTCTGCCTGCCGATGGGCCTGACGCCGGATGACGTCGAGCGGCTGGACGATATCGTAAAGCGCGCGCGCCCCCTGCACCGGGGTGATTTTCTCTTCCGAAACGGCCAAAGCTTTCGTTCCCTCTATGTTGTCAAGACGGGCTCGGTCAAGACTTACACGCCGAGCGAGGAAGGCGGCGAGCAAGTGCTCGGATTTCACCTTCCTGGCGAGATAATCGGCCTTGACGCGATCGACAAAGAGGTGCACGCGTGCTCGGCAAAGGTACTGGAGACCTCGGCGATTTGCGAGGTCCCCTTCTCCCGCCTCGAAGAGCTGAGCAACCGCATCCCCTCCCTGCAGCATCAAATGTATCGCTTGCTCAGCAAAGAAATCAGCCACGATACAGAGCTGCTTCTCGTGCTGGGCAAGAAGAGCGCTGAAGAGCGCCTCGCCGCTTTCCTCCTGAGCATGTCGAAACGCCTGCGGCAACGCGGGCTAAGCCCCACCGATTTCTACTTGAGCATGTCCCGTCACGAGATAGGCAACTACCTCGGATTGGCCGTTGAAACAGTCAGCAGATTGTTCACGAGGTTTCAGGACGAGGGGCTCTTGAAGGTCGATCGAAAGCACGTCGAGCTTATCGACATGGAAGCCTTAGAAGCCATCGTCGTCCGCGCAACAGCGGACAATCATCAGCAGCACTTGACCTAGCTTTTTAGCCACAGGCACTTCCCACCACTCGCTTCGTCGATCGCCGCAAGCCGAGTGCGGTGAGCTGCCAGCTCGTCCTCATTCGCTCGCACGACCCGCAAGGGCGATCGTTGAGCCGAGAGCCGGCGAATCCCCTCTCGCGCTCCGTCGGACCCCGGCAGGCCTTCGGCCCCTAAGGACAGGCTGACCTGTCCACCCGTCATGGCGAGAAATACGTCGGCGAGGATCTCCGCATCCAGCAGCGCACCGTGCAGGTCGCGATGTGCGTTGTCCACGCCGTAGCGCTTGCAGAGGGCGTCGAGACTATTGCGCTGCCCGGGATGGAGCGACCTTGCCATGACAAGCGTATCCGTAACCCGGCACAGCGCATCGATCGGCTTCGCACCCTGCTTCCAGAGGCGCAGCTCATGGTTCAGAAAGCCCACATCGAAGGGCGCGTTGTGGATAACAAGCTCGGCGCCCCGGACATATCCCAAGAAATCCTCTGCGATATCGACAAAGCGCGGCTTGTCGTGCAGGAACTCGTCGGTGATGCCGTGCACCTCCACCGCACCCCGGTCGATTTTCCGGTCGGGCTGCAGGTACTGATGAAAATTGTTTCGGGTTAGACGGCGGTCGACGAGCTCCACGCAACCGATCTCGATAATGCGGTGCCCGTCCGCCGGCTCCAGGCCGGTCGTTTCGGTATCCAGTACGATCTGGCGCATTGAGCGCTCCTGTCTTGAAAGTAGACTTCAGATTGCGGTCGAGTCACTTCCCCGGAATCCCGCGATTTGCCAACCGATCCGCTCGCTCGTTCTCTGCATGTCCGGTGTGACCGCGCACCCAGTGCCACTGAAGCTCGTGCCTCGAGACCGCCTGGTCCAGGCGCTCCCACAGGTCCCGGTTCTTCACCGGCTTGCGGTCCGCCGTACGCCAACCATTGCGCTTCCAGCGTCCCATCCATGCCGTAACTCCCTGCTTTACGTACTGAGAGTCAGTGGTGATCCGCACCCGGCACGGGCGCTTCAAGTACTCCAATGCCTGGATTACAGCCATCAACTCCATGCGGTTGTTTGTTGTGCTGAGCTCGCCACCCCACAGCTCCTTCTCATGCGAGCCGTAACGCAGCAACGCACCCCAGCCACCTGGACCCGGGTTTCCCTTGCAGGCCCCATCGCTGAAGATCTCCACTGTCTCAGACACGGATTCGCTCCACGGATCTGCTGAATCCGACACCGCGCGCGGCTGTCCCCCGGGTCGTCGGCTCGACGGCACCGCCGGTCAGTACCGGCCGCCGGTTCTTCCAGGACGTGCGCAAGGGCGTTAGTGTCGATACGCGCTTGACCGCCCGGATGGCGAAGACGCCCCCGAGCAGCGGCCAAAATCGGCGTCCCATCCTATCGAGAAACGAAAACTCCTGCAGCAGGGCGCGGCGCCAAGGCGGGCGAAACATCATCATCTCCTGCATCTCGATATCGAAGCCGAGCAACGACAACCAGTCGCCTACGCGAAACGGCGTCAGAAAGTTTCCACACCAGGGCATCCTCCCCTGCCCCTGTCTTACCAGGCGCCAGGCGCCCCACATGCTCAAGGCATTGAAACCGAGTACGACCAAACGGCCCTCGGGTATCAGTACGCGCTCCGCCTCCCGTAGCACTTGCCGGGCGTCGTCCGCGAAATCCAACGTGTGGCGCAACAACACCGCATCGACACTGTCGGCAGCGATGGGTAAAGCGCCAGCGGCGGCCACGACCTGAAACCCCAGACTGTGCGGGGAGAGAGTACCGGGAAGCAAGATAGGTTGGCGAATGCGGCTCGCACGGATCGCTTCCGCAAAGCCGGCGCTCGTGCCGACCTGAAGCAGGTAGTAGCCGAAGGTGTCACGAAGCATGCGCTCCAGACACTGCGCCTCCTGCTCCCCCAACTCCTTGCCCAGGGTCGAGCCGAACCAAGCATCGAGGGACAAGCCCGGCTCGCTTTCGTCCCGTTTAGCGCACCCGATCATGCTTTCGGCCTCACACGGCAGCGCGCGAAAAGAAGAGCCTCTGCCCGGTTATCACGGCGTTGCAAAGATCCGCGCGCGTTTCCCACTGAAAAAGGATAAAATAAGCATGAAGTTAACCTTATAGTTGCCGGTACAAAGCAGGCGCAAATAAAAGAATTCAACGCGCCGTGAATAAGGGGAGCCGGTCCGTTCACCATGTACCCGAGATTTCGTATCGCCACCAACCTCACGGCCGCCCTGTCGGTCGCCAGCAGCATTTTCTTGTTTCAGGGCTGCGTATCGCAACCCGCGGCAGTGGATTACTATATGCGGACGAAGTATCAGATTTCCGGTTCTGATTCGTATGTCGTGCGTCCTGCCCTCGACGTTCTCGTGCTGGGACCGGGCCAGGGCTGCAGGTCCGCGACCTATCACGGCAGCGACCTCTGGGGCCGGCTGCGCAGCGGCATGGGTCTGAATATTGCGCACAACCCTCGTACTAACGGCGAGGTCCGCCAGCTCGAAGCCAACCCAAGTACCTCGGTGACTGGGCCCTCGCCCTCGCCGGCCAGGTTTTAGTCATTCCAAGCAGGGAGCCCGAGGTGGGACAACAAAGGCAAGCACGATCGCCGGCAGGGTCCGTCTAGGAGCCTGTTCGACCTGCGCCCGTAGCGTGGTATCGCGTCGCCGAGACAGTTAACCCGCTCCGTACGCACCGACTCGGTCGCAGCCGCCGACAGCGACGGCGCGGACACGGATTCCCACATCAACGACTTCACCCCAATCGCCTCACCTCGACCCCGACCTTCTATGGTTGCTGCCCCCAATGACCCGAGACACTGACTGCCCCTGCGGCAGCGGGAAGTCCTTCGCCGCCTGCTGCGAGCCCTTTATCACGGAAGCCGCCATAGCAGAGACGGCGGAGGCGCTCATGCGCTCCCGTTACACCGCTTACAGTCTCGGCCACGAGGATTATTTGCGCGCTACTTGGCACCCGACCACCCGGAGGCAGAACCTGAACCTGGAAGAATCCGTCAAGTGGCTTGGACTAAAGATCGTCCGTACCTGGGATGGCGGTCCGGAAGACAGGGAGGGAAAGGTGGAATTTGTCGCCCGCTACAAAACCGGTGGTCGGGCGCAGCGCCTGCACGAGGTGAGCCGCTTCGTGCGCCGTGGCGGGCGCTGGCTCTACGTCAACGGGGAGATTCGGCCATCGAGCGGGTGAATTTCATGGGGACTCTCATCTCGGTTCTGGTCGGCCTGACCCTGCTCAACGGCTTTGCGTACCTGGTCCAGCCCGGGATGGTCTTCTTTCCCCATAGCCGGCTGGATACCACGCCGACGGATTGGGGGCTCGACTACGAGGACGTGCGCCTGCGCACCTCCGACGGGGTGGAGCTGCACGGCTGGTTCATCCCGCGCAGCGGATCGCAGCGGGTACTGCTCTTCTTTCACGGCAACGCGGGAAACATTTCCCACCGGGGCGAGTCGGTCGCCGTTTTTCATCGCCTGGGGTTGAACGTCTTCATCCTCGATTACCGAGGCTACGGCCTAAGCAAGGGGAAGCCCAGCGAAATCGGTCTGTACCTGGATGCCCGCACGGCCTGGCGGCACCTTATCGAGAAGCGGGGATTCCAGCCGTCGGACATAGTGGTATTCGGCCGCTCACTTGGCGGTGCGGTGGCGGCCAAGCTCGCCTCCGAGGAGCGCCCAGGCGCACTGATCCTGGAATCGAGCTTGAGCTCTGCTAGGGATGTGGCCGGCGAAATGTTTCCCCTACTCAACAGGCTGGTGGTCCTGCGCTTCAAGTTGGACGCGGCTCAATACGTCCGCGACACCCACAGTCCGGTGTTGGTGCTTCACAGCCCCGACGATGAAATCATCCCCTTTCACCTGGGCCGTAAGCTTTTCGATGCCGCGCCCGCTCCCAAACGTTTCGTGAAGCTCAGGGGTGGACACAACGAGGGTTTCATCCTCTCCCAACCCGACTATGAACGGGCCCTCGGTGAGTTTCTTCAGACCCGCTCCGGCGGCTCCGATTGAATGAACCCGAGAGTCCAGCATCGACGCTCCCTGCGTTATCCTATCGAGCGTTTGCTCCTTCACCTTCTTTTCCCCGCGCTGATCAGTGGCTGCGTCGCACCGCAGCTACAAGACCCTGCCGGCGAGCCGGGCAGCGCCCGCATCGACACAGAGGTAGCCATCATGACCGATGGTTACCGCCTGCCGCTACGGCACTGGGGCGATGCATCGCGGCCCAAGATCCTGGTGCTGGCACTCCACGGGTTCAACGACTACGGAAACGCCTTCGCGGGCTTGGGGCGTTTTCTGGCGTCACAGGGTGTCCTGACCTATGCCTATGACCAGCGCGGTTTCGGCGCCACCGACCAGCGTGGACGCTGGGGAGGTGAGGAGCGAATGATCGCCGACCTCGAGATGCTGGCCGAGCTGCTGCGGGAACGCCATCCCGGAATCCCTCTGTTCCTGCTTGGAGAGAGTATGGGCGGAGCGGTTGTCATTGCCGGGGCTGACGCGGTCACGCGGGCGAACGGCATCATCCTGATTGCGCCGGCTGTCTGGTCCCGCGATACAATGAATCCGATCCAGAGCCTTGTACTCGAAGTGGCGGCCCACACGGTTCCCTGGCTCGAGCTCTCCGGCAGAGGGCTCGATATCCGGCCATCGGATAATCTGGATATGCTGCACGCCTTCAGCGCCGATCCGCTGGTGATCAAGGCAACACGGATCGACGCCCTATGGGGGCTAACCAACGTGATGGACCAGGCCATGGCCGAGGCCGGCGGACTTTCCGTGCCGACCCTTCTGCTCTACGGCGAGCATGACGAGATCATTCCGGAAAACGCCTTCTGCGCACTCGTTAATCGGATTCCGGAGCGGACCCAAGGCTTTCGAATCATTCTCTACCGCAAGGGTTGGCACATGCTGACACGCGACCTGCAGGGTGAGCGAGTGATGGCGGATATCGCGGCCTGGCTCCGTGACCAGGACGCGCGCCTGCCCTCAGGGGAGGAAGTCGAACCCGACTCGCGTCGACTGCGGCGTTTCTGCCGCGGCTGATTGCCCAGACGCGAGGGAAATGACCGATGTCGAGCACAACCAGCTTGCCCGACCTTTATGATTGAGCGCTGGAGAAGCGCGGCGCCATCGACCGAATGAACCTTAGGATATTGGGGAGTGAGCGTCGCCTGTTTGCCCGGCGACAGGTTTGGTTTCAACATGGAGCACAAGAACGCATGAGCAACGAGCAGAAAGGTGGAATCACCGAGCGGGTTACTATTGCCGGGGCCGAGCTGGTGGGCTACGTCAAAAGCCTTATCGAGGAAGGCAACGTCCGTCGGCTCATTATCCGAAAACCGGACGGGGACGTGCTGATGGAGGTTCCGCTGGCGGCCAGCATTGCGGTCAGCGGCGCCTTTACCCTGATGGCACCGGTACTGGCGGCTCTTGGGGCGATGGCGGCACTCGTCGCCAAGGTCCAGGTGGAAATCGTCCGCAGCGACAGCGACGACTGATTCTCGGGTCGAGGTCCGCGCGTGGCGAAACCAGTACTTTTCTCCATCGTCGAGTCCCCCCGACATCCGAAGCTCTCTGCGCTTTACCGGCGGTTGGGAATCGAGGAAACTCGCCTCCCGTCCCAGCGCAAGGCCATCCAGGCTCTAAAACGGCGTGCACCGGATCTGGTGGTGGCGGAGTTCTTTTACGGATTCGGCAACAATTACGCCGGGGCGAATCTCGGTAACCTCGACGTGTTTCTTGCCGGTCTGCAGAAATACTCCCCCGCGGCCCGGGTCATCGTCCTGGTGGACAAGGCGCAACGTCGGTACGCCGAAAAGCTCGCAGAGCGCTTCCCCCTGCATGCGGTGCTGGAACAGCCGGTACAGGCGTCGGAGGTCGAGCAACTGCTGGCGCAATGCGTTCAAACCGAGATAGAGTGAGGCGGCATGTATGAGCGTTTCCCTGCTATTCGCGCCGAAGGCGTTCGGCTTCCCCTTCGCCCCAGCGGGGAGAGGGCCGGATGCATGGGGAGCGGACATACCACCCGAGACTGTCGTTTTCCGGGGGGGGAGTGCGGGCACCGTGTCCATGAGCTCCTCGACCCGCCACGATTTCAGCAACTAGGCGATCACGAGGAGAAAACGAGAAGGTGAAAAAGGTACAAGAATCTGGCGATTATAGCATTTATCAAAAACGCTCCGGCCGTTACGGAGTCCAAAACAAGGCAAAAAAATGGGTTAACGGGGAGGCAAAGACGAAGATTCTATTAGAGGCGGGCCTGATCGAGGTTTCCGTGCCCAAGCCGTCGTCACCCGAAGAACCGATGGAAGCGCCCGCGGGTGAAACAACCGAGAGTGAGGGCGGTGAAGAGTCCTCGAGCTGATAGAGAATCATCGCGTCGCTAGGCATCCAAGCTAATTACGGCTAGCGTTGGCAAGGAGCCCCAATCTGGCACTATCTTCGATGCCACCGCGAACGCCGCTCTAATTTGCGAGGAGGCGTGCCCGCATGGCGGAACGCTCGGGGGAACCGTTGAGCTCGCCTGTGTCCGTGCGAGCCGGATTCTGATAAAACTCGCCGCTTCACTTTTCATCGCAGGGGACATCAATGATCTATCTAACCCGCGTCAGACCGGAAGCACCCCGCCCCGGAGAAGGTGTGCGGCTCGCGATTTTCCAGGCCGAGCGGCCTGTCGGTACCCGCGAGGCCGTTCACGAAAACATCGTCAGGTTGTCCAAGGCCGTTCAGGAAGCCAAGAAATTTAGCGCCCATGTCATCAGCTTCCCCGAGCTGTATGTGGAGGGATACACGATGACACCGGAAGTGGCCCGCCGTTTGGCGGAGCCCGTCGATGGACCGTCCATGACCCGTGTCGGTGAAATCGCGGAGGAGCACGGCATCGGCATCATCTGCCCTTACGCGGAAAAGGAGGAGCATGAGGATGGGGATCGCTACTATGATTCCATTGCGCTCTTCGCTCCCGACGGCAGGTTGCTGCACAACTATCGCAAAACGCACTTGTTCGGCTTGGCCGAACGCAACAATTACAACTTCGGCTACACCGACGGCGAGAACGCCGAGGATATATTCAAGGTCAGCGACATCAACGGAGTCGGCATCGGAATCCTGAACTGCTACGAAGCCGAGTTCTTCGAGCTGACCCGAATCCTGGCGCTCACCGGGGCGAAGCTGGTCGTCATTCCGACAGCGGCCGATTTCTATTACAACCTCTCTGACGGCACACGCACCGCCGTTCCCTACCCGGATATCACGCGCAATCTCATTCCGGCTCATGCGTATGAAAACCGGTGCTTTGTGGCCTACTGCAATCGCGCGGGCACCGAAAGCGTCGGACCCGGTTCCTGGCGATACCGCGGTAACTCCATCATCGTCGGCCCCCACGGCGACATCATCGTCGCCGCGCGCAACGAAGACACGCTGTTGGTGGGCGATTGCATTCCCGGTGATTACGGACCCACACACCCGGAAGGCAACTATCTGCGCAACCGCCGCCCCGAGCTGTACACCAAGCTGGTGGCAACCGAGATCGAGGCCGAAGGCGGATACAGGTATTCCGTCCCGCCCCGGCGAGACACGGACTTATGACGAGGCTCACGGCGACGCGGGGTCGTCCTGATCCCGGCGCGATGGGGGCGCCGCTCGCGGCAAGTCGCGTGCTCTCGGACCATTCGCCTCCGGCTCGCTCGAGTTAGATTCACATACGCATTTCTATCCCAGGAGATTACAAACATGGCTTTGCACGACAAGGCGTCGGTGCGCCACGCATTGCTGGATGAGGTCTACGCATCGTCGGATCTCTCGGTCAGCCTGCCCAAGTACAAGTTCCCGCCTCGCGAGGAAGCCGCCCGAAACGCATACTCCGTGGTGCATGACGAGCTGATGCTCGACGGGAATTCGCGGCAAAACCTTGCGACCTTCTGCCAGACATGGGCGGAACCCGAAATCCATCAGTTGATGAACGAGTGTCTCGACAAGAACATGATGGACAAGGACGAATATCCACAAACGGCGGAGATCGAGGCTCGCTGCGTGCACATGCTGGCCGATTTGTGGAGCTCACCCGAAGCCGCGAATACGCGCGGCTGCTCCACCGTAGGCTCGAGTGAAGCGGCAATGTTGAGCGGCATGGCATTGAAGTGGCGCTGGCGCAAGCAGCGGGCTGCCGCGGGGAAGCCGGTCGGCACACCGAACCTGGTATGCGGACCGGTGCAGATCTGCTGGCACAAATTCGCCCGCTACTGGGACGTCGAGCTGCGCGAAATTCCCATGGAGGGCAATCGGCTGATCATGACGCCGGACGAAGTCGTCGCGCGCTGTGACGAAAACACCATCGGTGTCGTGCCGACCCTCGGTGTCACCTTCACCTGTCAATACGAACCCGTCCACGCCGTGGTAAAAGCCCTGGATGGGCTCCAGAAAGATACCGGGCTCGATATTCCAATACACGTCGATGCGGCCAGCGGAGGATTCCTGGCGCCTTTCTGTGCTCCGGACATGGTATGGGACTTTCGTAATCCGCGGGTGAAATCGATCAACACCTCCGGCCACAAGTTCGGCCTTTCGCCATTAGGCGTGGGCTGGGTTATTTGGCGCGAAGAGCACGATCTGCCCGAAGAGCTCGTCTTCCGCGTCAACTACTTGGGTGGTGACATGGTGGACTTCGCACTGAACTTTTCGCGTCCCGCCGGGGCGATCGTCGCCCAGTACTACAATTTCCTGCGCCTTGGCAGGGAAGGCTATCGCAAGATCCACAAGGCCTGTTACAAAACCGCCCAATTCATCGCCCGGGAAATCGATGCGATGGGACCTTTCGAGGTGATCTACGACGGGCGAATGAGTCACGGAATACCGGCCGTCTGTTGGAGGGTAAAGGAAGGCACCGACCCCGGATTCAATCTGTATGACTTCGCCGATCGCCTGCGAGCGCGCGGTTGGCAGGTTCCGGCGTATTCCATGCCCACCAATCGGACGGATCTGGTGGTGCAGCGAATTCTCGTCCGTCATGGCGTCAGTCGCGACTTGGGTAGTCTGCTGATCGATGACATGAAGCGCACGATCGGGCATTTCGAGGCGCACCCGATTCAAGAACCGCTGACGCCCGAAGAGGCAACGGGGTTCCATCATTGAGCCATGATACCTTCCGCCTCGCGAGCTTCTCGCGCCGACCGGGCCCCGGATCAGGGTAGCGGCTTCTCGTTGGACGCCGGCGTATGCCCCGAAGCAAAAGATCGGCGCGCAACCAGGTGAGGGCGCGTCGGTGGCTGCCCGGCTCTCTTCGTTGCCCGTTCCGTGCAACTCGCCCTTTTCCAGCCGAAAGATCCGCGTCCCTATGCTTTTAACCACCCGGCGTGTCGCTCAGAGCACCCCTTCTCGCTCCCCAGCCG
>JAJDOL010000334.1 GCA_022340195.1 Chromatiaceae bacterium
GGAGGAAAAGACCATGGTCGAACAGGCGGCCGAGGTGCTCGAGGAAGGGGCCGAGAAGGCTTCGGAGATGGCCGGCGCAGCGATGGAAAAGGGCGCCGAGATGGCCGGGTCTGCTAAGGATCAGGGTGAAGAGATGACGACCGCGGCGAAGGAAACGGGCGCAGAAATGGCTGGCGCAACGGTCGCAAAGGCGGAGGAGCTGATACAAAAGGCCAAGGACTACATCGAGAACAACGAAATCGATCTCGCTGGAGAGGTTATGGAGCAGCTTCGCACGTTGAAAGACTCGCTCCCGGAGAAACTGCAGGAGCAGATCGACAAGCTCGAGGCAATGCTACCTTCGAAAACCGATGCCCCTGTAGGCACGGAACATTAAGGCTCGCATTGGTTTGGTTGCATATCCGCTGATGCGGACGTGTCGTTGATGAAAACGGATGCGGATGACCGGTCATATCGTCAGCCGTATGTTTTCATAACCTTCGCGTGGGATTTTTCGGAAGAGCATAAACCGGAGGCGTTGCGCCAGGGAGGCGGACGCCATCGGCCAGGGGTCGGCGGTCATGCGTACGGACCTGGCGCCGGCCGTTGCAATTGCCGGGAACAGCGCGATCTGGGCTGACGTTGTGACGACGGAGCTCGGAGGCGGCTCGTGGTGCTTTTGCCCCAACTTCACTGGGCCCTGGTGCATTTGAACCGGTTGTCATCCGAGCTCTTCGGGGCGACCGCGCACAACTGCTGTGGGCCTGTCATTCGCCTTGTTCCAGCGCAGCACGTCCGGCGACGGTCAGATGGAGCGACCGCCGGAAGAGGGGCAGGGGAACCATCACGTTTACGCTTTCCTCGATAAGGCGCAAGGCCAGCAGACGTCGTAGGATCATATCGTCGCAGCTGCGCAGACGCTCGGACTCCCGCCCCTCGATTCGCGCCAGGCATTCTCGCTCACGCGGTGAAAGATGGCTCATCTTCCAGTACCCTCACGAAAGTTGATCTTCCGTCCGATCCAACGGACTCGGATACGCCGCACCAGGCATTCCTGGGTAGCTCAACCAGGCGACTTCGGTGTGCCGCAAGATTCTGGCCCCGAATTTGCCCACCTCGAAGCGAACGGGAGGACCTCGACCATGGCACTCAACCCACCAACCGGCAAAACGACGGAACCGCAGGGCGTCCAGGATACGCTTGCCGCCCTAAAATCCCGAGCGGAAGGTCTGAGCACCGGCGAGGTGCGGGAGCGCCTCGGCCGCTTCGGTCCCAACACTCTGGCGGAGCACAGACAAAGCCGGTTGCTCGCGCTGCTCGGCTATTTCTGGGGACCGATTCCCTGGATGATCGAGGTGGCCGCCCTGCTCTCCGCCGTGGTGCGGGACTGGGCCGATTTGGCCATCATACTCGTACTGCTGGTGTTCAACGCCGCCGTCGGTTTCTGGCAGGAGTACCAGGCCGGCAACGCCGTCGAGCAGCTCAAGAAAAAGCTCGCGCTCAAGGCGCGCGTGCGGCGCGATGGCTGCTGGAGCCTGATCGAGGCGCGTGACCTGGTGCCGGGCGACATCGTGCGCGTGCGCCTGGGCGAAGTGATCCCGGCCGACCTCACGCTCATCGAGGGCGACTTCCTGAGCATAGACCAGTCAGCCCTGACCGGGGAGTCCCTCCCGGTGGACAAGGGTCTCGGCGAGCTGGCTTACTCGGGCTCGGCGGTCAAGCAGGGCGAAATGATCGGTGTGGTGACAGCCACCGGCATGCACACCTATTTCGGCAAGACCGCCCGCCTGGTCGGCGAGGCCAAAACGGTCTCCCACTTCCAAAAGGCGATACTCGCCATTGGCGATTACCTCGTCTATCTCGCCCTCGCTCTGGTAGGAGTCCTGTTTCTGGTTGGACTGCACCGCCACTGGCCCCTGCTGGAGTTGGCCCAGTTCGCCCTGATCCTGACCGTCGCCTCCATCCCCGTGGCCATGCCCGCGGTGCTCTCCGTCACCATGGCAATGGGCGCGCTGGTACTGTCGCGGATGAAGGCCATCGTCTCCCGGCTCGAGTCCATCGAAGAGATGGCGGGTATGGACGTCCTCTGCTCGGACAAGACGGGGACCCTGACCCTGAACCAGCTCACCCTGGGCGAGCCCGTGCGCTTCGCCGCGGCCGACGACGAGGCGCTGATCCTCGCCGCCGCCTTGGCCTCCAAGGAGGAAGACGGGGATGCCATCGACCTGGCGGTGCTGCAAGGTATTCGGGACCCCGCCGCCTTGGCAGGGCTGCGCCAGGAGCGATTCGTCCCTTTCGATCCGGTCCGCAAGCGAACAGAGGCAATCGTGAACGACGATGCGGGCAACCGCTTCCACGTCGCCAAGGGAGCTCCCCAGGTTATCGAAGAGCTGTGCCGCCCCGGCGAAGAGGACCGCGCGCGGCTGACCCAGGTCGTCGCTGATCTCGCGGCCAAGGGTTATCGTACCCTGGGGGTTGCCCGCAGCGAGGACGGGCACAGCTGGAGGTTCCTCGGAATTCTGCCCTTGTTCGATCCGCCCCGGGAGGACGCCGCCGAGACGCTCGCCGAAGCGGACCGGCACGGCATCCGGGTCAAGATGGTTACCGGGGACAACCAGGCCATTGCAGTGCAGATCGCCGAGCGCCTCGGGCTGGGAGGCAATTTCCTTCCTGCGGACCGACTGGCGCTGGGGGAGGGGAGTGGACCGGAGGTGGCGGCCCGCGAGCAGGTCGAGCGGGCAGACGGTTTCGCCCAGGTATTTCCCGAGCACAAGTTCGGCATCGTCAAATCGCTGCAGGCGGACGGCCACCTGGTGGGCATGACCGGCGACGGCGTCAACGACGCCCCGGCCCTCAAGCAGGCCGACGTCGGCATTGCGGTCTCGGGAGCGACCGACGCTGCCCGCTCCGCTGCGGCCCTGGTGCTTACGGCGCCGGGTCTCGGGGTGATCATCGGCGCCGTCGAGGAGGCGCGGCGCATCTTCGGGCGCATGAACGCCTATGCCATCTACCGCATTGCAGAGACCATCCGCATCATGATCTTCATGGTGCTCACCATGCTCATCTACAACTTCTACCCCATCACGGCGGTCATGATCATCCTGCTGGCGCTGCTCAACGATCTGCCGATCATGGCTATCGCCAAAGACAACACCTGGCTCGACCCGAGCCCGGTGCGCTGGGACATGAAGCGGGTACTCACCCTGGCCTCGGTGCTCGGTGGGATCGGCGTGCTGGAGACCTTCCTCTTGCTCATCCTCGCCGAGTCCTGGCTGGGGCTGAGTCAACCTCTGCTGCAAACGGTGCTGTTTCTCAAGCTGGTCGTCGCGGGCCATCTGACGTTGCTGGTGGCACGCACGCGCGGGTGCTTCTGGGCGCCGCCCTATCCGGCCGCCGTTCTCCTTGCGGCCATCCTCGCCACCCAGACCGCCGGCGTGGTGTTCGCCGGTCTTGGTCTCTTCATGACGCCGATCCCCTGGTCCTATATCGGCTTCATCTGGGCCTACTGCCTCGCGTGGCTCTTCGTGGAGGACTTTGCCAAACGCTTGGTTTACGCGCATCTGGACACCAGAGGTCCGCGACACCGGCGGTTTCTGGATATCGCACGCCGGCCTTTGTTCGGGCACTGGCACCGGGGACGGGGACGGTGAACGAGGGCTCGAGGCCAACTGTATCGCCTGTCTTCGCGCCCTCGTCAGGGGATTTCATGGCGCGAGGCCGCTGAGCCCCCGTGCCAGGACATCGCACGGGTCCAGGCATACCATGTCGAGCCCCCGAGACGAAAACTTGTTGGCGGGACTCCGCAGCATATTAAACTGTGAGGCATTGTTGTACTCCAAACCTCGGAGCTGTCGAATGAGGTCCATTCTGCTTCACGGCGCGATGCTGATCCTGCCCGCCCTATTTCTCGGCGCTTGCGGCAAGCCGGCCGCCCAGAGCGCTCAGAATCCGTCGATACCGACACCGCAGGTCGAAGTCGTCCAGGCGAAGTCCCAATCCGTGCCCCTGACCCGCGAGCTGGTGGGGCGCCTGGCTGCTACCCGTGTCGCCCAGGTGCGGGCGCGGGTGGCCGGGATCGTCCTGACCCGGGTCTACACCGAGGGGACTGATGTGAAGGCAGGCGACGTGCTGTTCCGGATTGACCCCGCCCAGCTCGAGGCCACCCTGCACGCCCAGGAGGCGACCTTGGCCAAGGCGCAGGCTGACGCCGCGAACGCCGCCCTGACCGCGAAGCGTTACCTGGAGCTGCGCGAGAAGCATACCCTGTCTCAGCAGGACCTGGACACGGCCCAGGCCAACGAGCGCACCACGGCGGCGATCGTCAAACAGGCGCAGGCCAACGTGGAGACCGCAAAGTTGAACCTCTCTTACGCCACGGTCAGAGCACCCATCGCGGGCCGCGCGGGGCGCGCCCTCGTTACCGAGGGTGCACTGGTAGGCCAGAACGAGGCAACCCAACTCACGACCATCGAGCAGATCGACCCCATCTACGTGAACTTCAGCCAGTCGGTCTCCGAGTTGGCGGAGCTCGAGAAGGCGAAGGATGGGGCAGGGCAGGAGGCCGGCCAGCGCCCCGAGGCAAAGGTGGAGATCGTGTTGCCCGAAGGAAGCATTTACCCCCACGCCGGTGCCATCGATTTCTCGGATATGGCCGTGGATCCAGGCACCGGCGCCTTGTCCCTGCGGGCGGTGGTGGCGAATCCCTCCAAGCGCCTGTTGCCGGGCATGTTCGTGACCTTGCGTCTGACCAGCGGGCAGATCGACAACGCCTTCCTCCTGCCCCAGGCGGCCCTGCTGCGCGACGCCGCCGGTGCCTATGTACTCGTCCTGAACGACGCGGGCAAGGTCGAGCAGCGGCGAGTGGAGACCCGCGGTATGACGCGTGAGGACTGGATTGTAACGGGGAGCCTTGCGGACGGAGACCAGGTGATCGTCTCGGGGCTGCAAAAGGTCGAGCCGGGCGCCGAGGCGAAGATCGCCCCGCCGGCGGAGGGGGCCGCCGCACACGCCCCGGCCGAGACCTGAGGGGCTCGCCATGCCGCGTTTTTTTATCGATCGGCCCATCTTCGCCTGGGTCCTGGCCATCCTCATTACCCTTGCGGGCACGGCGGCCATCTTCCAGTTGCCGGTGTCTGCGTATCCGCCCATCGCGCCGCCCCAGGTCGGTATCAACGCGAGCTATCCGGGTGCCAGCGCGGAGGTGGTGGAGAAGACGGTTACCTCCGTTATCGAGCAGCAGCTCACGGGGGTCGACAACCTCATCTACTTCGACTCCACCTCCCGCTCCAATGGCACGGCACAGATCACCCTGACGTTCCTCGGCGGTACGGATCCGGATATCGCCGCGGTCCAAGTACAGAACCGCCTGAGCATCGCCGAGCCGAGGCTGCCGCGTGAGGTGGTGCAGAACGGGATCACGGTCGCCAAGGCGAACAACGACTTCCTCATGGTGGTGGCTCTCAAGTCCGCGGACCCGAGCTTCGACACCTATGCCCTCAACAACCTCATCTCGGCGCAGATCCTGGATCCGATTCAGCGACTGCCGGGGGTGGGCGATGCCAGGCTTTTCGGTGCCGGCTATGCCATGCGCATCTGGCTCGACCCGGACAAGCTTCGCGGCTATGACCTGAGCGCCGCCGACGCCCTGGAGGCGGTGCGTGCCCAGAACGTGCAGGTGGCCGCCGGCGCCATCGGCGCGGAGCCCGCCCTACCGGGACAGGGCTTCACGGCCTCGGTCAGCTCGGCCAGCCGCTTCACGTCCGCCGCGCAGTTCGGTGACATCATCCTGCGCGCCAATCCCGACGGCAGCCATGTGCGCCTGAAGGACGTCGCGCGCATCGAGCTGGGTGCCGAGACCTACGGCCACGACGTGCACATCGACGGGGAGCCCATCGCGGGATTTGCCATCCAGCTTTCCCCGGATGCCAACGCGCTACAGGTCGCAGCAAAGGTGCGTGCCAAGATGGACGAGGCGCAGCGCTACTTCCCGCCGGGCGTCACCTGGTTTACCCCCTACGACAGCACTCAGTTTATCCGCATCTCCATCAAGGAGGTGGTCTTCACTTTGCTCGAGGCCGTGGTGTTGGTGTTCCTGGTCATCCTGTTGTTCCTGCAGAACCTGCGCGC
>JAJDOL010000342.1 GCA_022340195.1 Chromatiaceae bacterium
CTCGACCTCGGGCTCACCGGGCTGGATTGGATTTTGGAAACCCAGGCTGAGGTGAAACAGATCCGCACCCTCACCTATTCCAAGAGCCTTGACCAACCGAGCCGTTGGGTGCTGGTGGTTCCGAAGGAATCGGCCATCGAGTCGGTGCAAGACCTGAACGGCAAAAAGATCGCCACCGAGCTGGTGGGCTTCACCAAGCGTTTTCTTCAAGAGCGAGGGGTCGACGCCAAGGTCGAGTTTTCCTGGGGCGCCACCGAGGCCAAGGTGGTGGAGGGAATCGTGGACGCGGCGGTCGAGATCACGGAGACCGGCAGCACGATTCGCGCGCATGGATTGCGCATCGTCGAGGATCTGCTTCTTACGGAGACCCGGCTTGTCGCCAACCCCCTGGCGCTAAAAGACCCCTGGAAGAAGGCCAAGATCGAGCAGGTCGCGATGATGCTCGAGGCCGCGCTGGCTGCCCGGCACAAGGTAGCCCTCAAGCTGAACGTATCCTCCGGGGATCTCGACAAGGTTGTCGCCCTTCTTCCAAGTCTCCACGCGCCGACGGTCAGCCACCTCTATGACCGCGAATGGTTTGCCGTGGAGACCATCGTCGATGCCCTCGCCGTGCGCGAGCTGATCCCAAGGCTCCGCGCCGCGGGTGCCGACGGGATTCTGGAGTACGAGCTGCGTAAAATGATCTGAACCCGAGCCTGTCCGACTCGCGGCTGATTCACTGTACAATCAGGCAGGTGGCTAGCGTCGTAGCAAACCCCCTATCCCTTCCTCTTCCTCCTTGTCAACCAGAGAGATTTGATCCAAGGATTCGGTCATTTCGGGCGACACACCCCCCGTGGCCTGGAGCTTGATCATCAATCGCACCTCGTTCGCCGAATCCGCATACTTCAAGGCATCCTCGAATGTGATCTCGCCTTGCTGATACAGGTCGAACAAGGCTTGATCGAAGGTATTCATGCCCTGCTCCCTGGAGCGCTTCATCAGCTCCTTGAGCTTGTGAACCTCGCCCTTGCGGATCATATCGGAGGCCAGAGGTGTGTTGATAAGCACCTCCACTACCGCCCTGCGCCCCTTACCGCTCTTGCGTGGGGTTAGCTGCTGCGCGACGACTGCCTTGAGGTTCAGGGACAGATCCATGAACAGCTGGCTGCGAGCGTCCTCCGCGAAGAAGTTGATGATACGGTCGAGTGCCTGGTTCGCGTTGTTGGCATGCAGGGTCGCCAACACCAAATGTCCCGTTTCGGCGAAGACGACTGCCTGCTCCATGGTCTCACGGGTGCGGATTTCACCAATCAGGATGACATCCGGTGCCTGGCGCAGGGTATTCTTGAGCGCGACCTCGTAAGACTCGGTATCAACGCCTACCTCGCGCTGGGTGATAATGCAGCCTTCGTGGTCGTGTACGAACTCGATCGGGTCCTCGATAGTGACGATGTGTCCGCTGCTGTGGCGATTGCGGTAGCCGACGATGGCCGCGAGCGACGTGGACTTGCCCGTGCCGGTCGCCCCGACGAAGATGACCATTCCACGCTTGGTCATGGCCAAGTCCCGCAGGACCGGCGGCAAGCGCAGCTCGTCCAGCGTTGGGATCAGGCTCTCGATACGACGCAGGACCATGCCTACCTGGTCTCGTTGCACAAAGGCACTGACGCGGAAGCGGGCAACACCCTTGGCTTCGATGGCGAATTGGCACTCCTTGGTCTCTTCGAACTCCTTCTGCTGCTTCTCGCTCATCACGCTGTACACCATATCCCGCGCCTGCGACGTTGAGAGGACCTCGTTACCCACGGGACGGATCACGCCATCGATCTTTACCGATGGCGGGCGCCCGGATGTGATGAAGAGGTCCGAACCCTTTTTTTTCGCCAACAGGATCAGAAGCTGATTGAATTCCATGGGATCCTCCGGAAGGGTTTCGGTTTTGGCGGAGTCGGCCAGAGCTCGCAATCGGTCTGGCTGATCGGGATGCGAGGGCCCGTTACTGACGCTCGCGTTAGATGAAGCTGTCTTTGAGCTGGGCTCGCGCCTTCGCGTCTTTCTTGCTTATAAGCCCTTTCTTCAACAGGACCTGAAGATCCTGGTCCAAGGTCTGCATACCAAAAGCCTGTCCTGTCTGGATCGCCGAATACATCTGGGCCACCTTGTCCTCGCGGATGAGATTGCGTATGGCCGGAGTGCCGACCATGATCTCATGGGCGGCAACACGCCCGCCACCGACGCTCTTGAGCAGGGTCTGTGAAATGACCGAGCGCAGTGACTCCGAGAGCATGGAGCGCACCATGCTCTTCTCCGCCGCTGGGAAGACGTCGATAATTCGGTCGATGGTCTTGGCGGCCGAGCTCGTATGCAGGGTCGCGAATACCAGGTGACCGGTTTCAGCCGCCGTAAGTGCCAAACGAATAGTCTCCAGGTCACGCATCTCGCCAACCAGGATGATGTCGGGATCCTCGCGCAGGGCCGAGCGTAGGGCCTCGCTGAATCCCAAGGTATCCTTGTGCACCTCGCGTTGATTGATCAGACACTTTTTGCTGATGTGAACGAATTCGATGGGATCCTCAATGGTCAGAATATGTGCGTAATGCTGATCGTTGAGCTGATCGATCAAAGCCGCCAGCGTCGTTGACTTACCGGAGCCGGTAGGACCGGTCACCAGCACCAGGCCACGTGGCACATCGATGATTTCTTTGAATACTTTCGGTGCCTTTAGCTCCTCCAGGGTCAGCACCTTGGAAGGAATCGTGCGGAATACAGCGGCTGCTCCGCGCTTCTGATTGAATGCGTTGACACGGAAACGCGCAACGCCCTGGATCTCGAACGAGAAATCCACTTCCAGAAATTCCTCGAAGTCCCGGCGCTGCTTGTCATTCATAATGTCGTAGACCAGCGCGTGAACCGTGCGATGTTCCAGTGCGGGTACGTTGATGCGGCGCATATCGCCGTCGATCCGTATCATGGGCGGCAACCCGGAGGAGAGATGAAGGTCGGAAGCGTTGTTCTTGACGCTAAACGCGAGCAACTCGGCAATGTCCACAAGTCAATCCTTATAATGATCAATTGGGCGATTGGGGTACAGGCCCTAGAATAGCGCGAAACGCATCCGGGGAAAAAAGTGAACGAAAAAGATCGTCATGGCGCTTACACGCGCGGGCAACAGAAATATCCATCGAGATATAGCCCTGCGGTCTGACGAATCGCTAGGAGCCTGTCCGACTTTCGCGTTCGTAGCGAGGGATCACGGGGTCGAGGCAGATTTTTCGCTCGATTGAGGCGAATAGTGGGCCTATTTAACGAAATCGAGCGGAAAAAATCTGGCCGGCATCCGTGATTCCGCAGTAGGACAGTCGTAAGTCGGACAGGCTCCTAGGCTGTCCTTATCGTTCGACACGCCGATTCATGAGCAGGGATCTTGGATCGCTCATCCGGCAGGTACCGCTGAGACAGGCACCGACTTGCCACAGCAGGCTTTGACCTCGGTACTCGGGCCGCATGCGCAGCCTTGTTCGAAACTCGTAACCTAGGTAGATGTCAGGGGCGGGCGCGAACGGAAGCCGTTCTTGTCGGATAGGCGTACGATCGATCATGGGGTCGTCGGCATCCGCTTCGAACCAGATCGGCCGGAGCACGCCTTTGCGATGGCCCGACTCGCACCGACCGCGTTGTCTTTCGTAGATGCAGATTATGAATCGCTCGGCCTGGTGCGGACTCGGAACCTCCGCGGTCGGCATTGCATGGCGCCACACGAACTCCACCACCGGTGATTGGGTCCCGGTACGATAGCCAAACCGACTCTCATCGGGCGGAGCTTGTGGTAGAGGCGCAATGAGCGGATCGCTCAAACGCTCGACCTCTGCTGGCGGTGATGAGCATCCGGAGCTCAGTATTAGAGGGATTCCAAGGGCTAGGCCGAAAGCGTATCCCAACAACCGAACCCAGACGTTGACACCGAAGTGCCGTGAGTACGTATCCCACCTCCTGAACAATCTGGTCGTGGACATTCGAACTGCACACGCCCTACACAATCAGGACGACATTTGCACTGACAGCGCGGGTGATACTAGCATAACGAGAGTTGTTTCGGAGAGGCACGTGGCATCGGAAGAGAATACAAACGGCAAACGCTACAAGGTCGTCCTGAACGCGGAAGGCCAGTTCTCCATCTGGCTTGCGGATCGCGACGTCCCGCTCGGGTGGGAGAGCGAAGGCACGGTCGGCACCAAGCAAGAGTGCTGGGAACGGATCTCCAAGCAATGGACGGATATGCGACCGCTCAGTCTTCGCAACAAAGATTCGAAATGAGACATTAGCATCCGGGATATATACTGCTACTCGCTCGCTGTGCGTCGTTCTCCGTAGCACGCTGAGATTCGGATAATCGACAGATCGGATGGCGACGGATTGGTCGACGTTCTCATCGTTAACCGGGATGGTGCTGTACAACTCTTCAAAAACCGAGGGGCCACGCAGGGGTCGGAGCTGAACTGGCTCACGCTGGAGCTTGAAGGGTCCAACAGCAACCGCGACGGCGTCGGGGCAAAGATTGCAGTGACAGCGGACGGGACCACGCGGTGGAGACAGGTGCGTGCCGGTACGAGTTACGGTGCGGGCGATATGTTGGCGGCCAATTTCGGGCTTGGCGAGAGCGAAACCGCTGAGCGCGTGGAGATCTACTGGCCCAGCAGTGTATACCAGTCATTCAAGAACGTAGTAGCCAACCAGTGGCTCCCAATTACCGAGAAGCAACCTCGATACCAACGACGACAGCCTCTGAAACTCGACAACAGATACCTTTGCGCGTTTCGGTTTCCCGGGCGATAAGCCAGTCGCCGCGCACTTTGCGCGTTGCGCGACATTGGATCGCGACGACTACGAGCGAAAGAATGCTTGACATGGAGCACTCAAGGAATCCAGGACCAGAGCTCGATCCTTAGAAATCGCGAAAGCGCCTGTGTAAAAGCAACAAATACGGGCATTGACGAACCCTCGACTTTCGCAAAACCGGTCATACCGCTCGTTAGATATGCGTCGGAATTGTCGATGACGCTTGCTACCGTAACGACCTGGCCGTAACTTGCCTCGGCAGCGACAAGGCCGATTTCTGTTACCCTACCCACAAACACCCGGTCAGCGTAGGCCTGTACCTTGAGATGTACGGGGGCACCCACAGCAACATGGTGTATCTCGGCTTCAGGGACCGAAATTTCGACCCGCACTCGGGTTGCGTCCTCGACCTCGGCAAACAAGTCACCCTCATCTAAGTAATTATTGCGTAGGTTGCCTAGGTTCAAAGTGGTGATGCGTCCGTCAATGGGCATCCGCAGTTCCGTCCGACGTAGTTGCTCCTTGTAGAACACGAGCTCGTCGTTTAACCCGACTATCTCTGATTCGATTGCCTCGATTTGGCTCGGGTTCACCTGCGATTTCAACGACGCCAGGCTCGCTTCCCTTTCAGCGACTGTCTGGCGATCAATGTCCATAGCCTCCTTCGCGTCTTCATACACCTTTAGGGAAACGGTACTCTTTGTGTAAAGCTGCTGCATGCGCTGCGCTTCGTCAGCGCTGTATTTCAGCTGAAGCCGGGCCGTAGCCAATTGCTCTTCGGCGAGCTTGAGTGCATCGACCGATGGCGTGGTGCGGAGCACTTGCGCCTCCTCACGCTTCGCGGATATGGCCGCTTCAGTAGCCGAAACATCCTTTCGTTGGCGATGGTCGGCGAGCTTGGCGACGATAGTGCCCTTTTTGAGCGACTCGCCTCCATCAAAATAGACTTCTTCAACCAATCCTTCGGTTTCAGCGTTGATTTCGCGCTTCGAAATGGGAAGGATCGTGGCCTCGCCGCCTGCGTCGTAGCGGTAAGGAAGCATCCCGATGCCGACAACCGCTAGAATCACAACGACCTGCAGGATCCGCTTGCGCCAACGCACCGGCTTTGCGTCGGAAACGTCTGCGCGAAGTCGCTCGTGCGTGCGAGGCAGCTGAATCGCGGTTCTGGTGTTCCCGGGTTTGTCACTGGTTCTGACTGCCTCCGTTGTCGCAGAAACAAGCGGCTTGGCCCGTTCTCTCGCGCGCTTCTGTCGGCGATGGTTCCAAAGTACGTATACGGCGAGAAACAGGAAAAGCGCGACCCCAGCCCCTTGGTATTGCTGCTCTAAGCGCGTCGCAATCCCTATCGTGATGAACCCTATGAAAAATACCAGGAACAACATGGAAAGCAATCCATAAAGGCCAAACCAAAATGAGTGCCTGGCATGGCGTCTAACGGCTTTAGGCCTACGAACGAGCAAAGCGCGAAACGAGTCGTTGGATCTCTCGCGCAAATTCGGTATACCAAACCAAATGGAAATAAAATTGTAGCCGTCACCTCGCCACAAAGGATTGGAAACAAATAGCAGACCTACTAAGGAAATAAATGCCAGCTCGACTCCAACTATCGAAAGAAAACTTCCGGAAGCTCGGGTGCTGAGCCATAGCAATATCGACAAGCCAAAAAGAACCATGCGGCCCAGAGTGGATGTTGCCGCCAGCCAAAGTCGCGCCGCTCGGGTCATATTGCGCGTCGGAATGACCTGGACACTGAACCGGGGAACCAACCCGAATATCAGCACGAAGCCAAAGCTGGGACCCTGCAGACCGTAATAGCGGGCAACCAATCCCCTGAGCATTTGGGAAATCAAATTGACCGAGAAAGCGGCGAACACAAGCCGACCGATGACACCAAAGGTCGTTATCGCCTGAGTAAAATCCTGGTCCACGAAATGAAAATTGAAAATGACACCCAGTACGCCAAAGAAGAAGAGCAACGGTGCTGTCCATACTAGAACGCGCAGGGGACAGAACCACCGACAAAGCTGGTCCAGAAGGCGCTCCGGACAAAACAGATGCCAGCGATTTGGCTGCTGGGAATCACTGGGATCGCGTGCTTGCG
>JAJDOL010000346.1 GCA_022340195.1 Chromatiaceae bacterium
CGGCGGTAGCTTGACCATTCATAGTCTCCCGGTGCAGCGACCATGCCGGCCCGGACCGGGTTCGACTCGATGTGGCGATGGCAGGCGAGTAGTTAAGACTGCGCTTGCACCAAGCTCGACTTGAAGCGCCCCTCCCACAGCGTTCCGGTGCGCTGGTATTCGTGGTTGACGTAAGGGACATAGCGCCGTCCCATATACTGCATCAGGCGGCTTACGCCCTCGGTATCCTGGGGTGTCATCAGAATGTGTACGTGATTGGTCATCAGCACATAGGCGTGCACGGCACAGCTCCAGCGCTCTGCGGCCTCGGCAAGCCAGCCCAGATAGATCCTGTAGTCATTGTCGCTGAAGAAAATCGCTTGGCGGTTGTTACCCCGTTGACCACCTCACATCGCTGGGGCTGGAGCTGGCGGACAGGGTCCGGGTGTGGATCGATCCGGTCGCCGCGGCCGTCCCAAGGGTTGGCTTATTCGATAGGTCGCTGTAACTCCCGCAGGTGGCAACGGCGGCCAGTTGCTTGATCACATCGACGACGGCCTGCATCGTTCCAAGCAACGGGTCATCCGACGTCAGGAGCGTCGTCGCCCAGAACATCAACCCGTCAAGGTTGTTGAATGCATTTCGAATGCGAACGACATCCTCTTCCAGCGTATTCCCGAACGCCGGGAGTGTCAGATCAAAGTGCGGTGTACGTTGGTCTATGCTCAGGTGATGGCTACGCGCAGGTTCTCTCTCGCATTGGTCCGAGCTGGGCTGATGACGGTTCGGCGTCCAGTGTCGTCGGGCCAGCAATGAGGCGAGCCCTTTGAGCTTGATCTTGATCAGGTAACCGTGGCCACCGGCATCGAGAAGGTCCATCGGGGCACCGACAAAGAAACCGCTGTCGGCGCGAAACACAATGCGGTGATAATCCGGCACCCCTTATGCTGACCATAGGAGATTCTTTGTGGCGAATGATCCGAACGAAGTTGATGTCCTCGAACAGTATTTCGAGGAGGTCATAAGGGCCATGGACATCCGGTTTACATCGCATGAGTTTTTCCTGAGGCTGGCCCACGACCATCAGCGCGAATACGTCGCAGGCCTGTTTGCCTATTCCAAAGGGGAATACCCGTTCCGCGACCTACATCATGCACTGGCAAAGCGTTTGAAGAAGCTCGAAGGCAAGCTGATTACGCGGCGTAAGGAAAGCTATCCAAGCAAGGATATCTTTGGAGCAGCCTCGCATTCAGGGCTGTGGAAGAAGTTGTAAGGCGATTGCCGGGCAAGAACATACCAGATTGCGCCGGGTAAGCTGCGAAGCAGCGAACGGCTTGGGCAGGATGCCCAAGACCGGTGCCCAATCGGAGCATGGACAGCGAAGCGCTGGGATCGTTCGTCTTCATGGCGCGACATCAGGCGCAGTTCGAACCATGTAACTGTTGTCGCGACATCGAAGACGGACGAAAAGGCAAGCAAGATGGTATGTTCTTTGACAGAAATCGCCTAAGGTTTCGGCAGTTGCCAGCCCGGCACAGGGGCGGCGCGAGCCGCTGCGTATGTCGGACGTGGTGAATCATCCGTCGCGGCCGGAGAGAGCAAAGTCAAGCCGGCGCCTACCGGATAGCGCCGGCGGATTGGGAGCACACCGTCGATCCCGACCGCGAGACCGCACATCGCATCGCACGGGTAGCAGGTGCGGTAGTGCGTGGCCGGGTTGTCGCTCATGCTGCAAGCATACGCGAGCTGAGATTCAGGGCGAGGGGCTGCGTCGGCTGAGCATGCGTGTCATGGCTGTCGATTACATCGAGCAACAGGATATTCCGGAGTGGCTTTCCCTCTCTCGCTTGGAACGAGAGGCTCGAGTAATCAAAACGAAAGCACGCCTTTGATCCAGTCGATCAGGTCATAGACTCTCCCGAAAAACGTGTCTTTCGGGCGGTAGCCCTTCCCCTGCGGCTCAATGGCCAACTCTTCGATGGCATCAAGCATCCGGTTGAGCCGCCGGCGATGAATGCCCGCTACCGTCTGGATCGGGTCGTGGATGATTCCCGAAAATGCGGCGATGACGGCAGTCACCACCATGACCAGCAGCAACGCCAGGGTAATGATTGTCAGCGAGGGACTCACTGGGAAGACGGCGTAGTAAAGCCGCCCGAGCATCTTGCCGAGCGCAAATTCCGACACCGCCTGTTCTTTGGCGACCACCTGCGCCAACGCAGACCCGGCAGAGATCGATCCGGGTGCGAACTGATGTAGTGACGCAAGCCCCATTACCGCTGTTAGCGTCCCTGCTGTGATATCGGCGGCGACGTTGCGGATCTGGACGTAGATTCTGATCGGCTCCTGGGCTGCGGCAGAAAGCCTATTGCGCACCCGGTCTTGTCCGTTTCCGGAATTTTCAGGCAGGTCGAGCAGGTCTGTCATCAATCCAGGCTACGCGCTGGCACAAAATTTACCGATGAGCTCAGCCATCCGGTAAGCTGCTTATTGCTTTCAGGCGTGCGACGACTACCATCGTTGGACGAGAGAACCTACCCGAACGTTTCGCGCCATGCCTAGATTCTTCACCAGGATACGCGGCGATATCTGGGGTGGTATCACAGCCGCCCTCGTCAGCATTCCAGGGAATATCGCCTACGGAATCATTGTCTTTGCACCTCTGGGACCCGATTACGTACCCGTTGGAGTCACTGCAGGTTTTATCGGGCTCGCCCTTGCGAACATCGGCGCAGGCCTGCTGGGTAGTAATCGCGTTTTGATTACCACCCCTGAACCTGTATCAGCGCTGACCCTAGCCGCTACGCTTGTTGTCGTTTTAGATACCGTCGACGAAATTGACCCTGGCCATACCGCAAGCGTGGCACCCACCTTCTTGTTTTTCATTGTTTTTGCAAGTGGGTTATTGCAGGTCCTGTTCGGGCTTCTCAAGTTGGGAAACCTCGCGAAATATATTCCGTATCCGGTTACAGCGGGATTGTTGAACGGTATCGCCGTCCTATTGGCTGTGCAGCAGATACGGCCAATGCTAGGACTCCCTTCAGAAACCGCTCTTACAGATTTTGATTCCATTGCAACGCACTTTCAAATTCTGACCTTTCTGGTCGGAATGTGGACACTTACGATCATCTTCTACGGGCGTCTTCTAACAACGCGAATCCCACCAATAATTTTAGCTATGCTGATTGGCACAGCGTCTTATTACATGCTGAGCTTTTTGGGGTATCGCGAGTTTCTCTGCGGCCTAGTAGGGCCTATTTCCGGTGGTTTTCCTGTACCGCAATATGGAGAGAAATTTCGGCACCTTGTCGAGTCGCCAACGTTACTCGATGACGTTGTGCAACTTGCACCGCTCGTGGTTGCTCTCGCAATCGCCATCACCATTAAGACGTTGGCCGTTACGGTCGCTTTGGACGGTGTTTCTCAAGTGCGTTCCGATGCGAACCGAGAACTCGTAGGTCAGGGTTTTGGCAACATGCTTGCCGGCATTTTCGGCGGCCTGACCAGCACGGCAAACCAATCAGTTTCGTTGACAAACTACGAAGCGGGAGGCCGCACTCATCTTTCGAAGATTTTTACTGGCGTCGCTGCGTTCGCCGTACTCGCATGGCTCGGGCCGATTGTCGCCTTGTTCCCACGGGTGATCCTGGCTGCGGTCTTGGTGTCGGTGGCTCTGAAGCTAATCGATCCCTGGAGTCTGAATCTGCTCTCTCGCTTTGCGTCCGATTTCCGTCAGTGGAAACATGTCATCGAGGATCTGCTCGTTGTTTTAACGGTCACGGTCAGCATGGTTGTTTTTGGAATTTTCGAAGGTCTTGCAGTAGGGCTCCTGATCTCATTTTTATTATTTTTTTACCGAGCCAGCAGAAACATCCTTCGTCGGAAATATACTGCGCGCGAACATCGGTCGAGCGTCGACCGAACCGATAACGAAGTCGCACTGTTGGAACGATACGGGAATAAGATTCTTGTCCTCGAACTGGAAGGATCGATTTTTTTCGGCACGGCAGATCATATTGCCAGTCTAGCTGATCCCGAGAGGTTAACGGATCGAGATATACTCATATTGGACTTTAGACGAGTTTCGGACGTGGATGGTACAGGGGCAAGGGTTCTGTTACAGCTGAAAAAGATCTATGAAGCCCTGGGTAAATCTCTGCTTTTGAGTGGTATCGATTCCCCAAAATCTTACAATATCTTTCTATTTGCTTCCGGCACGTTCGAGGCGATGCGCTCCGATAGCGTATTCCTCCATGTTGATGACGCACTTGAAAGAGCCGAAGACCAACTCCTGGATAAATTCCTCAATCGTGACCGCTACGCGGTCGAGTTGAGCTTAGGTGCCCTTGACGTTTTGCGAGACATGAGAATCGAGGAGCGTGAGCTGTTCCAGAGTTATTGTACGAGGATGACTTATCGAGATGGAGAGGTGCTCTTTCAACAGGGAGATCCTGGAGATTGGATCCTGATCATCCGACAAGGGCGAGTCGAGGTATACGTCAATTTCGGTGACCCCGAAAAAACAGCACGCATCGCACGGTTCAGGCCTGGTACGGTTTTGGGTGAAATCTCGGTGCTGGACGAGAACCCTCGTATGGTGACCGCCGTAGCGAAGGGTCATGTCTCTGGCCTACTGCTTTCAAAGGTGAAATTGGGCGAGCTTCGACGTGAATGTCCGGATATTGCGCTCAAATTTCTGGTCGGGATAGTCAGAGAGATGGCGAAGCGAGTCCGCGTCGTAAATGCTGCCACGACCGCGCTAAGGCTTTGATTTTAGAATCAGAACGTCATCCAGCGCCGATACGAACCGTGCGCACCTGGCCTTTTCACGTTTGAATTCGACAACGTTGATTCTGCAGAATCATTCACTCCGTCCCGAAGGATCGGGATGGGCAGGAGTCACACGTTTCTCTTTCGTGTTGCTGCAAGCGAGAACTTCTGATGCCACGACGATTCAGCTCCTTCACCCTCACCTGAGATAATTACATCTACGAGATAAGGCATTCCTTCCCTTGTTGTTTTTATGGCTCTTTGCAGGGCTGATCTTATCTCCTTGGGATCGATTACCTGTTCGCCCTTGACCCCCATACTCCCGGCTAACGTTGTATCGCGTTGACCGCCGCTTGGATCTGCACTCCCTGGGCGGGGGCTTAGTGAATGCTTGCGCCGGAACTAAGCCGTGTCTCGAGGAATCGTTGCGGCTGGCGGAGGTGAGGGCTCGCTGAGGCATCACGCTAATCGTTCAATTCGTAACTTTTCCTCATCTCGGAGTACGGATCCCCCCCGGTGGCGAGACGCGTGAAAGAGGCTGTGCTCACGTCGGATATTGTCTTTGTACAAGCGAGTACGATCAATCAGGCGAATTTCTTACGGACTTCGTGATTCGAACTTCACAGACAGAACGTGGTGACGACGATCGCAGAGCAAGACTCCAGTTGTCTCGATATGCCCAGACGCACCTTCTTCGTGGTCGCGACGGGTGGTACCGCATTGACACTCGCTTCGGTCAACCTTTGCCCTTCCTGCCCGGTTGTGACCCCAAGCACCCGGTTATCGAGCTTCGGCCGTGCGGCACGACCGTACCGGAGGTACAGGCTGCCGAGGATATCTTCATCCGCATCGAGCGGGGCTACGGCGATGTTGACCAAACCTTCGTCAGCAAATTGATCGCGCGGCCAACGAGCTCAAGGAGGACGATGAGATTATCGGTGTGTCCATTGTCATGTGATCAGGTCACCGGAATGTGGAAACGACTCAGTGTGTGGCTGATGGTTGGGTGCTGCGGCGTCAGCACTCGCGAGAGCCTCCAAGCTCCGCCGAAACCTCGGTGGCCAGACGGAGATTTCGTTTCTCCCCCCGGGCCCCCATGGAGTCAACCTGGAAACGGCAGTTGGGCAGCCCCCGGTGCGTGCACCAGGGGGCGTAGCGGTCTTCACCCTGCAAGTGAGCACTCCGACAGCAGAAACGTACCCGCGTCCAGAAAGTTACGGTCATTTCGGAGCGGTCAAGCCGCTGTTTCTAGGATCAATGGCCTCAGTGCACCTGACAACCCTGACCGGAGTTTCGCCCCTAAAGACGATCTGCGGGAGAAAAAAAGGAACCGGGCGTGCAAAACGCTGTGTCTTCCATTTGACCACTTCGTTCGTGCCGAAAAGAAGCAAGCGATCAGCGGGGGATCGCCTGCTCGTGGCAAATAGCGCAGGTATCGTCCTGCTCGATCAGCTTGACCTGTACCTTGGCGCCGGTTAACCGGCGCAAGGTCTCTTCAACCAGACCGAAGCCGAAGTAGCAGATGGCCTGCTCTCCACAGGGCTGGCCGCTCTGAGCAGTGAATCGCGCGAATCCACATTCTTTGAACTCGATCTGATAGGAGCCATCGTCGTCCTGCCGCACCAGCTGGAATTCACCAAACCCCTCGAGGGCGGCGATGCCGTCGTGCATGATGCGGGCGGCTTCCTCGAAAGAAGCGTTCTCCGGCAGGCTGGGCCAAATGTCCCTGCTGGCCTGCTTGCCCGCCTCGCGCATGGCTATCTTGGATCCGGCGCCCATCATGAAGGTGATGGCGTTGGAAATGGACGCGATAACGGTTTCCTGCGGAGACAACTGTCTTTTTGACATAATTTTTTTCTCTAATACAATCAGTTATATTATTTGCTACCTGGTCGCTAAACAGCGAAGAATCGATGCCTCTCTGCGCTGCCGGCGCAATCGCACCAGATGGAAGAAATGGTCTCATTGCGATTGCGCAAGACGCCGGGATATGGCTTCGCAAACTGTTAAGCCGTCCACAGTTTGTTTGTTGTGTAAACACTGCCGACGGCTGCATCCATCATCCGTGTCCTTTTTCCTGCGGCCCGAGCCGGTGATGGCCCTCGGGCTGCTCCTTGCCGCCTCTCCCCGCGCGTGGTGAAAGGTCACGATTTCACGAACGCGAGGAGAGAGGACTATGACCACATTCCTGCTCGCTCAGGGTTTCAGCCCGGGACATGCTCTGGAGTGCCACGGGGATGTCTGCCGTCTGGTCGCGAGGTTCCCGAAATTTGCCGCCGAGGCGCCGAAGGTGAACCGAAACGATGTGGAACGGCCGCAATTCCCAAGTGGCGCGGACACCGGAAAAGCCGTCAGACCGTGGCCCCGGGGCGTTCCGAGCAAAACATCGTTGCGCCCGCGTGTAAGAATCGAGCCGAAATCCTATAATGGAAACCTTTTGCGACACCGTCCGAAGGTCGCGTATCCGTTCGCAGATGGCCGCAGGAAACGCCATGAACACTGCTCAACCGACTGCTTTGCCCAAGGCCGCGCAGTTCGTATTGTTTGGCGCCATGGGCGACTTGGCGTGGCGCCTTGTGGGCCCCGCCCTTTTCAACCTTTACCTGGACGGCCAGCTGCCGGCCGAGCTGCGCCTGGTGGGCGTCGACCGGGAGATTTCGACACCGGCGCTGTTGGAACGACTGCGCGAGGGCGTCCAACGGTTCTCGCGGCGCGGCTCGCCGACGGCCGAGCAATGGTCGGGCTTCTCCGCCAGGGTCGCCACCCTGCCCATGGACCTGCAGGACAACGCGGCGTATTCGGAGCTCGCAGAAATGCTGCGCACGAGTCGAGCCACGCCCGTCACCCGGATCTATTACCTCGCTATCCCTCCCTCGCTATTCGAGGCGGTCGCGAGCGGGCTGGCGCATGCGGATCTGCATTTGGACGAGGCGCATACCCGCATCGTGGTCGAGAAGCCCCTGGGCCGGGACCTGGACTCGTTTCGCGCTATCGACAATACGCTGCGGCAGCACTTCGCCGAGCGTCAGATCTATCGTATGGATCATTTCCTCGGCAAGGAGACGGTACAGAACATCCTGGCGATGCGCTTCGCCAACCCGATCTTCGAGCCTGTCTGGAACCGGCGTTACATCGATCACGTCACTATTACCGTGGCCGAGACCATCGGCGTTGCGCATCGCGCAGGCTACTACGAGCATGCCGGCGCACTTCGCGACATGGTGCAAAATCACCTCATGCAATTGATGTGTCTGATCGCCATGGAGCCGCCGGTTGCCTATGACGCGGACGATATCCGCAACAAGAAGCTGGATGTGCTGCTCGCGTGTCGGCCGATCCGACCGGACGATGTTTCCGCCGTAGCGGTGCGCGGACAGTATGCGGGGGGGTGGATTCAAAGCGTGGAAGCCCAGGGCTATCGCGACGAGTCCGGTGTCGCGCCGGACTCCAACAGCGAGACCTACGCCGCCGTCAAGCTGCTCGTGGACAACTGGCGCTGGCAGGACGTGCCCTTTTATCTGCGCACCGGCAAACGGCTCGGCGCGGCGGTGTCGGAGATTTCCATCCGCTTCCGTGACGTGCCGCACAACGCCTTTCCGGTAAACACCGGCTTCAACGCGCAGCCGGTGCGTCTGGTGATCCAAATCCAGCCGCAGGAAGGGATCATCCTCAAGTTCATGGCCAAGGAACCCGGCTCGCCGTTGCGTCTGAGTCCGGTCGACATGCGTTTCGCTTACGGCGAGGCCTTCAGCAAGCCGAGCCCCGCTGCATACGAGACCCTGCTGCATGACCTGCTGCAAGGCGACGCCACCCTGTTCATGCGCAGCGATCAGGTTCAAGCCGCCTGGAAGCTACTCATGCCGATCATTCAAACCTGGGAGGGGAATCCGGCTCCGGATTTTCCGAATTATCCCGCCGGAAGCTGGGGGCCCGAGGCGGCTGAGCGGTTGGTCGCTCGCGACGGGCGCGCCTGGCTGACGCCGAGTCAGTGGCATCCGAAGACTCGCGCCGGGTTGCCCGGGGCGAATGAACAATGATTTCCTTGCACTTCGTGCAAGATCGGTCGTTGAAAATCGTGATCTTCTGCCGGGTCTGGGCGGTGGTATTGGTCGGGGTGGCGCTCGCCTCGACGGATGGGCTTGCTCAGGCCGCAAATACCCGTCCGTACGAGGTCGAGATCGCCAAAACGGGCGACGAGGCGCTCGATAAGGCCGTCGCCGAGTCGTCGCTGCTGGTCAGTCTGCGCGAGAAGGCCCCCGTCGGTCCCTTTGCCTTGGTCGGGCGCGCGCGGGACGACGAGGACCGCTTCCTGACCGTGCTGTACGGTCTTGGCTTCTACAAGGGGCAGGTGGATATCCGTATCGACCGCCGCCCCCTGGACGACCCCGATCTGCCGGATTACCTGGACGGCTTGCCGGCGGATTCGCCGGCGAAGGTCGCGGTTTCGATTCAGCCGGGGCCCCTGTTTCACCTGGGTAAGGTAACGATCGAGGGTGCCTTGCCCCAGTCGGCGCGAGACAAGCTCGACCTCCCGCCGGGCGTGCCTGCCGTCGCGGCGCAGGTGCTCGCCGCCCGTGAACGGCTGCTGAACGCCCTGCGCGACCAGGGCTACGCCTTGGCCTCCGTGAGCCAGCCCGTCGCGATCCTCGATTCGAGCGCCGATGTGCTGGACGTCTCTTTCACGGTCGACACCGGCCCCCTGGTCGAGATCGGTCAGATCAGCTTTGAGGGTCTGAAGAGAACGAACGAGTCCTTTCTGCGCGAACGACTCCTCATCCACCCGGGCGAGCGTTACGACCCGGCGGCTATCGAGAAGGCCCGGCAAAATCTTGCCTCGCTCGGGGTTTTTTCCTCCGTGGTGGCCGTCGCGGGGAAGGAGCCCGACGCGCAACAGCGGCTGCCGGTGGAGTTCGTCGTCACCGAGCGCAAGCGCCATGCGGTCCGCTTCGGCGCGTCCTATTCGACCGATCTGGGGCCGAGCGTGAGCACGCAGTGGCAGGACCGCAACCTGTTCGGCAATGCCGAGCAGCTAAAGCTGTCGGCGGGTTTCAGCGCCGGCGGGACCGCGCAGACAGATCCAGGCTACTGGGGCAGCGTCCAGTTCATCAAGCCGGACTTTCTGCAGCCCGAGCAGACGCTGCAGATCGATGTCAGCCCCCTGAAGGAGAGTCTGGAAGCCTACGACCGCACGGCGCTCACCGGCAGCGCATCGATCAGTCGGAAGCTCTCGGAGCGTTGGACGGGCAGCATCGGGGTCACTGCGGAGCAGGAGCGTGTGACGCAGCAGGACATCACGGATGACTTTACCCTTGCGGGTCTCTCCCTGGTTGGCAAGTATGACAGCACGACCGACCTCTTCAATCCCACCAGCGGTGTCCGCGCGACCCTCTCGGCGGCACCGACCCGCTCGTTGGGAGACCAAGGCGTG
>JAJDOL010000022.1 GCA_022340195.1 Chromatiaceae bacterium
CTCCTCAGCCAGCCGTTCCAACTCCAGCTCGAATAGGGCCAACCTCTTCATAGCGAAATGCGCTCCACCCAGGGCGCAGCCTCCCTTGCGCCGCTTTGCTTCAAACACGTCCCAGTGTGCACCTCCGGCTTCGTTGACGCCCTTTATCGCACACCGACTCGCTGCTTTCCTGGTTCTCCGTTATCTTTTCCCTCCCATGTCTTTGGCCAGGATACCGTGGGCGCGGCTTATGCTTCACGGCTGCAAACCGATGCCCAGTCTGGACCCCAGGCCCGGATTAGTCTATGTTCGCTGATTCTGACAGAACGATAAATCACCAGAGGAGAATCAGCATGCACAAGATCATTGCCGCTATCGCGGGCGTAGCCCTGATGTCCGTGGCTTTTGCCGGCGAGATGGCCACGCCCGATGAGGCAAAAGCCATGAGCGAGAAGGCACAGGGCGCCGTCAACGGCATGGGTAGCGAGAAGGCCTTCGTCGCCTTCGCCGATCCGGACGGCGGGTTTCAGGAAAAGGACCTTTATGTCTTCTGCATGGACAACGACGGCGTCATGCTCTCGCATGCCAAGAAGCCGGAGCTCGTCGGTAAGAATCTCAAGGACTTCAACAAATACGGCGATACTTTGTTTCAGGACATGATCGCCGTCTCGACGGGTCCCGGTGAGGGCTGGGTCGACTACAAATGGCCCTACCCGGGAAGCGATGAGATCAAGGAGAAGACGAGCTACATCCTGTCGAACAGTGAAGGATTCTTCTGCGGCGTCGGCGCCTACAAGTAATCGGCTCTGAAACCACTGCAACCCGGCAAGCCAGGGACCGGTCGCCGGGGACCACTCCGGTCTTGAGCAACATCCCCCATCGGGTTAACGAGACATTGGCCGCAAGCACCTCTTGCCCGGGTGCCCCAGCATCCTCCGAACTGCTAAGCCAAAAAGCGTATTTCCCCCGATCCGCAGTCACATTTATTTGACGGGCATGGATTCCCGAGAGGCTTGTTGCAGCCATGCCCCAGGATGCTATCGTCGACACTATCTTTCTCGTGTTTACCGGGGCGGCCGTGCTTGCCACCCTGGCGCTGGCCGCGCGCCAATCGCTATTGCTGGCCTATATCGCGTTGGGTGTCCTGTTCGGCCCGTCGGGGATCGGTCTCATGGAAGATGCTTCGATCGCTTCCAGTATTTCCCACATTGGCATAATGTTTTTGTTGTTCCTGCTCGGCCTGGATCTCCATCCCCAGGACCTGATGCAAAGCGTGCGGCGCACCACGCTGGTTACTCTGGGCGGCTCGCTCATTCTGGCCGTCGCGGGCTTGGTGATAGGGCTTTCCGTCGGCTTTTCCTTTTTGGAGTCGGTTGTGCTCGGCGGCGCCATGACCTTTTCGAGCACGATTATTGGGCTCAAGCTGCTTCCCACTACCGTGTTGCACCACCAAAGGATGGGGGAAATTATCATCAGCATCCTGCTGCTGCAGGATGTGATCGCCATCGCCATGCTGCTGTTGCTTCGAGGAGCCGCCATCGGTGGCGAGCCCTGGACCGATGTAGCCCTGATGTTGCTGATGCTTCCGGCGCTGGTCCTGATTGGCGGACTCGGTGCGCGCTTTGTACTGATTCCCTTGATCAAACGATTCGATACAATCCGGGAGTACGTATTCCTGGTCGCGATCGGCTGGTGCATGGGTATGGCCGAGCTCGGAGGACTAATGGGGCTGTCTCACGAGATCGGCGCCTTCATCGCCGGCGTTGCCCTGGCCTCGAGCCCTATTGCAGTCTACATAGCCGACAGCCTGCGGCCGCTCAGGGATTTCTTCCTGGTGCTTTTCTTTTTCAGCATTGGGGTCCAGTTCGAGCTGGGAATGCTTATGCAGGTCCTGGTGCCCGCGGCCCTGGTTGCCGGTGCAGCACTGACACTCAAACCGGTCGTCTTTCGCTGGCTTCTGACGCGCATCGGCGATCCTGCAAAGCGTTCCTTGGAGATCGGCTATCGCCTCGGACAAATGAGCGAGTTCTCGATGTTGATCGGGGCCCTGGCATTGGAGCTGACCGTCATAGGGGCGCAAGCCTCCTATACGATTCAGCTTGCAACCGTACTGACCTTCCTGGTTTCTTCCTACCTGGTCGTCAAGCGTTTCCCGACCCCGATCGCGGTTTCCGACGAGCTGAGGCGCGATTGACCTCGGATCCGGTACGTCTCTCTTCGGTACATATCCGATTTCGTTTCCGTCCTGGGGACGAGTCATGCTAAAAAAGAAAGCCGCCTCGGCCTTACGGGGCGGTGTCGGTCATCACGTTTGCTGAGGCCGTGCCGGTCGGTCTCATCGAGATTGAAAAACCGCGAAAACAGCGGGGTTAGGAGCTCGGGACTGGTCGTCAATCGGTACCGAGGCCCAGATTCCCGATCCCTACCGGCCTGAGAGGAGGTCCTACATGCTCGTTGTTCATGTCTTTGTCCACGTGAAGCCCGATTCGGTCGATGCCTTCAAGGCTGCCTCCGTCGAGAATGCTCGCAACAGCGTCCAGGAGCCGGGCATTGCACGCTTCGACGTCATTCAGCAGGAGGACGATCCGACCCGTTTCGTATTGGTCGAGGTATACCGCACGGCCGACGATCCGGCACGCCACAAGGAGACGGCCCACTATGCGACCTGGCGCGACACGGTCGCCGACATGATGGCCGAGTCACGCAGTGCCGTGAAGCTCGTGAACGTTTTCCCGGACGACAATGGATGGGACATGGTGGGCGTCTGAGAGTATCGCCATGACATTCGAGTTCGCGACTGCCGGCCACATTCTCTTCGGTGAGGGTGTTCTCGACCGGGTGGGGAACCTTGCCGCGGAGCTGGGCAAGCGTGTTTTGGTGGTTGGGGGAGGTACTCGGGCGCGTACCGAGCCCTTGCTGGCCCGGCTCGCAGACAAGGAGCTTCCCGTCTACCCAATTGCGGTGGAGGGCGAGCCAACGGTCGAGCTGACCCTGCAAGGCACGGATCAGGCGCGCGCTTTCGACGCCGATCTCGTCATAGGCATGGGGGGGGGCAGTGCCATGGACGCCGCCAAGGCCATCGCTGCCCTCCTGGCCAATCCGGGCGACCCCTACGACTACCTGGAGGTCATCGGCGCGGGTCGGCCGCTGGCCAATCCGGCCGCACCGCTCATCGCCATCCCCACCACCGCGGGTACGGGCGCCGAGGTTACCCGCAACGCCGTGCTTGCGGCGCCCGAACAGCGGGTCAAGGTAAGCCTGCGCCACGCATCCATGTTGCCACGAGTCGCACTCGTCGACCCTGAACTGACCTACGACATGCCGCGGGCGGTGACGGCCAGCACCGGACTGGACGCCCTGACCCAGTGCCTCGAGCCCTTCGTCTCCCATCTGGCCACGCCCTTGACCGACGGTTTTTGTCGCGAGGGGATGAGGCGTGCCGCCTGCTCGTTGCGGCGTGCCTTCCATGACGGCTCGGATGCCGCCGCGCGCCGGGACATGGCGCTGGCCAGCCTCTGCGGCGGGCTGGCCCTGGCCAATGCCAAGCTGGGCGCTGTCCATGGGTTTGCCGGTCCCGTCGGCGGCATGTTCGACGCCCCCCACGGCGCCATCTGCGCACGCCTGCTACCCTATGTGATGGAAGCCAATGTGAGCGCCCTGAAGGAGCGTGCGCCGGATTCGCCGGGATTGGAGCGTTATCGAGAAGTCGCGACGATCCTTACCGGCGATAATGGTGCTGAGGTTTCCGACGGCATCGCCTGGATACAGGCGCTGGGGAGTGAGCTGGCGGTGCCTGGGCTCGCCAGCTACGGCATGAACGAAACCGATCTGGTCGATGTCGTGGCCAAGGCGATGCCCTCCAGCAGCATGAAAGGAAACCCGATCACCTTGACAGAGTCCGAGTTGACAGCGGTACTGGCTCACGCCCTGTAGCCTGATCCGCCATCCCAATTTCGAAATCCAGGAGGTATCTGCAATGTACGGTTTTTCAATTCGTCTCGATATCGGATTCGAGCAAGCCATAGAACGCGTGACCGAAGCCCTGAAGTCCGAAGGATTCGGGGTGCTCAGCGACATCGACCTGCAGGCCACGCTGAAGGCCAAGCTCGGCGTCGAGAAGCGCCCCTATCGAATTCTCGGCGCCTGCAACCCCCCGCTCGCTAATCAGGCCCTGGATGCCGAGCCGGATATCGGTCTGTTGCTTCCGTGCAACGTCGTCGTCCGCGAGGAAGCCACGGGGGAGATCACGGTCGCCTTCATGGACCCGAAGGCTGTGCTGCAACTGGTCGACAATCCCCAGGTGCATGCGCTCGCCGCAGAGGTTCGCGATCGCCTCGATCGGGTCAAGGCGTCCCTCGCCTGAGTCATCAACCAACGAGACCTATGGAGACACTGTATGAAGCTCAGCTCCACCTCCATTACCGATGGCCATCCCATTCCGGGCGGCTTTGCTTTCTGCGTGCCCGCTGAATCGGGACACGTGAGCCTGGGGGCGAATCGAAATCCCCACCTGGCGTGGTCCGATCTCCCTGCCGACACTCAATCCCTGGTGCTCATCTGTCACGATCCGGACGTGCCGAGCCGTGGCGACGATGTGAATCAGGAGGGACGAGAGGTACCGGCGGATCTCCCGCGGGTGGACTTTACCCACTGGGTGTTGGTCGATTTGAGCCCTGAGCGTGACGGCATCGCCGAGGGTGAGCTCTGCTCGGAGGTGACCGCGCGCGGAAAGCCCGGACCGGAGGCGCCGGACGGGATGCGGCACGGCATCAACAGCTACACGGATTGGTTTGCCGGTGACGCGGATATGTCCGGCGATTACTATGGATACGACGGTCCCTGCCCGCCCTGGAACGACTCCATTCTGCACCACTATCACTTCACCCTGTATGCGCTCGATATCGCGCGCTGTCCCGTCGAGGGGCGTTTCAGTCGCGACGACGTCTTATCCGCTATCGAGGGCCGCGTGTTGGCGCAAGCGCGAATCGTGGGGACCTACAGTCTCAATCCCGACGTCAAAGCGAGCTAGCAAAGCTGATCGAAAAAATCATTGTCATCGCAAACGCCGCAGGGCGGTAACCCTTAGCAGAAACACCGCAGCGATTTGCCGCAATGCGTGCAGCACCTCGACGGTGAATCGATTTGAAGACGGGGTTTGTCCAAAATAATCCCTTCGCTAGCGGCGCCCTATTTGTAATCCTGCGCGGAGGCGAGAAATGGAAGGTTGGTTCATCCCCGGTCTGGTCGCCATCGTCGTAATCTGGGCGATCTTGATCTACAACAAGTTTGTCTCCCTGCGGGCGCAAGGCGATTCCTCTTGGTCGGATATCGATGTTCAACTCAAACGGCGCTACGACCTGATTCCCAATCTGGTCGAGACGGTCAAGGGATACGCCACCCACGAAAAGGAAACCCTCGAAGGGGTGGTCAAGGCCCGGCAGCTGGGAATCGACGCATCCACGGTCCAAGATCAGGCCGCCGCCGAGAACGTGCTTACCACCGCCCTGCGCGGGATTTTCGCGCTCGCCGAGTCCTATCCTGACCTGAAGGCCAGTATCAACTTTCTAGAGCTGAAGAAACAGCTCTCGGAGATCGAAGACGCCGTCCAGAACGCGCGGCGTTACTACAATGCGGTGGTGCGCGACTACAACACCAAGGTTGACTCCTTTCCCGACATGGCGATTGCCCGGCTGTTCTCGTTCAGGACGCGGGAGTACTTCGAGCTGGATGATGCGGCAGAGCGACTGGCGCCACAGGTGAAGTTCTGATGCCGGACGGCCGGGGCAGGTGGGCGAAGTGGTTGCTTTGGCTCCTTGTTCTAGCGGGGAGCGCCACCGCCACTTATGCCGAGGAAATCCGAGACTATCAGGTCGACCTCACGGCGAGCGCTGAGGGTACCCTACTGGTCCAGGAACGGATCGACTACGATTTCGGCGGTGTGCAGCGTCACGGCATCTACCGCGACATCCCCAATACCGTCCCCGCCCCTTGGGGTGGGCGACGGAGGCTGGACATCAGCGAGATCAGCATCGAGCAGGACGGGGAGGCAGCGGTATCGGCAGAGGAGTCGGTCCACGGCGATGCCGGACCGATGTTGCGCTTGCGCGTCGGGGATCCCGGGCACACCATCTCTGGCCGACACGCCTACATACTGAGCTACCAGGTTGCCGATGCCCTGCTTCCAGCCGGGAAGCGAGACGCCTTCCGCTGGAATGCCATCGGTACGGGCTGGGACGTGCCCATCCGTGCGGCCAGGATCCGGCTGAATCTTCCCACTGCTTTGCGCGGTCGTGACGATCTCGAGCCCCGCTTTTTCACGGGACCCTGGGGGTCGACCGGGCGCAGTGGACGGTCGGAATGGAACCCCGCCGAGGGGGTTTACAGCGTCGCGACGGGACCGCTTGCTCCCCACGAAGGGGTGACGCTGGAGGTGAGCTTCCCGGCAGGCGCCATTCCCGCGACCGCCCACCCCTCTGGGGTCGAGCTCTTCCGGCTGGCGCTGCCTCATCTCTGGGCCTGGCCGGTGATGCTGCTTGGCCTCGGTCTTGCGTGGAGGCATTGGAATCGAATCGGGCGCGATCCTGGAACCGGCCCCGTTGTGGTACGTTACCAACCCCCGAATGGCCTGGAGGCAGCCGAGGCCGGCCTGTTGATCGACCAGTCTTTGGACAAAGCCGACCTTACCGGTGCGGTCATCGAGCTTGCCCGAGACGGATGGATCAAGATCGAGCATCCCAATGAGGGCGGGCTGATTCAGAAACTGATCAAGCGAAGCCGCGTCACCCTGGAGCGCCTGCGACCTCGGGATGAGTGGGACAAACTCCCGCCCTATAAACGCTACCTGTTGGAGAGCTTCTTCTGCCGCGGCGATCGTTTTTCGCCCGGCGGCGTGGAGGATGCTGCAGTCGTTCGCGAGCGCAACCGGTGGCTCGATAAGGCCAAGGCGCGCATCCACGAACGCGGGGTGGAGCATGGGCTGTTTCCGGAAAACCCGAGGACGGTGCGCATCAAGTACCTTGCCGGAGCAGCCCTGCTGGGCGCGCTCCTACTCTGGCTCGCATTCTGGCGCTCCAACATGGCGCCAGAGATCAAATTCCTGACGATCGCAGGGCCGGTCTTCGTCGCGATTATCGCCTTCTTCGGGTTTCGCACAGTCCGGCAAGGCCGTGGCGCGGTGCTATGGTTGGTGGTGCCCGTGGCGGCCGCCATCTTCATCCTCGCGCAACTGCTGTCGGTGGTCCCGAACCTGTTCGACTTCGTCTTCAGGGGTTGGGGAGCGATTCTTGTCGACCCCCTCGGCCCGACCCTGCTGTTGGTCCTCGGCCTCTTGGTGTTCGCCTGGCAGATGCCCCGGCGCACTGCCCTCGGGGCGAGGGCGCAGAGCGAGCTGCTCGGCTTCGAGAAATTCATGCGACGGGCAGAGGAGCCACGGTTGCGCCTGCTGCTACAGGAGGACCCCAGCTACTTCGAGCGTACGCTGCCCTTTGCCGCACTGTTTGGATTGGTAGCGGAGTGGACGGGGCGATTCGAAGGGCTCGTGGCGACGCCTACGTGGTACGAGGGAGGAAGCTTCGATCACCTGGGACGCGACATGAACCAGCTGCGCGGTAGCGGCGTATCCTCCTCCCCACCCGCCAAGAGCGGAGGAAGCTCGGGCGGCGGAGGGTTCTCCGGAGGCGGGGGCGGCGGCGGAGGCGGGGGCTCCTGGTAGGGCCCCCCCCTCTACGATCTCGATCGGCTCGGCCTCGTGGGGCTGGGCGGTGTCAAGGCGCTCGACGGCGCCCGGCATATCGGCCCTGCCGACCGGCTGGCGAGATGCGGATGACGGATGGGAAGACTAGGCGGCTGGTACGTCATTTGACAGAAATCGCCTTCAATCTGGTTCCGAGGCCATGAGCGCTGGTTCTAACCGCACAAGTGGGATGTCATGGCGAATCGGGGGCGGATTCGTCCTGCCACTCATCGTGTGTTTCATCCTGCTGGTTGCGGGCGTGGGCTACATTATGGACATGCCCGGGAAAAGTCATTCCGGCCCCTTGGCGCCGCTCAGCGGCGAAGAAGCGCGCATTCGCGACCGCCTCACGGCCCATGTCGGTATGCTGGCCGGCACCATCGGTGAACGCAACCTGTGGCATTACTCGGCTCTTGCGGCCGCGGCGGAATATATCGAGCAGACGTTCACCGGGCTCGGCTATCGCCCTAAGGACGAATCCTTCGAGAGCCGCGGCAAGACGGTGCGTAACATCATCGCAGAAATCCCCGGGCGCTCCACCGCCGGTGAAATCGTTCTTGTCGGCGCGCACTACGATTCGGTGCGAGGCAGTCCCGGGGCCAACGACAACGGGTCGGGCGTGGCGGGTCTGCTGGAGCTTGCTCGCCTGCTGGCCGACAGAGTGCCCCGTCACACCCTGCGTTTCGTCGCCTTTGTCAACGAGGAGGCACCCTTCAGCTATTCGCCGGAGATGGGCAGTCTGGTCCACGCACTGGCTGCCAAGGCCCGCGGCGAGCACATCGGCGCCATGCTCTCGCTGGAGACCATCGGCTTTTACTCCGATCGTCCGGGCAGCCAGCAATACCCTTCTCCGCTCAAATATTTCTATCCGGACCGGGCCGATTTCATCGGTTTCGTCGGCGACCTCGGATCGCGCAAGCTGGTGCGCAGCGCCTTGCGCTCCTTTCGACAGCATGCACGCTTCCCCTCGGAGGGCGCCTCCGTTCCCGCCTCGATTCGGGGTGTGGGCTGGTCCGATCACTGGTCTTTCTGGCAAGCGGGCTACAAGGGCATCATGGTGACCGATACCGCCTTCTTCCGTTACGCCCACTACCACACCGCGGAGGACACGCCGGACAAGGTCGACTGCGAGCGTACGGCGCGGGTCGTCGGGGGGCTCGCCGGCGTCATCCTGGACCTTGCCGGGGACGCCGCAGGGGAGACGGACTTGGCGGTGACGAATCGCTAAATCTGGATTCGGGGAGCAACCGCAAATGAACGCGGGTAACGGTTTATTAAATAAGTTGTTTTTTCCAAAACCGTCAAAAATACCTAGTAGGGATTGCTCGTTTTCGCGTTTCTTTGGGAAACAGATCTTCAAAAACCACTTGATGTTTCAACCGCTTCTCTTTGCCTTGGACGATGATGCGGCTTTCGATGACCTCGTTATTACGCCGAAACGAGCGCTGACATGGTTTGCGGAGACCGCTCTCTCCGGCGCTAAGGCCCTCACCCGGGCGGGCCTTGCGCATCTGTGGTTCGAGAGCATCCACTTTGCCGGGAGATAGTCGGCAGCATTCCGGGCGGACAGCACAACTCCCCGTCGGCTTGCGGGCTCGCCAGAAGGGACGCTCCGCAGACTTCTGCTCCGGGCTCGGTATTTGCCAGCTTCGGATATTACAGTCCCCTGAAGGCAGCCCTAAGCGCCACTAGGATAACGCGCAGCAGTATCCACAAAACCCAGATTACCGCCAAGCCGACACACCCGCTGATTACCTGTATAGGCAATGGTTGGGCAAGGAACCAGTCCTGAGCGAGTTGCAGCACAACCAACGACCGACCAAGATTTTCGAGCATTACGACCTCCTACGGCGTTCATTGCCTTGCCCCTGACGTATCGTCTGTGAAAGCCCCGCTCATGGCGGGTCGATCGCGCCTTCTCCGCCCCGAGCATTTCCTTTCGCGGTGCAGAGGCCTAAACGCAGGTTCACCGATGGCACGGTCTACTTCGCAGGGTCTCCCCCAGATCAATCTGGGGTTATCCGCCAACATAACACCGCAAAGCCGAGAGCGTCCTCTCCATGGCATCATGTAGTGCTCCGATCGAGTCTGAAGACATCCCTGAATGACCCAAGATTTCGACTGCATCCGCCTGCGCGGCGTGCGCCAGAACAACCTCAAGAATCTCGACCTCGATTTGCCTCTGGGCGAGCTGATTCTGGTCACCGGCGTTTCGGGTTCCGGTAAGTCCTCACTGGCCTTCGACACCGTCTACGCCGAGGGCCAAAGGCGCTACGTGGAGACTTTCTCGCCCTACGCCCGCCAGTTTCTGGACCGAATGGACCGCCCCCGGGCGGATCGCATCGAGGGTATCCCACCGGCCATCGCCATTGACCAAACGAATCCGGTCCGTACCTCGCGTTCCACCGTCGGGACCATGACGGAGCTCAACGATCACCTCAAGCTTCTGTTCGCCCGCGCCGCCCGCCTGTTCTGCCCCGGCTGTGGGCGTGAGGTGCGACGGGATACGCCTGAATCCCTGTGGACAGACCTTTTACGGCTCACGGAAGAGGACTCTCGCCGCGTCCTGATTTGCTTTCGGGTGTCGGTGCCGAGCAACTTCAATCCGGATGAGATTCGCACGCTGCTGGCACAACAGGGCTATGTTCGCATCCTGCGCCAAGACCAAAGCGCCCTGGATGTGATACAGGACCGCCTGCGCATGACTCCCGGCAATCGGGGCCGGGCCATCGAGGCCATCGAAGCGGCCTTCGAGCATGGGCATGGCCAGATCCAGGTCTATCCACTAAACGACGCGCTCGAGGCGGGCACGCCTTGGCGCTTCTCCACCGGTCTGCACTGCCCGGACTGCGACATCGACTACCGGGATCCGGTCCCCAACCTCTTCTCCTTCAACTCCCCCGTTGGGGCGTGCGAAACCTGCCGTGGCTTCGGCCGTACCATCGGCATCGACTGGGACCTTGTGGTACCGGATGCGAACAAGTCGCTTATAGAGGGCGCTATCAAGCCCATCCAGTCCGACAGCTACGCGGAGGTCCAAGAGGATCTGATGGGCTTCGCCTACCGCCGGGGAATTCCAACGGACCTTCCCTGGCGGGATCTTTCCGAGGCAGACCGCCAATGGATTCTGGAAGGCGAGGGCGAGTGGGATGAGGGTGTCTGGTACGGCCTCCGGCGCTTCTTTGCCTGGCTCGAAGGCCGTACCTACAAGATGCACGTGCGGGTGCTTCTGTCCAGATACAGAGCCTACGATCTATGCGGCGTGTGCGGTGGGGCCCGTCTCAAGTACGAAGCCCTGAACTGGCGGATAGGATCCCAGAATGAGGCCGACGCGGTTCTGGCGCCGAAGAATCGCTTCCGCCACGATCGCCTGGCCTTGGATGTCGCCGTATGGGATGCCCTCCCCGGCCTCACCATCCATGACCTGATGCGACTGCCCATCGAGGACTGCCGCCGATTCGTCGATGACCTGCGACTCCCGGAAGGCTTGGACCAAGCGATGGAGCTGCTGCTCGAGGGAATCCGATCGCGTCTCAGGTACCTTTGCGCCGTTGGCCTCGGGTACCTGACCCTGGATCGTCAATCCCGCACGCTTTCGGGCGGCGAGGTCCAACGTGTCAACCTCACGACCGCTCTGGGCACGTCTTTGGTCAATACGCTGTTCGTGCTGGACGAGCCCAGCATCGGCCTGCACCCCAGGGACATGGACCGAATAATCGGCGTGTTGCAGCGGCTGCGCGATCAGGGGAACTCTCTATTGGTCGTGGAGCATGATCCACAAGTCATGTTGGCGGCGGACCGGATTCTGGACATCGGCCCGGGACCGGGGGAGCGCGGCGGCGAGCTGGTTTTCCAGGGTACCCCGACGGAGCTGATGCGGGCAAAGGGATCTGTGACCGGGGATTACCTGTCCGAACGCAGGTCGGTGGCAGATGATCAGGTACGGCGGCCCCCCGATGCGGGCGATCCGCGCATCCGAGTGCTCGGGGCGGCCGCCAACAACCTCAAGGGAATCGACGTCGAAATACCTCTGAATCGGCTGGTGGTCGTGACAGGTGTCTCGGGTTCCGGTAAGTCGACCCTGGTCCAGGACGTGCTCTACAAGGCCCTGGCCAGGATCAAGGGAAGGTCGGAGGGTCATCCGGGTGCCTATCGTGCCTTGGAGGGCCAGGAGGCGGTCGCGGACGTGGTCATGCTGGATCAGTCTCCCATCGGCCGCACCTCGCGTTCCAACCCCGCAAGCTATGTCGGTGCCCTCGACCCGATCCGAAAACGCTTCGCCGCCGAGGCTCTTGCCAGGGAGCGTGGTTACAGCGCCGGTACATTCAGCTTCAACTCAGGCAAAGGACGCTGCCCTACCTGTGGCGGCTCGGGGTTCGAGCATGTGGAGATGCAGTTTCTCTCCGACGTCTACCTGCGCTGCCCCGACTGCGACGGTAGACGCTATCGCAACCGGGTGCTGGAGGTGAAAATCCGTCCGCGGGGGAACGGCGCGCCCCTCTCGATCGCAGGTGTGCTGGAGCTGACGGTGACAGAGGCTTTGACCTTTTTCGCCGAACGGACCGATGTGACACGGGCCCTCGAGCCCCTGCAGGCCCTGGGGCTGGGCTATCTGCGCCTCGGTCAGCCGGTGCCTACCCTCTCCGGCGGCGAGGCTCAACGACTCAAGCTCGCCGGCCATCTGGCCAAGAGCCGCGGGCGGCGGACGGGCGGCGGCATCCTGTTCCTGTTGGATGAGCCTACGACCGGTCTTCACTTCGACGACATCGCAACCCTGTTGCGGGTCTTCCAGCGGCTGCTGCGTGCAGGCCACTCCCTGCTTGTAATCGAGCACAACCTGGATGTCATCCGGGCCGCGGACTGGCTCCTTGATCTGGGTCCCGAGGGAGGCGACGGCGGGGGGCAGCTGGTTTGCTCCGGTACGCTGGAGGGGGTCGCCGCTCACCCAACCAGTCACACGGGAAGGGCCCTTCGCGAGTACAACACCAGACTGGACCAGGTCAAAGAGCCAACGGGTGTCTTCCCTGCACCCCCTCCCTCGTCTGTCGGTCCTGCCTCCATCGACGTCATCCGTGCCCGGGAGCACAACCTCAAGGACCTGACCCTCTCGATCCCCCGCGACAAGCTCACCGTCATCACCGGCGTTTCCGGCAGCGGCAAGAGCACCCTGGCCTTCGACATCCTGTTCGCCGAGGGTCAGCGCCGTTATCTGGAGTCCCTCAACGCCTACGCCCGCCAGTTCGTCCAACCGGCCGCGCGGGCGGACGTGGATGCGATCTTCGGCATCCCGCCTACCGTGGCGATCGAGCAACGCACGAGCCGCGGCGGCCATAAAAGCACGGTCGGCACCTTGACCGAAATCCACCACTTCCTGCGCCTGCTCTACGTAAAGCTGGGCATCCAGAGCTGCCCCGAGTGTGGTATCCCAATTCGCCCGCAAAGCCGGGACGCCATCTTGGAGCGGGTGCTTGCCGATTTCGCCGGACGCCGAATATGCGTCATGGCGCCCTTGGTCGTCGCCCGCAAGGGCTATTACAGCGAGTTGGCCGGCTGGGCGCATCGCAAGGGTTACTATCTGCTTCGAGTAGATGGCGATCCGGTGCCCACCGACCCCTGGCCGCGGCTGGACCGTTTCCGGGAGCACAGTATCGATCTGCCTCTCGGCGAGGTCGAGGCGACACCACAAACCCGCAGCCAGCTCTCAGGCCTGTTGCGCGAGGCCATCGACCAGGGCAAGGGCATGGTTCGGGTGGTGGAAATGGACGGGGATAGCTGGGGCGCGGAGACCCCCTTCTCCACGACCCGCACCTGCCCCGGTTGCGGGCGGGGCTTCGAGGAGCCGGACCCGCGGCTTTTCTCCTACAACTCCAAGCACGGCTGGTGCGCGAGCTGCTACGGTACCGGCCTGACGTTGCCCGGATTTGATGTCGGGCAGAGCGGCGAGGAAGATGCGTGGCTGGAAGCGGGCGCTGACGGGGCCCACACCTGTCCGTCATGTGATGGCCGACGCCTTAACCGCCAAGCCCTGGCAGTGCGCTTCCGAGAGCGCTCCATCGCAGATATCTCTGCCCAATCAGTCGACCAGGCGGCCGAGCTGCTTGCGACATTGGACCTTAACGAACGCGAATCCGCCATCGCCACAGACCTGCTGGCAGAAGTGAAAAGCCGTCTCGCTTTCCTCGAGGAGGTCGGACTCGGCTACCTGAGTCTGGACCGGGGGGCTCCAACCCTGTCCGGCGGCGAGGCCCAACGCATCCGGCTTGCCGCTCAGCTCGGCTCGAGCCTGCGGGGGGTCTGTTACCTGCTCGACGAGCCCACGATCGGCTTGCACCCGCGGGACAACCGCAGGCTGCTGGACACCCTGGACCGGCTCGAGCGCAAGGGAAACACCATCGTGGTCGTCGAGCACGACGAGGAAACCATCCGCCGCGCAGAGCATGTGATCGACCTGGGTCCCGGGGCCGGAGTGCGCGGTGGCAGTCTCGTGGCTCAGGGTACCGCCGATGAGCTGGTTCGGAACCCCAGCTCCATCACCGGCCGCTGGCTTGGACGTGCACCCGGGTTGTCCCGCCGCCCGCGCCACACCGGTCGTGATTGTACCTGGCTCCGGATCCAAGGTGCCCGGCTCCACAATCTCAAGGATCTGAATCTGGAGGTCCCCTTGGGCCGCTTGGTTTGTGTCACCGGCGTCTCTGGCTCCGGCAAGTCCACCCTGGTGCGGGAGGTACTGGTGCGCAACCTGCGCAACCTGGTGAATTCCCGGCGTCTGCGGGGCGGCCGGGGGCGCAACGCAGAGCTGTACGGCTGCAGCGGTTTAGAAGCCTGGCAATCGTTGACCCGGGTTTTGGAGGTCGACCAGACCCCGATCGGCAAGACGCCCCGCTCCTGTCCCGCCACCTACGTGGGATTCTGGGACCGGATCCGGCGCCTGTTCGCCGCCACGCCGGACGCCCGGATGCTGGGCTGGGGCCCGGGCCGCTTCTCCTTCAACACCAGGGGAGGCCGCTGCGACGCCTGCGAGGGCCAGGGTATGCAACGGATGGAAATGAGCTTCCTGCCGGACGCGAAAACGAGCTGCGAGGTCTGTGGCGGGAGCCGTTTCAACGCCGAGACGCGGGAGATCCGCTATAAGGGTCGAAACATCGGCGAGGTACTGACCATGGGCGTTGAGGAGGCGATTCAGACCTTCGCGGCCCACCCATCGGTGCACCACGCGTTGTGCCTTCTCCGAGATGTGGGGCTCGGTTACCTGACCCTGGGCCAGCAGAGTCCCACCCTCTCCGGCGGCGAGGCCCAGCGCATCAAGCTGATCACAGAGCTGGCCAAGGCGCGACCCGATGAGAAGGGCACGACGACTAAGCCAACCCTCTACGTGCTCGACGAGCCAACCGTCGGCCTGCACATGGCGGACGTGGAACGCTTGACCGAAGTGCTGCACCGGCTGGTGGATGCAGGCCACTCGATGCTGGTCATAGAGCACAACCTGGACCTGATCGCGGCGGCGGACTGGGTACTGGATCTGGGACCCGAGGGAGGCGAGTCCGGCGGAGCCCTCGTCGCCGAAGGGCCACCGGAACAGCTGATACAAGTCGAGCGCTCCCATACGGCAAGGGCCCTCAGAAATCACCTGCGGAGATGACCACCGGTCAACGCGGCTGTCGGCGCAATAGGGATTCCGCTTCTATCGGCCGACCTTGGCGAAAGCACCCGTTCGGAGAAACGGATCGGTGCGGCTCGCTGGCTTACTGTGACGACTTTGGCACTTCTCCGGACGCTCCCCGTGTCCCGGACTCGCCTGCCGTCGCGGCGATCGTCTCAGCGCTCTTGCCGGTGTCGGTCGCCGCGGATGCAACCGCCTCGTAGCCAATCTGGGCCAATATGTACTCGATTGCGACCTTGAGATCCCTGTCCGAGCAATCCATGCAGGTGCCGCGGGGCGGCATGGCCCCCATCCCATCAATCGACTTCTGCAAAAGCTGATCGAGACCTTGGCTCAGACGCGGCGCCCATGCGGCATTGTCGCCGAGCTTGGGCGCATTGACGGCCCCGGTGGCGTGACAGGCTATGCAGGCCTTCCGGTAAATGGCGAGGCCGAGACCGTCCTCCGCTGCAGGTGTAGCGGCCAATGCAACGAGAGAAGCATCCGATCCCGGGCCGGTGAAGTCCGCAGAATCAACAGGAGCGTTCCGCGCTCCAATCCGGCCCGGCAAATCCTGCCCGAGGTCGCTGGACCGCTGCGCCGAGCTCAGGGTGTAGAGCAACCCAATCACAATCGCGATCCCTATCAGACCGGACATCGCAAATACAAACTCACCACCTCGGGGCTTGCTCACCTTCTTTACTCCGAAGAGCTTGGTTGTCGCCCTGGTCTACACCAGCGCAATTTTTCGCATCCCGGACTGGGAGAAACCCCGTCCCTGTCAACGGTAGCGATGGATTAAAGGCGTTCTGCGCGTTCCGATCTCCACCGACACGACGACCAGGAAATCGGATCGCCCAGCGAGGCGTAGACGGC
>JAJDOL010000056.1 GCA_022340195.1 Chromatiaceae bacterium
CGGCCCAAGGGCCAGGGACGCTGGTACGCGACTCGCTTCCGGGAAAGCGCACCTATCTTTGTTTGGGCATATCGCATCAACCAATCCGCCCGAGCACGGCCAGGTGGCGGTCGCTGACGACGCCGACTTCGAGACCACTGAGCCCGGCCGCCTCGAGCTGCGCTACCACCTCCTGGGGCTCGAAGGCGGCGAAGAGGGAGTTGTGGAAATCCTTGCGCAGCACCTCAGGCGCGTCTGCGGCGTAGGTAGCCACCAGGGAAGCGGCCCACATCGCGGACGGAGGCCGCATCAGGTCCATGACGAGCACGATGGCGCCCGGCTTCGCGGCCTCGCGGATGCTTTGCCACAGGACCTGGGGGTCGTGCAGGTGGTGGAGCAGACTGTTGGAGAGCACCAGGTCGTAGGCCGACCGCGCAATCTCATTGGACGGCAGAACATCGTGGATCAGCCTGCAGCGCCCGGCCAATCCGGGTAGCTTGTCCAACGCCAAACGGGCCTGCTCCAGCATGGCGCTCGATCCATCCAGTGCATCGCATGCGGCCCCCGGATAGGCCTTGAGGAAACGCAGAACAATGTCCGCCGGACCACAGCCCAGGTCGAGGGCACGCGCCCCGTCGAGCTCACCCGGATCAAGCTCACCGAGCAGCCTTATGAAAAGGGCGTTGGGCTCCGAGAAATCTGCGTGGGCGTAGGCGATGGCCTGATCGGCCTCGTCCATCAATTCGGGCTCTGGTCGTCGTTTCATGAAGCTATCCAGGTAAAACCGACTCGCCTCTGTAAAGATCCTCGAGGGTTTCGCGGTGCCGAACGAGATGGACCTGGCCCCCGTCCACCATGACCTCCGCGGCCCGCGGTCGGCTGTTGTAGTTGGAGCTCATGGTAAAGCCGTAGGCACCGCTGGAGCGCACCGCCAGCAGATCTCCGCATGTCAGGCTCAACTCCCGGTCCTTGGCGAGAAAGTCGCCCGTCTCGCACACTGGCCCCACCAGGTCGTAACGGGCGCGCTCACCCGATGACTTGCGCACCGTGGGCACCACCTGCTGGCGTGCCTGATAGAGAGCCGGGCGCAAGAGATCATTCATGGCTGCGTCGACGATAGCGAAGTGCCGGTGCTCGGTCGCCTTGAGGTACTGCACCCGGGTCAACAATATCCCAGCATTGCCGGCGATGGCCCGCCCGGGCTCCAGGATGATCTCATAGTGGCGACCCTCCAGGTGCCTATCGAGGACTTGTGCATAGGCCTCGGGCTCCGGTGGCTGTTCGTCGGTGTAACGAATTCCGAGCCCCCCGCCAAGGTCCAGATGCGTTATGGGGATTCCGAAGCGCTCCAGCCTGTCTGCCAGCTCCAGAACCCGCTCCAGGGCGTCGATGAAGGGTGCAAGCTCGGTGAGCTGGGAGCCGATGTGGCAATCGATGCCGGTCACGAGCAGATTGGGCAGCTCTGCCGCCCGCTGGTAGACGTCCTCCGCCGAATGGATGTCGATGCCGAACTTGTTCTCCTTGAGGCCGGTGGCAATGTAAGGGTGGGTACCGGCGTCCACGTCCGGATTGACCCGGATGGATATAGGCGCTCTCGTGGCCATATCGCCAGCGATCGCATTGACGAGCTCGAGCTCCTGCTCCGACTCCACGTTGAAGCAGCGGATATCCAACTCCAGCGCCCGGCGTATCTCGTCCTCGCGTTTTCCGACACCAGAGAAGATCACCTTCGAAGCATCGCCACCGGCGGCCAGCACGCGTTCGAGCTCCCCGACCGAAACGATGTCGAAACCCGATCCCAGGCGAGCTAAAACGTTCAGCACCGCGAGGTTGGCGTTGGCCTTGACGGCAAAGCAGATCAGGTGTGGGTGATCCTTGAAGGCGTCGCTGAAGGCGTGCCAATGACGCTCCAGCGTGGCACGTGAATAGAGGTAACAGGGTGTACCGAAACGCGCCGCAATCGCGGAGACGGGCACATCCTCGGCGTACAGCTCGGCGCCGCGATACTGAAAGTGGTCCATAGGCCTATTGTTGCCCTCGTTGCGTTCCCTTCGAAGCCGCCGCGGCCCCGTTGGCCTCCACCGGCTCGTCACCGGCCGCGTTCCGGGCTGCCGAGCCGGTCTCAGCGCCGGTCGCTTTCGTCTTTGATACCTCCTGCTCGGGCTCCGGGAGATAAAGATCCCCCTTTTGGCCGCAGGCCGAGATCATCTGTCCGATGCTCAGCACAGAGACGACGACAAAGAGATAGCGCGTCCAACAGTGCATGCTCAGTCCCTCCTCAGCAGGTAGCAAAGCGTCTTTGCGACGATGATCCTAGAAACGGCAGTTGACCGCTTCAAGATGATCACAACTATCTGTACTTACGGGCGTTTCGCGACTCGCATACTCACCCACAGGGTGAAGGCCGCTACGGCGCCTGGTGCACGCCCCAGGGACCGTCCAACTGCCGTTTCCAGGATGATATGCATAGGTCGGTGCATTCTGGTTTCGATTTTGTCCGAGCGAATGAATCCCGAATTTAGCATGGAAGTGTCGGCTTGGATTCGCGAAATACGCCTGATCCGAGGCCTGTACGCCGAATCCGGGTCGATGGCTCCGCAGAAATCACAGTGCACCCGCCCTTTTTATGGCGAAGTACTGATTAACGAGGGCGATCGGCAGCTGGCTGGGAAGCAGGTCCAGAACATAGGCACCCAGGTAACCGAGCCGCTCATGGTGGCTCCGGCGCGCCTGTAAGTAGCCCTGTACCGAGTGGAAAAGCAGCGCCGAATCCCGATCGCCAATGGGATCGTGCAGTGTTTGGTCCAGGGCGGATTCGCGCAAGTCCGCGATGACCACGAGATGGCCCCGGCGCAGGAGGCGAATTGCGGCCGAGAGCTCTTGTTGATCCTCGTCGCGGCTGTTGGTGATTATCAAGATCATGGCGCGCCGGGTCTGGGTCTGCATGAGCTCCCGCGCGGCGGCGAGCGGATCGGCGGCATCCAACGTGGGTTGCAGATCATAGACGGCGTTCAGCATCCGATTGACGGCGCTCGGGTCCTTGCGTGGCGCGAGCCAGCGCCTGGGACCGCCGAAGGTCATGAGACCCACCGCGTCTCCCTGGCGCACGGCGACATAGGCGAGCAACAGGAGCGCGTTCAGTGCCTCGTCCAGGTGACCCTGGCCTCCTTCGTTTCGGTGACGCATTCGGCGCCCACAGTCGAGCAGAAACAGCAACCTCTGGTCGCGCTCGTCCTGATACTCTCGTGAGATGAGCTTGCGCACCCGCGAGCTGGCCTTCCAATCGATCTGGCGCGGGCTGTCGCCACGCCTGTACTCGCGCAGCTGATGAAACTCGGCGCCGAGACCGCGGCGCCGACGCCGGCGCACGCCGAGCTGGCTCAAGCGGTCGTCCGTGGCAAGCAAGGTATAGTGGCTTATCTCCGCAAAGTTCGGGAACACGCGGACACGAGCCGGCAAAGGACTAAAACGGCGCCGGCTCCACAGACCCAGGGGCGAGGCGAGCCGCAGATCGCATCCCGGAAACTCGAGCTCCCCGCGGCTTGGTGGGCGCAATCGGTACCGCAGCGCTTGTCTTTCCCGAGGCTGCAGCCGCAACGCCTGTGGCATCCCGCGGACCTCGAGCTCCGCGGGATGCAAGTCATGGACCTCGAAGCGCTGCGGTTGCTCACCTGGATTCTCGAAGGTGAGTCGCACCTGACTCCATACACCCAAGGGCAGCGTATGACCGATCCGGCGCTCGATCCTCGGCAGCGGAACCCGAAGCAACCGCAGAAGATCCGCGAGCGCAAACGCACCCAGGACGATGCCGGCCCCCCTCCAAAGAATCCCCGCGTATGCCCACCAGACGGCAGCCAGGCCGATACAGGTCCAGAGACCAGTCAGGAAAAGCAGGCGGCGCCCGGGTCTCATGAGCGGATTAGTCGTCCGTTATCGGTAAGCGGTGCTCAGGCCCGCGGTGCCGCCACACTGACGAGCAAGTCCCCGAGCACGTCGTCCGGTCGATAGCCCTCGATCTCCAGGTCGGCGCTCAGCTTGAGCCGGTGCCGCAACACCGCGGGCGCCACGGACTTGACGTCGTCCGGCGTGACAAAACCGTTGCCACTCAGCAGGCTTTGGGCGCGGGCCGCCCGAACCAGAGCAACACTGGCCCGGGGTCCGGCACCCGTGTCTATTCCTTGCCAGTCTCGCGTGGCACGGACGATGCGCACGGCGTAATCCAAAACCCTGTCGTCCATATCGAGAAGCGCCGCCACCCGCTGCAGCTCGAGCACCTCGTCCGGCCCCAGGACCTGTTCCACCCGTGAGATATCCAACCCGTCACCTATGTGACCGGCGGTCACTTGACGTACGACTGCGCGCTCATCCTCGAGCTCCGGGTAGTCGATGAAGACCTTGAGCAGGAAACGGTCGAGCTGGGCCTGGGGCAAGGGATAGGTACCCTCCTGCTCGATCGGGTTCTGGGTCGCCAAAACGAGAAACGGCCGCTCCAGTGTCAGCGCCTGCCCCTCGATGGTAACCTGCTGCTCCTGCATGGCCTCCAACATGGCCGATTGGGTTTTGGCGGGGGCGCGGTTGATCTCGTCCCCGAGCAACAGGTTGCAGAAGATGGGTCCACGGCGGATGCGGAAGCTTTCCGAGCGCATGTCGAACATGGCATGTCCGGTGACATCGCTCGGCATGAGGTCCGGGGTGAACTGGATGCGCGAGAACCGCCCTCCTACCGCCTGGGCCAGGCCGCGGACCAACAGAGTCTTGCCCATGCCCGGCAGTCCCTCCACCAGCACATGGCCCGCCGCGGCAAGGGCGACCAGTACCTGTCGCACAACCAGGTGCTGACCGACCAAAGCGCGACCGATCATTTCCTCGAGTCGCTGCAGCTTCTCCGAGGCGCTCCCCAGTTGCTGCTCGGTGATGACACTTGCCGCCGTCATATGCGACGACCCTTTCCCCTGTGAGCAGGCATCAGGTGAGATCCTGCTCTGGGGTCTATTTCGATCTCCGAGGATTGCCGCATCTGAATCGGAACCAGCCTAAACCAATCCGTAACCATCAGGGCCATGTTCGCTCCGTGACGATAAAGTGCTTGCGTAACCGTCGAGTCTACGGATTCGATCGGGTCGGAAGGACATTCGGGTCGCAGGGTATCATCATTGATCGTTTGAACAATGGACGGCCTCATCCTTGAAGCTCGACCGGCGGCGGATGAAGGACGGCACGCCGAGGCGCAGGAGCAGCAGCACCCGGAGCCGACAGACTCGACCAGAGCCGTTGCAGCAGAACCGTGTCCGCCACCAGCTCGCCCTCGTGAACAGCGGTCGGATACAGGACGCGCTCCACATCGCTCGGGGCGAGGTGCGCGCGCGCTGCGATCCAGGCGGCGCGCGCGGACTTGTCTAATCCGCGCAGAGCCGGGTGGTGTCGCAGCCAGGCCTGCGCGATGTACTCCCCGGACGACTTGGTCAGCCAACCGCCCTGGCCGTGCGTCCACAGAAAGATGCCGCTTGCCTGCAGGTGCGCCAAAAGGTCACGCCGATTGCCGGCGGAACGTGGAAGCAAGGGGCCGAGGCGACCGCCCAGATACCAGATGCCGAGGACCAGCAGGCCTGAGCCCGAGATCATGGCGAAGGGTGCCCGCTGCCACAACAGCGCACCCAGCCAGGGCATGCCGCTGTCGTACAGAAGCCAAACCTTGCCGCCATCCGGAGGTGCCACCAAAAGGGCCAAGAAAAAAGCGTGGTCGTGACTGCCGAGATGGCGGTTAGTCAGAAACGTGTTATCGCTCGTAACCGTGAGCGTTCCGTCGCCGACATCGTACTGCAGCAGCCGCGGGTGCCCCGCGGCGACAACGTGCCGCCTCGCCGCCGAGATCGAACCTTCACCACTCGCATCCTCGAGATAGAAGCGGCCGGTGAAACCAACCTCGAGCCGGTAATCGCCGATGGTGATGGCGGCCAAAACCTCTTCATCGGGATCGAATTCCTCCGGCGGATTCTCCGTCTCGCGCAGACGCACCCCATAGAAGTCGAGAAAATCCTCCGTGTGCCCATCCAGCAGCTTTGTTTCGTCCCACGGAGCTTCGGCTTCGACGACCAGGTGACCGCCTCGCTCGATCCAACGGTGCAGAGCGTCGCGCCGTTCCCAGTTCAAAACGCCTAGGGCGTTTACAACCAGCGTATCCGACGACGGCGGTAGATCGCGAAGCCGGTCTCGACCGGAAATACTCTCGACCTCCATATCCAGACGTGCAAGGAAGCGCTCCGCGGCAAGAAAAGGGTTGCGTCGGGCGGCGGCGGAGTAGCCAGTGTCGATTTCCCGGTCGCGGCGTTCGAAGTTTTCAAAGAACCAGGAGAGGCTGGCCGCGACCAGGATCGCGGCAAAACCGATCAAGATCCACAGGATGGCTCGTCCTTCAGACCCCACCGGGACTACCCTGCCACTGTCGCCAGTCCCGCAACAGAGCGGCAACCTCATCGCTGTCGGGCGCACGATGGCCGTAAGCCAAGCGCCGCCAGGCCTCGATCAGATTTTGCAGCAGCACCGTCTCGTACGCCGGACGCGCGCGTCTAACCAGCTCCAGACACTCGAGCTCGGTCGCACTCGCCGGAATCCCGAGACTGAATTGCTGTACGAGGCGGAAAAGGGTCGCCTGGTAGAGCAGAGCGAGAGCGGCCCGCAGGTCCCCCGCTGCGATCAACCGATGCACCCGCACCTCGACATCCGCGGGCGGCACTTGGTCGCCGGCGCGCCCGATGAGCTGCGGTTCCTCATAGGATTCCGTCGCCACCGATCGCTTGTACCTGCGGCCGCGTAGCTCGATCAGAATCCGGCGCAGAACAAAGACGCCTACCACGACGGCAAGCAGAACCAGGATCCACTTCATCAGGATGGCCACGGGATTCGCACCCTGTGCGAGGAGCGTGAAGAAGTCGCGCAGCCATTCGGGAAGCGCTACGCCTCCGCGATCCTCGCCCATCGTCCCCACATAGACCCAGGTCTGTATTTGCTCCTTCTCCCCGAATTCCTCGCTCGCCAGAACTTCGGTGACCACTGCGCGGGCCTCGCTCGGATCGAGGTCCTTCACAGCCGCCTGCAACCCGGGCGTGGACCACGAGGTCAGGACAAGCAGAACCGACATCAACGCGACACTGGGTGCATGCGTGCGTCCCCCGTCCTCCCTGACCTCGGCACTGCGGAAAACAAGCTCCAGGTCCCAGGCCTCGAGCTCGGTACGGCGGGTCAGATAGAGGCCAAATCCGGCCGCGACATAGAAAGGTGCCATCACGGACATGGCGAGCCAGTAGAGGACGGCGCTGACCCAATACGCGGCGGATTCGACCTCGAACAAGGCCTCGGCCGGGTCAAGACGCGGGAGCTCTGCAGGTACCAGATACAGAACCAGGACGAGCGCCGAGACCCACAGGACCGACTCCAGCTGCAGACAGATCATCGTGAGCCAGTCGCCGGTACCGCCGGTGCCCTGTAATACGCGCCAGCGCCGCCTGCGTGCGCGCCCCCGCAGGCCTTCGAGCTGGGTCAAGGGGAGCTGGAACGAGCGGCTGGCGTTGAGGCGCCGCCACAGAAGGCCGGGCAAGAGCCTCATCGGCAGGACCTTGCTCCGCTCGCGCCACAGGTCCCTCGGACCCGGGGGCGCTCCGAAAAGAGCGCGACTGAGCCAAAACAGCAGTGGTGCCTCATACAGCGGCTTGAGCCACCAAACGAGAAGGACCCACAGGTCCGGCCTCTCCGGCAACCAGAGCGCAGCCGCCACGCCGAAAGGCAGGGCACCAAGCCACCAGAGCCCCCACAACGGCAAAAACCAGTGCCTCCCCAAGGCAAATCCCAGATCGATCCCCTCCCAGGTCCTACGTGGACGGATCCTGGCAGTCAGACGATCAAGCTGCATCACCGCCGCCTCTGCCGGCATACATGAAGTAGAGGATCACCAACAGCCACCAGAATCCGCCGAACAGATACTTGATGAGCGGGTCTGTCCGAGTACCCGAAGACCAGAATGCCTCGACGAGCGCGGCCAACACCAACATTGCCAAGGCTCCCATTGCCAGCTTGACCGCCTCGACCGCGTTACGGCGTAGCGCGTCTCCTCGCCGCCGTCGCCCGGGGACGAGTAGAGCCGCGGCCAGCAGCAGCCCGGCGCTACCGGCGATGGCGATGGCGGTCAGCTCCAGGGAGCTGTGACCACTGACGAAGGACCAGAAGATCTCCCCGTAACCGAGGGCGGTGATATGGCCGGCCGCCGCGCCGATCACTAAGCCGTTGAAGACCAGGAAGAAGAGACTTCCGATGCCGATTATCAGCCCACCGGCGAAGGTTCGGAAGGCAACGCCCACGTTGTTAATAACGTAGAAGCCGAACATGGCAAAGTCGGTGTCCGCCTGACGCGATGCTTCCCGTCCCGGTAAGCGGTTTGTCGGGTCGTACATGGACTCCAGATTGAAGACCTGCTCGTTGTCCAACAGGCTGTAGATGAGCTCGCTGTCCTGGTAGCAGGCTATCGCCATCGCCAGGATGGGAGCGAAAAACAGCAGGACCGAGAGCGCAAACAGCTTCCGGTGCCGGCGCAAGGTTCTCGGAAAGTCCGCGACAAAGAACGCGAGGGTACGACGCGACCAACTGGGTCTTCGTCGATGCAGGTAGGGATAACCGCGTCCGACCAGGTTTTGCAGATCTTCCGTCAGACCCGGGCTGTAGCGACGGGTTCGAGCCAAGGCGTAGTGAGCACAGATTCGGCGGTAGAGAGCTGGAAAAAGATACAGATCGGACTTGCCGTCGCTCCCGCGTGGCGCCTTTTCCAATTGCGCGAGCAGTCGGCGATAGATCTCCCAGGTCCGTGATTGCTCGGCCTGGAATTGCTGCTGTTTCATCGCCCGCGTGCCAGGTAATTGGCATAACCGAGCAGCGCCTCCTCCGCCGCCGCGCCGGTACGCCCACTGAGCCAGGACAGGGTCTCGGCGAGCTCCGTTCGGCGCTGTGGCGATAGCCTGGGACGGCGTTCGGCATAGTCCAGGATGGCTTGCTGCGCTTCCAGGGAGAGGGACCGTGGCAGCGGCAGCGGCCTCTGACTGGGTATTTCCCCACGCTTGTGTCTCGACTCGACGTGTACCACAAGGGTTCCAGCCGCCAAGTCTCCGAGGCGGCGAAAATGCCGGTCCACAAGGGTACACGCGAGACCGGAACCATAGAACAGCGGCAGAAAATCCACGAGGCGCAGCAGGTTGCGGATCAAGGAGGCGGCGGGCCTGATGGGTGTCCCATCGTCCTGTACCACCATAAGGTCCATGGCTCGCTTACCTGGGGTTGCTCCGCGCAGGAGCTCGAAAAATACCGGATAAAACCACTCGAGAAGGAAGATACCGAGTAGGAACAACCCGACACCCAAGCCGGAAAAGGCCAGCAAAGGTGTCAGCGCCAAATACAGGACGCCCCTGATGAGGATGTCTATAGCCAAGGCCGCCGCCCTTACCACGGGTCCGGCCGCGCGCAAAACCAAATCCACTCCCTCCGGTGTCTCCTGAACACGGAGGGTGTCGATGAGGTCCTGAGTCCGGTGGTTCAGGGCGGCATTCCCGCCTACCCGGCGGCCCCGGTCGTGCCCAGATAAGCCGGTATGGCAATGGCGGCAATTACCCCGATTACGAATAGGCCGACGAAAAGAACTATGCCGATGATCCCCACGACTTTTTCCCAACCGGGCGTCACGCGGGCCGGACCGAATCGGTTGGGGCCGTCGGTGCCGGACTTGATTATCAGAAAAAGCATGTACAGCAGGTTGACGACGGGGATTGCGATCAGCAGGTTCCACCAACCGGATATCTCGATGTCGTGGCAGCGTCGCACGGCAAAAATGATTCCGATCACGAGCATGATGAGCCCGACGACAATTGAAACGGCAAGCGCAACGGGGCTGATTTCCGGCATCGCCCCGGGCACAGGCGCTCCGCCTGGATCGACGGAATAATGGATCGGCGGCCCTCCCCCGAATATCAGGGTTATCAATTGGCCGGCGATTGAAATAATGGTGACCCAGGCGATGTAGCTCAGGCGACCGAAACGGCCGGCAGGGGAATAAGGAGGCGTCAGGTCATTTCCACCCTCGGTGGGCGGCCGAATGTCCGAAGTGGGGGGGCGATAGGGGCTGGTCGTTTCCATAGCTGGTTTCCTTGTGTTGCTGCTTTTTGTGCGAGACGCCGACATGGTCGGCGAGTTTGTTACCCCTCTAGGGTAAGTCGTGCGGATCCGAGGCTCAATCCCCGCAACCGGTTTGTCTTTTTCCGCTACCGATTCTTCGTAATACCGAAGAAGTCTCAGGATTCGCTGTACAGCGCAAGGGGAAAGCTCTCCGTGATCAGGATAACCGGCTCACCGTCGATGATGATGCGATAAGTACGGAAAATCAGCTCCGATTTCTCGAGTGCCTCGAGGTCATCCCTCCCGCTCGGCGGCTCGATACCCACCTCCAGAACCTCACGGTAACTCTCCATCCCGCTATCACGGATCAACACACCGATGCCGATCTCGCGATCGATGAGCCGTTGCCGGAACCCATCCGGGATGAGCTCGGTGCGTATGACCGAAAAGGCGGTTGCATAGGCGTCCCCGCTGTCCATACCACTGAGACGCGCGCGACGGATCAACACCCGGTCCCCGATCTTGATTCGGATCCAATCGATAGGTCGCTCCGCGTAGACGAACTCCTGCGCCAAGGTCACCACTTCCACGGGCTCCCAGAAATAGGCCTCGAGGATCTTGGTGACGGTTCCATCGGTTACCAGCAGGGCACGCAGAAAGGGCGGCAGCTCCTGAAGCGGTACGTCCGGACCGCACTCGCCCCGGATGACGGCATCGCGCAGAAAGCCCTGGCAGCGAAAGGGATTTCTGTCCCCGGCGTCTTCTGTCTTGTCGTAGTAGCGGCGGACCATCTCAATAAAAAGGTTGCTGTGCGCAGCCCGTTGCACTGGAATAGTAAACTGTACCAGGGCCACAGTTAAGGGCCCCCATTCGGCGAAACCCGAGGATATGACCGCGCAACGAAACAGGAAACGCGATCGAACCCAGGCGCTGCGTCGTTACGGCAAGCATCGCCATCGCAACCTGCTCGCGAAGCCGGGAGAGCAGCCATTCGTCATCGTGCTCGACCACCTGAAAGCAGGCTTCAATGTCCCCAAGATTTTCCGTAGCGCTCAGGCCTTCGGAGCCCGAGAAATCCACCTGATCGATATCGGCCCTTTTGATCCAGCACCCGCCAAGGGGGCCTTCAAGGCGGTACCGGCACGTTTCTTCGATACCTTTTGCGAAAGCTATCTGATGCTGCGGGAACGCCAGTACCGGCTGTTTACACTCGAGCCCACCGGTGGTGCCCCACTTGACGAATGCGAGCTTCCGCAGAACAGCGCTTTCATTTTCGGTCACGAAGAGGTTGGATTGAGCTTCGAGCGATCGGATTTCCCGGATATCGAGCGCCTGACGATTCCGCACAGCGGCGTGGTACAGAGTCTCAACGTCAGCGTGGCCGCCTCGATCGTCATGTACGAATACGTTCGCCACCGGCGTCTCAAAGAGGGACCATCCGCCTGCCCCGGAATCTCATCTCCTATGGACCTTTCGGTTTGACCCTAAAATCGCGAGGGACCGACCCCTATCCACATGAATTATATCGAATAATACAAACCTCCCCGGTTGGGCTCCGGATATAAAGGGTAGCAAGCGTCGTTGCCGCGAACATCGTACTGTCTATGTTCAGAAAAACGGTCGGCATATGTTATAGAATTAAAGGGCCAATAGGCTTTAATCAAAAGGAGAAACAGCAATGTCAAGAATCGTAACGCTAGCTTCCCTGTCCGCCGCTGCCGTCTTGAGCATCGGCCTGCTGGGTGGGTGCACGGATCAGCATGCTCGCGACATGGCTCAGGAGGCCCTCGACAAGGCCAACGCCGCTCAGGCGTGCTGCGACGCCAACACCGAACGTCTGGATCGCATGTACGCAAAGATCATGGGCAAATAGACCCTGATCTAAAAGACCGTATCGAGATAGAGCCGGCTCGCTGGCTTTTGCCGGCCTCCCACCAAGTGCGGGAGGCCGGTATTTTCGTTCATGGCCCTCC
>JAJDOL010000104.1 GCA_022340195.1 Chromatiaceae bacterium
CGGGACGGGACCAGTCAAAGTGAACGAAAGAGCCGCTCGCAAGAACAATGTTTTTCTATTCATCTTCATGATCAATAACCCACAGATCCTTAAGAAACCCTTTCAGGAAAATGTATTCAACGCAATCTGGGTTTAGTTGTCAAATGCTCTTGTCGGCGCGCTTTGCCACCGGTTCCAACCTTCGGGGCTGGCCAACAAGGAAACAGGCTACCCGGTTAATTATCTGGCATTTTAGGTGCGACACGACCAACCGAATCCATTTAGCTCCCGACAACATCCACCGGCGTCCCGATAGCGACATGCTCGTACAGGATGGGCGCAAGAGTCTGCGGCAAGCGGATGCAGCCGTGGGAGGCAGGAACACCTGGCTTGGGTATCGGCCCGCCGTGCATCCCGACGCCACCCTTGGTCAGGCGCATGAAAAAGGGCATCTCAGCGCCGCGGAAGCTACCCCCGGGCGGGATGCGATGAACCCCCTTCTTTGCGTTCACTATCAGCAGTTTGCCGTCACTGTCGTAGATCCTTCCGTACAGATTCGACCGCTTGTCGGCAACCTTTTCGCTGACCGTGAACCTTCCCTTCGGAGTAGCAAAGTAATCGACTCCCGACGCGACCATGGACCAACCGACCTGGTTCGATCCGTCGTAGAAAACCGCCTTTTGATCGTCAACATTGATCTCAATGCGTGAGACGGTGCGGCCGTCGCCAAGCCACTCAAAGAGCATCTCTGAATCCCGCTCCTGCGCCACGGCTTCCTGCTCCCGTTTCTCCGACTCCTGCCCGGACGTGCCGCGTAGTGGCAAAGGCGCGCACCCGAAAAGCGTACTTGCGATCAAGAGAATGATGACGCGGTTAATCACCACCCTGTCTAGAAGTTGCCTGCAACGGAATTTCATGATTTGGACCACGACTATCGGAACCCTGTACCAATCTAGAGAAGTAGCGGATATAGAGCTTGCGAAGCTAGAAGCATAGCGGACATGAAACCTCGTACCGCCCCCGCAAACCGAGATAGACGCGTGAAATCGGTCGCGTTGTGACGCGCATCACATCGTCCTCTGGCCTTTCGTTCTAATTCGAGGCTTCATAGCGAGCTATATCTCGAATCGCCGTGTCCGACGACGCGGCATCACAAACTCAACGTTGAAACACAACTCGATTCATTGGAAAACCGTCTCAGACAGTATCCCAACCGAAATGGTTGCATCTTCATCTCTGGAACAACGGTCTGGAACGACGCAATTGCCCGTTGCGGCTCGCGCCCGACGAGCCGCTGAGCACGCTGTCGGAGTCGATTCGTGATTTCCACGTCCCACCCGTTGAGCGGGACGACCCGGGTTTCAGACACATTACCTGCAAAGTGACCTAACGCTGCCGCCGGCCGACGGCGGCCGATCGAGGAGACCGACCGGATGTTCTCGCTTGCTCTCGAGGGGCAAAACTTTCGTTTTCGCGCTGCCGTCCTCAAACAACCCTTTCGTTGCCACCATCCACCGGCAACTGGGCGGCTGTGGTTTTGGCGAACAGGGGACCACACATCTCGGCGACCAGCTCCGCCACATCCAGCGATCTGACCTCGGTTTTTAGCAGGTTCTTGGTCTTATACTCCTGAACCGTCATGCAGTAGTGCTCGGCGCGAGCCTGGAGAATCTCGTCGGTCCACAAACCCGTGTCGAAAACCGCGTCCGGATGCAGGCTGTTGATGCGGATACCGTCGCCGGCCCACTCCAGGGCGGCGACCCGGACCAGCTGATTCAGGGCAGCTTTGGAGGCGGAGTACGCAGCCGCCCCTGGTCCCGGGGCCAGCACGTTCTTGGAGCCGATCACGACGACCCGACCCAGGTTCGGCGCCAGCTTCAGCAACGGATAACACATGCGCAGCAGGGCAAGGTTGGCGTCGAGATTGACCGCCATCACCTGCCGCCAGAGTCCGTCGTCCAAATCAGCGATGTGCTTGCCGCGAGGGAAGATACCAGCATTGAGGATGAGCATGTCCATCCCTCCAAAGCAACGCAGAGCGCTCTCCAGAGCCTGCTCCAGGGCGCTGGTATCTGTGAGGTCACACGCAAGACCCAGATAGTCGGCACGCTGATAACTCTCGGTGACGGCTGGATTCAGGTCTAGACCGATGACTGCCGCCCCCCGGGCAAGCAGGGACGCGACACAGGCCTTGCCTATGCCGGAGGCAGCCCCCGTTACAAGCGCCACCTCGCCCAGGAACTTGGGCGGTTCTCCACCCGTGCGCAGCTTGGCCTGCTCCAGCTCCCAATACTCCACGTTGAAGATATCCGTTGCCGGAAGGGCTCGCCAGCCGCCCAGGCGCTCCGCGCGCTGTATGATCCGCATCGTGTGACGGTAGATGTCAGCGTTGATCCCGGTCTCCCTGGCGCTTTTCCCGCAGGTTACCAAACCCAGCTGCGGATCCAGGATTACCCTTGGTGCCGGGTCCAGCATCCGTACCGGGTTACGGGCGTTTGGGGCATGCTGCTCGAAATAGTCGCGGTAGGCGCTCGTGTAGGCGTCCAGATCGCGGCCAAGCATGGGCAAGCGCTTGGTGCGGATGACATGGTCCGGTGTGGCTGGTCCCTGCTGGCTGATGACCCTTAGATCATCGCGGCGGCAGAAGGCCAGCGCCTCGGCGGACCGGTCGCAAGCGAGCAGCATGGGCCGGCCGGCCGCCTCCGATACTCGCCGGCGCAGTTGTGCCAGCTCCAGGCCCAGGCTATACCGCCCCTCCGAAACATCCAGGCCCGTCTCCGGCAGATTCCACGCCTCGTGGGCCGCGAGATAGCGCTCGGCACGATCCACCAACGCGATCATGCGCTCGTAGGACTCTTGCGCCGTGGCCCCGAAAGAGAAAATGCCGTGACTCATCAGCACCATGCCCACGGTACGCTCGGTCGCCTCGGCGCTGAAGCGCTCGGCCACCAGACGGGCCAGGTCGAAGCCCGGCATGACGTAGGGAATGACGACCAGATCGTCGCCGTAGATCTCGCGGATGCGCACTTCGCCGTCTTCCGTATTCGTGATGGCAACCACCGCGTCGGCGTGCGTGTGATCGACGTATTTGAACGGAAGGGCCGCATGCAGGATGGCCTCGACCGAGCCAGTGGGGGCGGCGGCGATCGTCTGCTGCGTCTTGAGCTCGTTGACCATCTGCAGGTCGGAAAGGGATTCGAGCCGCGCGAGCTTCAACAAGTGATCCATCCGAATGGGAGTGAAGCCCCGTGCCTCGATGCTGGCCAGATCCCAACCGGAACCCTTGACGTAGAGAATGTCTTGCTCCTCGCCCACCAAGTTGGCCTCGCGGATCTTCACCGAGGTGTTGCCGCCGCCGTGCAGCACGAGAGAGGGGTCGCGCCCGAGCAGGCGTGAGCTGTACACGCGCAACGCCAGGTCGGTGTCGAATTTTGCGGCTTCCGCTTGGCTCCACAGGCTTTTCATCTCGGTCGACTCCCTAGAGGGTCGCGCAAGGGCGTAATGGATGGACGCTTCAGGTGAGAGATTGACCCTGGGCGACAAGGGGGGAGAAGATAGCCCCGATCCGTACGCCGGGCAAGACGGCTGACGGTTTCAACTGGTTCTTCAGTGACATGCCCGCGAGCCCTCCACCACCTGACTGCTCGGTCTCCGATATTACCATTGCTTCAACCCAGGCCTTCGGTGCCGGATGTAGCGAGCTCACCGTCGAGCCCGCACTGACTGTCACATCTACAGGCGCCGCCAGTTTCCAGGCCAGCAGCCGCATCATCTTCCAACCGGGATTCGCCGTTACGGCCGGAGCCTCCCTTAGGAGCCGAGCAGAAATAACTTGTACAGATTGCGCCGGATTTCAGTCTGCCTGCAAGGCACGGAAATGGGCGCATAGTCGAACTATGTAACCCTTTCCGTAACGCAGCAGGCGGGCTAAGAGACAAGCAAGATGTTCAAGTTATTTTTGCGAGGCTTCTTAGCGCCGACATCGCCGGAATCTAGGCGTATACGTTATCCTTAGGCAATCGCTTTTGTCGCCTATCGTTGGATCTCGATGAGATTCGGAATAATCTTGTTTCTAGTCGTCACGCTTGGCGCCTGCGCCCACCAGCCGTCCCAGGTGGCGACAGACACACGGGCAATGCCGTCACCCGAGGTACGGATCGAAGATGACGGAAACTACTGGTGGTACGCACGCTTCCAAATGGCCTGGGGAGAAAAGGAGCGTCCGGATTTTTCGCAGAACCTGATCATTGCTCACGAGGTCATTGCCCCGCTGCTCGCTCGCCATGCCAGCGAGATCAGGCTGTGGCGATTTCACCGGCGCGCGGCCCACGACCCCACGGGGCACCAATTCTCGTTCATTTTTTACTCCACGCCTGAGGCGGCTCGCGCAATCTACGACGACATAAGCGCGCAACGGATCGTCGATCGTTTACAGAAGAGCGGCAACCTGATCGCACTCAAGCTAGACGATACGGCACGACCGCAACGGGCTGCAATCTCAGGAACTAGCGATCCGAATTGGCCCGACTCTATCCAAAGAAGCTGGCCCTATTTCATCATGGGCGTCAGCCTGATGTGGCTGGACTTGGTGGAGCAGACAGTGGACCCCAACGAGCTCGGATCCCGGCTCAGTGTTTCGAAGCGACTAAAGTACTACAAGGAGATAGACAACCAGATTACGGCGTTATGGAAGCATTCGGGACGTCACGCCTTCTTCCATCACATCAGTGGAATATATGGTTACGAGCCGCTGGACTTCATTTTTTGACGCACTCGACGCCGAAGCTAACGGACAGCCGCGCGGAAATCGGCTGCCGTACTGCCGACCGAATGCGAGCGGCGATTGACTGGTCAGTAATCCGACAGCTCACCCATCTGCGCAATCCCCCACCAATGCCGCGAAAGCCTGCTCGGACTCATAGCATCTGCAGCCACTTCCGGTGGTCGCTCTAATTATCGCCGGGCTACTACGGCTTGGCCTGCCCAACGAAATTCACCAGCGCCGGAAGTTGGATCAGCAGCATCGCAATAACCCCGATGGCGACGGCAAACGTCACCGCACCCATGACATTCACGAGCATATCCCTCTGCCGGCCGCGAGACGCCATGGCGTAGGCCAAATCGGGCAGCTTGAGCAATCCTAAAAACCGCTGTTCCCGGTACACGAGCACCCGCTGGCACCGACGCGCCTGCATCTTCATCACCGCCTCCCGGCAGCTGATATCGTGGTCCACGCGGACTAGATCGCGGGAGCAGACCTCACCTAGGCTCAGCGCGGACGGATTGCGCCCGTCGGCTACAACACGCGTGAGTAGATCGCGCTCGGTGAACAGTCCAACCGCCTGCCCGTCGCGGGTAACAACGCAGGATCCCACGTTGCGCGTGGCCATCAACCGCGCCGCCTCCCAAACGGTAGTCGCCTCCTCGAGGGACGGCACCTCCTCACGAATTAGCTCTTCGACCTTACAACTCACGATTAACCCCCAAGCATCAGAAACGCCCAGCTCTCGAAGGAAGGTGAGGTGTCCGAATTGCTTTTTCCAGCGGCAGGGGCGGCGAGAGACGCGCCTGGCGCAAGTGCCCGTTTTCAGCACGCTGTTCCGCAACCTTTCCTGGCTGATCGTTAGAGCTTCAGCTCCTGTCAACCATTCTCGGGCATTGGCTCAGACGGGCTGAGGGTCCGCTCGCGCGGCAGACGCTGCATCTTCTGGCTCCACTATTGGGTGAACGCTGGACGCCGATTCTATCCCGCCGTTACGCCGTGGCACGAGCGATACTATATCCTTCCGAGCTATTGCGGTCCTTGCGTCGGTGCGCCGCTGCAGGTGTGGGTCGAAGGCGACTCTCCTCATCGAGGTGAGGGTGTTGCGTCAACGGGTTGAATCCGCATGGCAAACCAGTCGATCACCCATCCAGCAGTATCCGGCAGAAGTGGATCAGCGCAGCCTTCAACACGCACATTCTCGGATTCTGGTTGCCAGGCGCAACGACGCTATTTCCGAATCATTCGAGGGGTTGCCTCGGCCCCGGGAGCCGTTCTCCAGGAGCTTCTCGACCTCGTTTTGCTGTTGGAACGCGACTGTCGGACCAGCGCGGCGATGCGCCCGAGTGGTGGCTACGGGCAATCGATCAAGGGGTCGATTGTGGCAGTGAAAGTACCGCGGACCGAGAAGCCATCTTCCAGCTTGATCCATGACGCGGCGCGAAAGACGATTGTCTCGCCAGTCTCCACCGCGTAGCCACTACCCGCGGTGATCGAACCCTCGGTGATAAACGGACCGGAGTCGGCATTGTTGGCCGCAGCCAGGTCGTAATCCGACACCTGGCAGGTCGAGTTGGGGAGCTGCACGCAGCCTGGTGTGTTGACTTCGATACTCTGCTGAATGCGGGCGCTCACTGTGGGGTGGAAGAAGGGCTGAGTCGATCCGCACCCAGCGCCAGATGGTTGACCAAAGTTGCAGTAGCTCATCACAGTGCCCTTTCCGGCGGGAATTCCTGGGATAATTCCGCTGAAGTCGGGACAGCTGGGCACACCAGAATAGCAGCCGTTCTGGGCGTTGTAACACTGGTCCACCTCGGGCGCGTAACAGTGTGTATGACCAGAGCCGGCGTTGTGGCCGATCTCGTGGCCAATCAGGTTGGTGTTGGAGCTGCCGCCGAGCGGAACACACCGCAGCACCTGGGTGGCACTGTAAGAGCCGCCGTCGTAGGGGCCGCCGGAGACCACCTCATCGCAGTATTGGTCCACCCAGGCGATTCCCGCAGCGCTGCAACTGTAGCCGTTGGAGAAGCCCTTGCCTGAAAGCAGGGCCACCCACACCCGTTCGACGCCGCTTTTGTTGACCTCCCACCAGTAGCCGACCTCGTCGAGCTGATTCCTGGTCGCGGAAGACGCGTAGGGATCGGATTCCGAGTTGGTACGCAGCACCGTTTCGCCCTGCAACAGGCGCAAGCCGAGGTCGCGTTCGTAGATCACATTGAGCGCCGTCAGGAGGTCGCCGATGGCACTGTTGGCGGCACTCACGTCGTTACCGTAGTCGGCAAGAAACTCGCCGTCGGTGTCAAAAGCGACCACCGCCTCGTGGGTATGTCCCGAGGCGGTCAAAGAGGCACGCGGCACTTGCAACCGCGCGCCGAGATCGATCGCCTGCGGCGAGTCCGGGGTATCGCAGATTGCCTGTGTCTCGATTCCAAGCCGCTCGTCCACGGCAATACCGACCTCGAAGTG